>CAYUZF010000294.1:0-5477 GCA_964449615.1 uncultured Aureispira sp.
GGCAATTGTTCTTTATGCAACAGCGTATTAAGCCCCTTTTTTAAAATAAAAAATAAACTGTCTATCAATGTCTTCTTGGTCTATTCTCTATCGCGGGCCTTTGTCCAGCTGTAACTACAGTTGCACCTACTGCCCTTTTGCCAAAACTAAAAACACCAAAGCGGAGTTGGCAGATGACGCGGCGCGTTTGCAGCGTTTTGTAGATTGGGTAGCGACGCGCCAAGAGCAAATCGGCATTTTATTCACGCCCTGGGGCGAGGGCCTAATCCGCAAGGCCTACCAAAAAGCCATGACTCGCCTGAGCCACTTGCCCCACGTGCGGCGGGTGAGCATTCAGACCAACTTATCGGGCAGTTTAAACTGGATGGCACAAGTCAATCGAGCGCGCTTTGCCCTCTGGACGACCTTCCACCCCAGTCAAATTACGTTGGACAAATTTGTGGCGCGTTGTTGGCAATTGGAAGCACTGGGAATTCGCTACAGCGTGGGGTTGGTTGCCTTGAAAGAAGACTTGTCCTATTTGGAAGCCTTGCGGGCGCATTTGCCCGCCCACCGCTATGTTTGGGCCAATGCTTACAAGCGCGTAGAACAGTACTATACGCCTGCTGAAATTGCGCAAATTGAGCGCGTAGATCCTTTATTTTCTTACAACAATCAATACCATCCAAGTCTGAACCAGTCTTGCCAAGCGGGTCAGACGGCGTTTACTGTAGATGGTGCAGGCGATGTACGGCGCTGTCATTTTATTGATGACGTGCTGGGCAATATTTATACCCAAGACATCGCCCAAGTCCTACGTCCGCGCTTGTGCAGCAACGCTACTTGTGGTTGCTACATCGGCTATGTGCATTTGGATCGGTTGAAGTTGTATGAACGTTACAAAACGGGTATTTTAGAACGCATTCCGCCGCCTTTTCGCTAACTACTTTTCGTTTGATTCTTCACGCTCCTGGTCCAACAAGGTTTTTACCTGCAACAATTGTTGGTAGTGCCGTATGTATTTCCAGCCAATACGCTTGGAAAGTGCTGTATCTTTTAGGTGTATACTGCGCAATTTGGGCAAGGCTAGCAAACCTTTGGGCAGCGCAGTAATGGACGTTTGGGAACAGCGCAAGAATTGAAGCGCCTTTAATTGTACGATAGAAGGCGGAAATTCTACTAAGGGATTAACCTCTACATCCAAGTAATACAGTTGCTGCAACGCCTGCCATACATCGGGCAAGTACGTCAGCTTGTTGTTGTGTAAATACAAGGCTTTGAGTTGAGTGAGTTGAGCTATCTGTATGGGCAGTTCGGCCAGTTGGTTGTTGGCTAAAAATAGCTTTTTTAAAGCTGTTAAATTTCCCAGCCAGTCAGGCAGCTGGCGAAGGCGGTTGCCCGTTAAGAAAAGCTCTTGTAAGTGTGAACACGGCCGCAAACTATCGGGCACCTTTTGTAGTTGGTTGTCGTTTAAATTGATCGTTTTTAAGCAGGGCAAGCCTTTTTCCAACACAGGCAGCGTTGTCAATTGATTGCTGGCCAAATAACAATATTCTAAGGATTGGAGTTCTGTGATGCTGGAGGGTAGGTGTTGCAATTGATTGCGTCCCAAATCCAACACGCGCAACTGTGATAGTTGCCCAATAGAAAGTGGTAAAGTCGTAAGTTGGTTGTTTCTTATAGATAAAGTGTGCAACTGCTCTAGGCAACCGAGTGTATTGGGCAATTCTTTCAACAGATTATCGTCCAAAATAAGCGTTGTAAGTCCTTTGAGTTGGTAAATGACTTTAGGAATGGCCGACAATAGGGTATTGGACAAATCTAAGTTTTCTAACCGTTGGAGATAAGGCAGCCAACTTGGAAAAACACTGTGCGGCTGTCCGCTCAAATTTAACGCTTTGATAGGAATGGTCGCCAATACTTGTTGCGTTATGGCTTGGGGCTGCCAATTGGTGAGCGCGGCGTTGGTCAAGCGTTTTTTCCAATGCTTACAAACATCGGGCAAATGCTTTAATTGCAAGCCCTCCTCCTGGAAGCGCCCCAGTCGGTCGATTAATTCCCCATAACGCGCTTCCAACACTTGCCGAACGGCGGGAATCTCTTTTGCTACCAGCAACATGTTGTGTACCATCCTAGCACTCCAAGTAGCCTCAATTAGATGTGGAGCCTCTTGAATTAGGTGTTGTAGCAAATCGGGATTGGCTTTTGCAATAGTAGCTGCTAGTATAACATTTTGTGGATTGTTATTTTTTAGAAGAGCATGTAGATGCTCACATTGTTCCTTCAACTCTGTATGCACGGTTCTTTTTTTGTAGGGTGGCGAGAATTTATCGGTTCTCACCTAATTCTCATTGTCTTTTTACTAGAACTAGTATACTGCTTTATGAAGATTTTGTTGCGCTATGCACGACTAAACAGAAGTGACAATATGCAGGGCAATGCTTCATTTTGTCACCCCAAAACTGACAAAACGACATAAAAGACCACTTGGTATAAGATGTGTAGCAATCGGTGTTGAACACTGTGCACACTGTATTGCTGCCAACGTTCCTATTAATTAAAATTTTTTAATCATATAATAAATAAACTTACTATGAGACCAATTAATGATAGAGTCTTGGTAAAACCTGCACCCGCAGAAGAAACAACTAAGGGTGGTATCATTATTCCTGACACGGCTAAAGAGAAACCGCTACGTGGTACGGTTGTAGCTGTTGGCCCTGGCAAAGAGGACAACAAAATGACTGTTCAAGTAGACGATGTTGTTTTGTACGGCAAGTATGCTGGTCAAGAAGTAAGCCACAAGGGAGAAGATTATTTGATTATGAAAGAAGACGACATTTTGTTGATTTTGGATTAATCCACCACTCCTTCCCTGACCCATTATTTATATCCAATTATTAAAATAAAAAACGAACAAGAATCATGGCTAAAAAAATTAGCTTTAGCACAGATGCTCGCAATAAATTGCAAGAAGGCGTGAATGCCCTTGCCGATGCTGTAAAAGTAACTTTAGGCCCCAAAGGCCGTAATGTTGTCCTTCAAAAAAGCTTTGGCGCACCACACATCACAAAAGATGGTGTGTCTGTAGCGCGCGAAATTGAATTGGAAGATCCCATCGCCAACATGGGCGCTCAAATGGTAAAAGAAGTAGCCGCCAAAACCGCAGACGTTGCAGGTGATGGTACAACTACCGCCACTGTATTGGCACAAGCTATTGTTAATGCTGGTTTGAAAAGTGTCGCTGCTGGCGCAAATCCTATGGATTTGAAACGCGGTATTGACAAGGCCGTTAATCAAGTAATCAAACACTTGAAAGAAAGCTCTGAAATTATTGGCAGTGACTTTGAGAAAATCAAGCAAGTAGCTACTATTTCTGCCAACGGCGATGCCGAAATCGGAAAGTTGATTGCAGAAGCGATGGAAGAGGTAACAACCAATGGGGTGATTACTGTAGAAGAGGCCAAAGGCCGTGAAACTTACGTGGAAAAAGTAATCGGTATGCAGTTTGATCGCGGTTATCTATCGCCTTACTTTGTTACCAATACCGAGTCTATGGAGGCAGAGTTTGAAAACCCCTTCATTCTTATCCACGATAAAAAAATCTCTAACATCCAGTCCATCGTTCCTGTATTGGAGAAAGCACACGGTGCAGGTCGTCCGTTGTTGATCATTGCAGAAGACGTAGAAAGCCAGGCACTAAGCACATTGGTAGTCAACCGTTTGCGCTTGGGCTTAAAAGTAGCCGCGGTGAAAGCGCCAGGTTTTGGGGATCGCCGCAAAGCTATGTTGCAAGACATCGCCATTTTGACAGGCGGTACGTTGATTGCCGAAGAGACAGGCCACAGTTTGGAAGCAGTAGAGTTGGGCCACCTGGGAAGCTGTGAGCGCGTAACCATCGACAAAGACAACACCATCATCGTTAACGGTGTCGGTACAGAAGAGAAAGTAGAAGCGCGTGTAAACGAGATCAGAAACCAAATTCAGAACTCCACTTCTGATTACGATAAAGAAAAACTACAAGAGCGTTTGGCCAAATTGTCTGGCGGGGTAGCTGTCTTGTATGTTGGGGCTTCTACAGAAGTAGAAATGAAAGAGAAAAAAGACCGTGTAGACGATGCGTTGCACGCAACTCGTGCCGCTGTAGAAGAAGGCATTGTTGCTGGTGGCGGTGTCGCTTTAGTGCGCACTATCGACAGCCTAGAAGGCTTCGAAGGCATCAACGACGATGAAACAACAGGCGTAAATATCGTCCGTAGTTCTTTGGAATTGCCCTTGCGTACCATCGTAAACAACGCTGGTTTGGAAGGCTCTGTAGTCGTCATGAAAGTACGCGAAGGCAAAGGGTCTTTTGGCTTCAACGCCCGTACCGAAACCTACGAAGATTTAAAAGCAGCTGGTGTAATCGATCCTACCAAAGTATCGCGTGTAGCACTAGAGAACGCAGGTTCTATCGCTTCTATGATCTTGACTACAGAATGTGTCATCAGTGACATTCCTGAAGAAAATAGCGCACCTGCGGGTATGCCTGGCGGAATGCCCGGTGGCATGCCTGGCATGATGTAAGCCAACCAATAAAACAGCTGCAAAGCAGCCACTAGGTTGTTTTTGCACAACTATTCAAACGCCTTTTCAACGTCTTGTTGGAAGGGCGTTTTTTTATGGCTGTTAATTTTCGTCGGTGGCAGTCGGTGTGTAGTAAACTACCAACAACGACCACTAGGTTTTGCTTGAAAGGTAGACTGCTTTCAACACCTACGATTTGAAAGCGCAGCAGCAATGTGCGTTGCACTACACTGCTTCTTATAAAAAGGCTTGTTTTTTTGGTATAAAATGTTTAGCTTTAGTCGATTTCTAAGCCGCTTGCCCAAATACTGCATGGACAACTGCATTTGATGCACTTTTTATTAGACATTATCAACCATCGAACCACTCTTAATTATGGCCTTACTCGACAAACTCGTTGAATTAGAAAATTACATCAAGGATTATTTAGCGCTGCACGAAAATAAATTCGATACTTCTTCTCACAACGAAATTGCAGAAAAGCTGCGCTCTTTTTTGCCTAAAATTAATGCAGCTACCCAAACTCCCAACACGGATAGTAGTAGTACAAACATCGGCGCTTCGGTTGGTGTAGGCGGCAACAACGATGCAACCGATGTTAGAACGGTTCAGGCTCTATTAAAAATAAAAGTAGACGGCGATTGTGGCCCTAAAACCAAGAAAGCAATCAAGATGTTCCAGCGCCAAAATGACATCAAACCCGTTTCGGGCTTGATTGAACCCAATAGCAGAACTTGGAACAAATTGGCGGGTATTAGCGACAACAGCGGTGATAATAATTCTGATACGGGTACCAGGGACGACAATTCCAGCGGCAGCAGTATTAGTGCCTCTGTCGGGGTGCGTGGGGAGAACGAAGAGGCGGATGTAAAAGCCGTGCAAACGCTGTTGAAGGTAGTGGTAGACGGCGATTGTGGCCCAATGACCAAAAA
>CAYUZF010000295.1:0-929 GCA_964449615.1 uncultured Aureispira sp.
GGCGCGGGTGTTGAGTTTGTCTGTGGTTGGGTGGGCTTGTGCTACGGGAATGGCGTTGGCAGCGCTGGGTTGGAACATAGACTGGTTTCAGTTTTCATTGGGCGCATTTCTGATTACCTTGCTGTTTAGTTTGGCAGGGGTGTGGTTGATTTCTTATACCGATGAGGTGTTGAATTACGTGCTGTTGTCGGTGCCTGTTCTGTTGTTGTTGAGCTTGCCGCTGTTGCCGTATTTTGAATTGGTAGAAGCGCCTTGGCTGGTCATCGTACCCACACAAGGACCCACCAACTTACTGCTGGAAACTTACGATGCTAGGGTTTCTGTGCATACAGGGCTTTCTTATGGGATGAGTATTTTTTGGATAGTTGTGTTTTATGTGGGAGCCTACTGGCGTTTTTATAAAACTGTTGTAGACTAGGGGAAGTCTCCAGCTGCTTATAACGAACTGTTTTTCATGATTGATAAAATAAACTATGGCCGCTTCTATTTTTCAAACCGCGAGCAGCGATTTTAAATTAATTTTTCGCGATCCTTCGCTGCGGGTCTTTTTTTTCATGCCACTCTTGATCATTGTTGTCGTCGCTTGGTTTTGTCCTTATTTGGCGAAGACTTATCCCAGCACAGCGGAGTATATGATTTATGTGGTGTTGTTGTCTTGTACACAAGCCTCAGCGATGTACGGTTTTATTTACAGTATGGTATTTTTGGACGAGCGCGACACGGAAGTAGCCAAAGTGTACAGCATTCTACCAATTTCTAAGAATAAACTGTTGCTGGGTCGGTTGTTGTTGCCCTATGTACTTTCGGTGCTTTCTACCTTTGTAGTTTTGCTGGTTCAACCCTTTTTTACGGCCTATTCTTGGGGGGTATTTTTGTTGTTTGCCATTTTATACGCCACGGGGGCAATCATTGTTTTCATCCTTGCCGGC
>CAYUZF010000295.1:939-5450 GCA_964449615.1 uncultured Aureispira sp.
TTACCTGTAGCGGCTTTCTTTTTGCCCGATTACGCTTATGCCTTTGCGGTGCTGCCTACTTTTTGGCCACACTGGAGCTTCTACCATTATCTGACGGCAGACTCGTATGGGTTGTTTTTTGTCTTGGCTGTGGCTGTGCAACTATTGTTGGTTGGGGCGTTGGTACACTGGTTCAAAAAACGCCACTATACGCGGTAAATGTTGGGCTATCGGAGCTTGCTGAATCAATATTAGGTGTTATAAATTATAGATTATTACAATGAATAAAAAAATACCCGTACCTCTATTTATTGCATTATTCTTGGTTTGTAGCGTATTATCTACGGTACAAGCACAAGTAGACAAGACCTACTACAGCATGAAAGATGCGCTAGAGGCAACCGAGCAAGTCTATTCGCTCTATTTGTCAGGAGAAGATGCAGAGGACAGTTTGTTAGTTCAAGTAGACCAACTTACCAAGCTGAAAAGCTTGTTCCTAGCAGATTCTAGGGTACTCTAATGTTTACCAAAAGCCCTCTTACGGTTGCCACAACTAGAAAAATTATACCTCAGCGGATGCCCTAAACTCCAACTCCCTAAAAACCTGCCTCAACTAAAATCGTTAAAGGAATTGACAGCAAAGAACATGAACTGGAAGGAGCTGCCTCCTGTTCTTATGCAACTAAAAGGGCTGACGGGGTTGGACATAAGTGACAATAGGATAGTGCGACTTCCCGCATCAATACAACAACTGAAACAACTAAAACGTCTGGACTTGTCCAACAATGGTCTAAAGCTCTACCCTAAGGGCATTAATAGACTTCAACAGCTTTCTTTCTTGGATATGAGCAATAATCCATTGGAACGCACCCCTGTTTTTAGTCCACAACTCCTAGCTTTAACAAAAATCAATCTCATCAACAATAGACTGAAAGCGTTTCCGACTAGTTTGCTGGCCTTGTCCCAGCTTCAACACATTGAGCTGAGTCATAATCCTTTGTCCTTTCCTTCCTCTTTTGCTACAGATAATTTTACTGTAGAAAAGCTCTTTCTCCTACGTTGCGATTTAACGCAGTTTCCTAAAGCCTTGCTTGCGCTAAAAGTCTTAAAAAACTTGGATTTGGGTGAAAATAAAATTGTAGTATTGCCTGAAGAGGCGGGGCAATTTGAAGCGTTGACAACACTGGATGTAAGCCAGAATGAGTTAGAACGCATTGCGCCAGCAATTGTGTTTACCAAGCAATTAAAGCTATTGGATTTAAGCCTCAATCAACTAAAGCGCTTGCCTAATATTTCTGCTTGGGAAAGCTTAGAAGAACTGCGAGTAGGGTTTTGCTTTTTGAAGGAACTCCCCATAGGCCTTGCTGAATTAGACGACTTAAAAATTGCAGATTTTAAATACAACCAGTTGGAAGAAGCCATCTGGATGAAAAAGATAGTTAAGTGTCAACTCATCACCGTAGGAAATCCACTTTCGAGAGAAAAAAAGCTTCTAAAAGAGCGCTTAGAGGCCAGTAGAAATACCGTAACCGATCCTAGAGATGCACAAGTCTACGGAACCATTACTATTAATGAAAAAACATGGATGACCCAGCATTTGAATTACCAAACCGCGACTTCTATTCCTGACACCTTACGGTTTAACAACGGTCAAAAATATACGCATAAGGAATACAACCATGTCTGTCCAGTAGGCTGGCACACAGCAACCGAAGAAGATTGGCGACATCTGTTGGTGCTTGTCAATCAATATTTTGAGCAGGATCCCAATGGTTACCAGAACAGAACAACCGCATCAGAGCGCGTGCCTTACGAGAAAAACCACAAGGATTTGACGGTAACCTTTGACCCTTCTGAGGCGGATAAACTGGGAGACATTGGTGCGATGTTTCTCTACAGAAATCAAGCTTATTGTTTGTACAAAAAACCTGCTGTCAATTTCCTCGGGCTAGATATCAAGGTTCAAATGCCTAGAAAATTGCCGAGTTTTATGCACATAAAGTTTCCTTTTTTAAATGAGCAGCAACAGTGGAACTTCTTCCATCTAACCTGTCATTCTAACAAATGTCCTAGTATGATCACAGAAACAGATGCGACGGAATTTGAGCAAGGTTATTTATTGCGATGCGTCAAGGATTAATTCCACTGCCCCCGAATTTCGCAGCTCGAAAGTTCTTTGTTCTTTTTTTAATTATCCACCCTCTGTCGTATTGTACTGAACGCCGTTGTTTTCAGGGGCGGGGGGCGGCAAAATTTCTTCCTCGCAACCTGCGGGGTATTCGGCAGTCAACCACACATCATGCCCACTTTGTCGTTGGCCGAAGGGCTTTGTTTCCAGACCCAAGCGTTGAGCGTATCGACGATGTTGCCGTCCAAATGAATGCGTCCTATGTTAAATTGGCTGCCTTTGATAGCAAATTCTGCTGCGCCGTAGCTGTCGCAAATAAGGTCGGGTACGCGTTGAGGCAAGGCGTCTATGCCCTCCAATAAAACCAAATCTACGATAGAACCCTGTGGGACAGGACGGCCATCTTCTGGTTTTTTCTCGCCTCTGTTGGGATTTACTTCTACAAAAATAGGTACGCCATTCACCGAGGCCTCTGCCACGGTGTTTTCTGCTCTGCCGCCAGGGCGGTAGGTGAGTTTGCCCACTTTTAGATTGCTGCGTTGTAGGAACCGCACCACCTGTTTTCTCGAGCGGCCAATGAGCTGATCGTAGTAGACTTTGACCTTGCATTTTTCGTAGCGCGTGGCAATGAGGTAGATTTTGCGACTTTCTTTTACACGCTGGGCAGGCTTGGGGTTTTGCTCTTTAATGATTCCCCCATTGGCCTTGCCTTTGCAAACAGAATCCACCACTTCAAAAGACAACTTGCGCGTTTTTAGTAGGTTTTCCGCCTCCTTAACATCCATGTTCATCAAGTCGGGAACTTCAATGGATTCTCCATGTAGGGTGTACCATTTCATTCCCCAAAGCGCCAATTGTATCAATACAAACGTCACCACTACCAACGCTAAAAGGTTCTTTAATAAAAAACCGCGCAAACGCCATAAATCGGAAAAGAAGGTGCTAATTTTATTTGCCATAATAGGATATTGTTCTTGTGTTGTGTAAAAGTGGGTTACTGCGTAAGTTCGCCCAAGTGCTGTTGTTGGTTGCGCTGGGTACCAAATCGTAAAATGTGGTCGATGAACTCATAAGGCTTATAGCCATTGATGGCACATTGGTGAAAAATACAGGTAGCTGGTGTCATACCAGGTAAAGAATTGACCTCAATGATTAAGGTTTCGGCGCGGCCATCGGCGTAGATGCGTACAAAGGCGTCAATGCGGGCGTAGCCAGTGATGTTCAGCAACTCGGCGGCCTGTTGTAGCGTAGCGCGGACTTGTTTGGAAATGGTTTCGTGGTCGAAAGGCATGCCTTTGGGAACAAAGCGCGCAGGTGTAATATTCTGGCCTTCGCCTGCCAAGAATTTTTCTTCTAACGACAGCACTTCGCCCGTTGCCAAAGCTTCAGACGGCTCAAAAATTTCGTACTGCAATTGCCCCTGTTCGTCGTAGTGTGTCAACAAACCGCCTGTGATTTCCAAGAAATGGACGGCTTCCTCTTGGGTAATTAAGGCTTCCAAAAGCGCCAGTGTTTTTTGTGGGAACTCTTCTTTGGGTTTGAGTTGTAACAAGTCGCTGTTGTGCTCGCTTACAAAAGTCGTATTTCTGAACAACGCTTCTAAAAATGCGCGCAACTGGGTTCTATTTTTGAGTAATTTGACCGCCGAGCTACAGCCGTCGTCTACGGGCTTGCCAATAAGCGGGTAAGACAGCACTTTTTCTACCTTGTCCAAAGTCTGCTTGTTGGAACTCATTTTTAGTAATCAACAACTGCTCCGTGACGGGCAAACCTGCCGCTTTAAGGCGTTGCAAGGTCTCGTATTTATCAATAGTAATGGCTGCCGAAGCGGCCAACGAGCCATTGAACGGCAATTGATACGCTTGCAAACGGCGCTGTACCGCTCCGTCTTCGCCAGGGCGACCGTGCAAAGCAATAAACACACTGTCTACCCGCTGAACCAATTGCTCGTAGGTCCATTCTTCGGGTGCAAAAATGGGCGGCTGCTGCGTGTAGCGCGCCGTAATGGCACGGCAGCGGTGTTGGATTTTTTCTATAATGGGATGTTGCTGGTACAAGCTTGTCGCCAATATCGTCGGCGTTGTCTTTTAAGAGCAGATTAATGGGAATGTGGTAGAGCTGGTGCGCTTCGGCATTGCCCGTTACAAAAATAGGCAACGGCTCATAGCGATCCGAGCTGGCTAATTTCTCATAAATATTGCGTCCGCTTTCTACCGAAATATGGCGCTCGGAGGAATAGCCTCCCAAGAAAACCGCTACTTTTTCTTTGCTGGTGGCAGCGGTTTGTTGCTGCGCCAATGCCGCGTCCAAATCCATCAACAACGGTTCGTAAAGGCCGATGTTAGTCGTGGTCTGTATGCGTTCCTGCAAAGAAGTGCGAATGATATAGCTCAAAAACTGCGAA
>CAYUZF010000296.1:0-5421 GCA_964449615.1 uncultured Aureispira sp.
ATTGTTGTTCCAAGTCTATTAGGAAATTCTAGCTTGGACGGCATTGCGTATGTCCCGAGATGTTGGCACAAGTTACCGCCTATCAAGAGTACAGATTTTTTAAATGATGCAAGCTAAAGACTTACGCCAGCGGGGTAGGAGTACGGGAACCTATGGGTTCACGATTCGTACCGCTACGCAACAGGTCTACAGTGGTAAGCTGGTGGAGTAGTAGTAGGGTATAGCCATTGGTTATTTCTTTATAATTCTACTTGCGCGCGCAAAAAAAAACATCCAAAATTAGGACGCAGGCGATGCCGCCACCCCTAAAAAAGCAGCCACTTCCAGCAAGGGAGTGGCTGCTAATATGATGGAGTAGGGTAGAAGTTACTGCTTAATTACTCTCTGAACCAGTTGGGTTTCTTCGTTGTAAAGCGTTAGAAAATAGACGCCAGTAGGCAAGTCGTAAACATCCAACATCATCGAACTGTTTGGAAAGTCCCCTACTTGGACAACTTGCCCCTGTAGGTTGAGCAGGCGATAGCCTTGAACGTTGGGCAGGGTGGTTTCCACCTGAAGTTGCTGTGTGAACGGATTGGGATAGGCCGCTAGCGTAGGGGCAACATCGGTTAAGCTGGGCAGCGCCGCAGCAGGATCGGTTTCTCCCTCTTTGAAAACAATAATGAGATTGTTGCTGTAGAGTTTGAATAGGTCTAAGGAGATGTTGTAACCGCTGTTGGCCGTGCCGACAAACTTAAATTTGACCGTCTGAGTGTTATAACCAGAGAGCGAAAGCGTCTCTTTGGTCCATTGTCCCGAGGTACCGTAGTTCCTAGACCAGAAGGGCGTCCAAGTCGCTCCAAAATCGGTGGAGATGTACAATTCAAGGGCGCCAGGATATTCTATGCCAGGATAATGAATACCAGGGATGTTGTACCAAAACGAAAGCGATGGATTGGTATAGCTGTTTAAGGTAAAACAGGTGCTTTCTAGTGCAGCAGTGACGCCCAATCCAGGAATGTTGTTATCGGTGTGGATGTGTAAATAATCCAACCCGCTGTGTGCGCCACTAGGGCCGTTTGCTTGGGGGGAGTAGCCCGACTGCTGCCCCCAACGGAAGAAGGTACTGGTCGAATATTTCCAACCATCTAAATCATCTTCAAAATCGTGGGTGGCATCGTTGCCGTAATTGCAAAGCGTATAGAACGTAGAGTAAACGCGAATATCGTCTATGGCCACATCGCTCCGATAGCCGTTTCCAGTCATCCCAACAAAGCGGAATTGAACGTCTTTGGGGCCGATACCACTAGGAAGATAGGGAATTAGATCAATATAAACTTGGCGCCACTGGTTGTTGCGGTCTCCCCAACGGTTCCAAATGGTCGTCCAAGAGGTATTGTTGACGCTAATTTGAAGCGCTAGTCCTCCCATATCTGCCCCATACATGTGGTATTTAAAACTCAAAGCAGGTTGTGCTAAATTGGCCAAATTAAAGATGGGGCTACTAAGGTGCGCCGTTTTATTAAAATGGGGACTGCTGGACTCTACGTAAGCATAATGAAAACCGTGGAAGGCGCCACTAGGGCCTGTGCCATAGCTCGGTGTTCCTGTGCTAGTGATGGTCCAATCGTGCGTATCGTCCGTTGTTTGGCGCCAAGTGTTGGGCGTACCCGTTTCAAAACTCTCTTGGTAGGGAAAAGCATTGACGTAGCCAATAGCGCCAGGAATGCCTTCTCTAGGCATGGCGCTGCCCAAGTCTGTAATCAAGAGGTTGGAAGGGCTTGCAGAGCCAGAGGTGCAGCCACCTCCAAACGCATTGACACCCAAGACTTTGTTTGTATAAAAATTAAGAACAGGGGACCCAGAACTACCGCCTTCCGCTTCGGCATAATAGTAAAACTCTGTAGCATCGAGCAAGTAGATTCGGGACTGATTAAATAGACCAAATGGACTGGTAGACGTGATACTTTTGGGGCGCCCGCCTGGATGATGGATCAGGTATACCTGTTGATGGTTACTAGGGCCGTCTTCGTCCAACTGAAGGTAGCCATAGGTGCCTGTAGGATTGACGGGTAGTTTGAGCAGGCAATAATCCATCGCGGCATTGGACTTTACAATAGTGCTACTGGTTGCAACTACATCCTGCACCGCTTTGGTCATGCTAGCGGTATTGCAAGAAACATACTGGTCGTTGAAAACAAAATCCGTGTTTTGTGCTTCCGTGGTGTTGGTAATACAATGCTCGTTGGTCATTACATGGCCATCGTTCCCAAGTAACCAACCCGTACAACCGTACATGCCATTAATAAACAATCGACAGACCGCTTTAGCTTTGTCTTGTTGCACAGTGGTCGCACAGGCAATTCGCTCTATGTCGTCGCAATTATTGGACTTACTCGACAATGGCATTAGAGCCGCTAGCTGCTCTGCGGAGTAGCCGTAGGCCACTTTCGTAATCTTAAATCCGCTGTGTTTGTTGCTGCCGCTCTGGGTGTGGAGACGCACCGTTATACGCTCATCAAACAAAATACCCGACCAAAAATTACTGGTCATGGTGCCTTCTTTATCCACGATTTTTCCCTGCTTGGCGTAAAGAACGGATTCGCCTGTGTTGTAGGTAGAAATCTCGACATAATCATCGGGACCCAAATCAAAGTCCTCAAAGTAGAGCTTGATGTAGGCCGATTTTTTATTGTAAAACTCCTGCTCAAAAATTACGCGTCCATCTGTAGTTGCTGCATAAGGATGGGCCGTTTGGTACGCTGCGGGATAGACCTCTCCAACTTTTAAACGTCCATTGGAGGATTGTGCTTGTGCCCACGTGGCACAAAGCAATAAAAAAAACATAAAATAATTCATGATAAATTGGTTTAGAAAGATTTCAAAATGGTTATTAAAGCGGGGAACTTATGGTAAAAACTACCAATGGTCAGTTGGTAGTGCAAAGTGGTTATTTCAGAAGCCTTCAAGATGCGGCCTCTAGGTGGTTCTTTACCAAGATAGTAAAAATAGAAGAAATTGTACAATAGAAGCCGAAGAAGTAGCAGTTGGTTATTCTATTACTTGGTAGTTGTTGCGTATGCAAGACCAACTAGCTAGGTTTTTTAATGCTTCTACTACGACTTTTGTCTTAAATTTTGAGGAACTCTAGTGCTGCTAACGCCCGCGCCTGTGGCGAGATCAGGCTCTTTTTTCCTACCTCTACGCTGATTTTTTTTAACTTATAGCTGGTTCATTTTATGAGGCATGCGGCAAGTGTTTGTTCTTATTCAACAACAATTTCATTACCAATAACATTATCCTTTCGTGGATAAACTATAGCCGCACGATGCAACTTCATAATCAGGAACTTACAAGTATGTCAAACAAAGAATCTTTAATACAATCAGCAAGAGAGCAGGCCAACGCCCTTGAAAACAAGGGGCATCAAGAAATACTATCATTTCTAACCACTTCTACAGCAACTCTTGCTCAACAGGTATTTTTTGAATTTTCAGCCTACGTTATGGTTGACCTTCTCCCTACCATTGATGACGATCTATTTAAAAAAATATTTCAAAAGGCGGATGCGCACAAAGCTGCACGGGTATTATCTAGACTAGATCGAACGCTGGTTGATGAAAAGTTGAAATTACTTTCTAAAATGTCTTCGCGACAAATCAAGGATTTTTTAAATTATAGCGAAGATAGTGCGGGGTTTCTTATGGAAACCCATTTAGTTACTGGTCTCAAAGAGGACACGGTCGATACCGTGCTCAACAAATTGCGGAAAGTAGGCGACAGGAGGATTCTTACAGTCTATATTGTAGATGAAGAACACAAATTGGTCGGTAGGGTTCCTGTCAATTACTTGGCTATTGCCGAGCCAGAGCAACAGCTCAATGAGTTGATGTATCAAGCATACAGCATACCAGCGATGGCTACAAGAGAAGAAGTCTTAGCAGTTATAGAAAAGTATGATCTGTTGCAAATTCCAGTAGTGGATATTCACAACCACTTGTTGGGAATTATAAGAAACGATGCCGTACGCATGGCCGCTCGTGAAGCGGTAAGTGGGGATTTGTTAACTATGTTTGGTGCTGGTAAAGAAGAACACGCGCTTTCTAAAGCCCCTTTTGCCGTGCGCAAACGGTTGCCGTGGCTGCAAGTCAATCTAGTTACGGCCTTTCTAGCTTCAATGGTAGTTGGTTTTTTTGAAGACACCATTGCCCAAATTACTATTTTAGCTATATTTCTTCCTGTGGTAGCGGGGCAGTCGGGCAATACAGGGTCTCAAGCTTTAGCGGTTACCATAAGGGGGCTAGCTTTGAAAGAAATTAGTATAGGACAATGGCTACTAGTCGCCAAAAAAGAACTTGTAGTAGGTTTTATAAATGGGGTGGCCGTTGCAATTACTACTGGAATTGTCGTCTTCTTTTGGGCAGATTCTTTTGGAATTGCATTGGTAATCGGAATATCCATGATTGTATCTATGGTCATTGCTGGATTTGCTGGCGCTGTCATTCCGATCGCTTTGAAGGCTATCGGGCAAGACCCCGCCACCTCTTCCTCGATTATATTGACCACTGTAACAGATATTTGCGGATTTGTAAGCTTTTTGGGCTTGGCTTCGGCCTTATCTTCTGCGCTGGGTATTGTTTGATGCTCAGAGCGTAAAAGCAACGACACGGAGGCTGCATACCGTCCATAGTTGGGAAGGGAACCACCCCAAAAGACAAACACACAAGTAGTTCAGAGAAGAACCTTTCAACAATTAATCGAAAGGTTTTTCTCTATAGCCTTTTAATTAGAACGCAGGTACAGAGCCTTTTTAGGCTTATCTTGGAGGGTCAATCGAAATTTGGCCAAAAACTGAACCGAGTGTTGGGCATGGGTGAAAACACTTATTACAAGCGGCAGATGCCCATAATGGTATTTCAATTCTAAACGCATCCCCTGTTTGGCAATGGCTATATCTGTTCCAACAAAAACACCCATGCCTATTTCGGTTGCATAGCCCTCAACATCTAACCTCGGGCTGCTAACAATTCTAACAGACGTGCCGCCAGGAGTTGTGGTGCGAAATGCTGTGGAGGGATTCAACAAAAAACTAAGTGTTGCTTCTGCGCCAAAGTAGGGCTTTACTTTCCCATGAGGAACCTGATAGCCACAAAAGACATGGCCCCCCAAGTAGTGCTGCTCAAATAGTATTTCAGAAACATCAGAATAGCCTCCCTTGAGGTTGTAATGGCCTCCTAGTCCAAGAAAAAAAGCGTTGTTCATGTTGGCTGGGAAATGAGACAACGAAAGTTGTGCGGGTACTCCAAAAATCCCTTTTGGATCAGGTAATTTGCCATTGTTCGCAGGAAAGGGAGCTAGCATGCTAGTGGTAGCCCAATTTATTCCAGTACCGAAGACTAGTTGGATGGTGCCTTTGTCCTAACAAAGTGGAGAGGTAAATAA
>CAYUZF010000297.1:0-1672 GCA_964449615.1 uncultured Aureispira sp.
CAGTGGAAAGGGTCGCGGTATCAACCTTGTGTGAACCAATAGCCGTAGTTGTTGGCATGCTCATAGAAAGGCAGAAATACTTTTCGTCCTTAGCTTCTTCAATAAAGAAAATAAAAGTATTTTCTCTTAAATCGATTCCTAGAGACTGGGGGTCGTCTATTACGTCATCAACTATTTTATAAAGCTTCTTATCCTTATCTCTTAGCTCTTTTCTGAAAGATTTAGACAGGTCAGAATATACGGCTCCGTCTGCCCCCATCTTGCTCAGTATAGACAACACATCCACCGAGTAGACTATATTTGTATCATCGGGTATAACATCCAACCCTTTAGGTTCAGAGGTAGAACAGGAACAGATAAACAGCAAATTAACAATCAAAAATAGGCTTCCTTTGCTTGAGAAAAGACTTGGTAATACTGGTTTCATACAGGGCGTATTAAGTTTTTAAACAATCCTTTTTAAACGACTTAAAACCCGTCGCAAATAAGGTTTAACTCAGTTAAAATAGCAAAATAAAAATAGAACAAAGCAACCATTGGTGGTAATTTCGTGAACTATCTTTTAAAGTCGTGCGAAAGCAGTTAATAGAAAAGCAATTTTATTGAAGTAGACAGGCCAAGCCTCTGCGCTTTTACAAACCCAACAACAATTTAGGATCGGGACAATTTTGTTGGTAAAAGTCCAGATCAAGCCCATTGCAAACCCCTGGATAATCGCCCGCCTTCCCCTGCAAGTCCCGAATGACTTGAAAGTGCAAATGCGGGGCGTACTCGCCGTTGACTGCGGCTGTTCCCAACGCTGCTATGGTGGTGCCTGCGGCTACCGTTTGACCTTTGGCAAGGTATTTCAAAGCAGCGCGATTTAGATGCCCATATAAGGTATAAAAGTGGGTGCCATTTTGCTCGTGTTCTAATATAATGGTTGGTCCATAATCTCCCAGCCCCTTGTTGTCTTGAAAACTGTGCATTTTCCCTGCAATGGGTGCCACTACAGGCGTTCCCGCCGCTGCCCAAAAATCAACCCCCAAATGAATATTGCGCTCTGTGGAAGGATCTTGTTGATTGAAATGTGCGCTGCGCTGGTACAAATTCCGAATTTCTAAGTAACCGCCGTAGGCAATCAAGGCATTGCGGCGGCGGCAATAGCCATCAATATAGGCCGCCAAGTCTTCGGGTGCGGTGAGGTCTACGCTTGCCAATTCTTTGGCCGTTTGGGAAAGGTCGATGTGCAGGTAGGATTCGCGTGCTATAGAAGGCGCAACAACAGGAATGAAAGAAGTATTGGTTATCAAAAGAACGTTTTTTAAAAGTCTGCTAAAAGGAAAAACAACGAAGTCAAAGATAATTTTATTTTCCAATTTATTTAAAGAGCACATTCAAAAGCTCCCCTCTTTGGCTGTTGCACGTTCACCCTCTATTAAAATGCAAAATAGCCTTTAAATTAAGACGGAGTAAAAAATAATTTAGTCGTAGTCTCTATTTATTTCTAATTTTAGTTATTATTGTTTGTACAACAAACTAGTTTCTATCCATACCCCTTACCACTATGCAACCCTTACAAGCCATTGGCATTATTCCTGCGCGCTACGCTTCTACCCGATTTCCAGGCAAACCGTTGGCAAACATTGCGGGTAAGCCCATGATTCAGCGGGTGTACGAACAAGCCATTCAG
>CAYUZF010000297.1:1682-3291 GCA_964449615.1 uncultured Aureispira sp.
ATTTGGACGATGTGCTGGTGGCGACGGATGACAAACGCATCTATGAGGCGGTGCATGCTTTTGGCGGCAAAGCCATTATGACGGGCGCGCACGACAATGGAACAGCGCGCTGTATGGCTGCTTTTTTTGAACATGCCATGCGCTACGACATTCTCATTAATATTCAAGGCGATGAGCCTTTTATTTCGCCCCAACAAATCAATGATCTATTGTTAGCTTTTGAACTGCCCAACACGCCTATTGCTACCTTGATTAAACCCATTCAACATGTAGAAGAATTGCACAATCCCAACGTGGTAAAGGTGGTTTTTACCAAAGAAATAAAAAAAGGCATTCGCAACGCGCTGTATTTTAGCAGAAGTGTCATTCCGCATGTACGCAGTCAGGCAATAGAACAGGCATTGGCAGAGCGGCAATTTTACAAACACGTAGGACTTTATGGTTTTAGCCGCTCTTTTATTACCCAACAATACACCTTCATGCAGGAAGGCCGTTTGGAACAATTGGAAGTGCTGGAACAACTGGCTTGGCTGGAAGAACACAAAACCATTCGTTTGATCGAAACGCAAATCGAAGCGCCTAGTATTGATACGCCCGAAGATTTGGAAGCGGCGTTGCTCTGGTGGGAACGGCAACCAGTTTAGTCGCCGCTGTTTTGATTGCTCAACACCCAATAGTCGTGGCGGCGCAGTTCATCGTCGGTAGACCGATAAGGAATTTGTGTAGCTTGGAAAGGAATTTTATTGGCTATAAATGCTTTTTGAAGTTCGTCGTACCCCGTCTCTCCGACTACAATTACCACAGGCTGCGCTTCTTTAAATTTGCTCATTGCCTCCAAAGGGCTTGCCAAGGTATAGCTGCCAAATTCCTGCTCGGCATAAAACAACAAACTAATCTTAAATTGCTTACGGTCTAAACCTGTAAGGTACAATGCCGTCGTTTGAGGGTCGGCAGTTGCACGCGCAGCAGTAGCAACAACCCTGTCCAACGCTTTTACAGGTGATTGTTCTACCAAAGGTGTCACACACAACCACAGCCCCAGCATAAAAGCCGCTCCAAAAAGTGCTAATTGTTGGTAGAGGTTGTTGAGCGTTACAGGCTGTTGCCAATGCCGCACCAAGAGCACCGATAAGGCAAAACTCATGGGCAGTAATGCCCACAATGCTTGGTTACCAAAAGCATACCCCCCCGCAAGCGGCAAGCTTATTATCAATACTCCAAACAACAACAAATAGACTCCACGCAGTATGCGCACCCCAGTAGGCAGTTGTTCTTTTTGCGCAAGTTGCTCCAATTGCAAGGCCATTAGCAGTGCCAAAGCAGGCTGCGCTCCGAGGGCATAAGACGGCAGCTTACTGCTCATCAATTCCCAGAAAAACCAGCCCATCACCACCCAAATTACCAGAGAACGCTCTTGCAAGGGTGTTTTACCCAACAGCCCTCGCCCAAGTGCGCGCAGCGTCGCACCCCAAAAGGGCAACCAGGTTAAAAAAGCAATGGTCAACACTACAAAATGGTAACCCACAAAGCCAGATTGTCCCAATACAGCACCCCCTACGCGCCGCAGCACGTACCAATCCCACAAGAAAGGCAACAAATAGATCTTCCG
>CAYUZF010000297.1:3301-5365 GCA_964449615.1 uncultured Aureispira sp.
ATCGGAAGCGGCTTGGTTCCACCATTCTTGAAACGGCAAAGGGCTTCCGCTTGCGCTCCACAAGGCATAATCTTGTTGGTAAGACAGCCAAGCCCAGTAGGCAAAGGGCAGCAGCGCCAACAATCCAAATAACCAAGGATGTGTCCCGATCAACCGCTTGCGCTGTGGATGAAAAAACGCCAGCAGCAACCAAACGCCCCCCGTCAACACTATAATTGGTCAATATACCCAATGCCATGCTTGTCCAGAGCAGTAGGTTCCAGCGCCAGTGTGGTGCATGCAAATAGCGCAGCAAACCCAATACTGCCCCCGTTTCAAACAACAGCAAGGTAGCATCCGTGAACGCAATCTTGCCCATTAAGGGCAGTTGTATGGTCGTTGCCAAAATTACGGTTGCTCGCTCGGCTACGGTATTGCCCAGCCAACTCCGCGTTCCAAAATACACCAATAAACAGGTCAGAAAAATAGCCAGTGCACTGCTCCAGCGCACCGCAAATTCGTTTTCTCCGAATACGGTATAACTCGCTCCAATTGCCCAAAAATGCAGCGGCGTTTTGCGGTGGATTACCGATTGCGGATAATCGGGCGTGACCCAATCCCCCGTTTTTACCATACGCTGCGCAAAGCCTGCGTAAGCGGCTTCGTCTTCGTCCCACAAGCTCACCGCGTGGTTGTTGACCAAAAGAGTAACCCCCAACAGAGCAAGAATAACCCAAACAAATTTGGAAGGAGTAGTGGTAGCGGAAGGTACAGACATGCAGCAAAACGACTTGGTGAGCAAAGAGGAACAAAAGTACGTTTTTTTGTGGGGTTTTGAGGCGTTTTCTGGACAGGCTTTACTCCTCCTTTTTCAACTCTACCAACTCGTCTTCCTCCCGCACATACACACTATTCACCAACTCCTGAAAATTGTGCTGCACACAACGCCGATCACACTTCAATTCTCGTTTCTTCTCCGCATAGGTCACCACCGAAAACTCATATTGGCAACTGTCTACCCAGAGTAGTCTGTACGCATAAGTGTAGTAGCGTTTGTACTCCCCTTCTTCCCAATTGACATACACTTCCTCCGTATCTACGTAATGGTATTTGCCTTGCCATTTTTTAAGCGGAGAAATTTTGTGACTTAGACAAAAGTAACTCGAAAAGTGGTTGGGCGCCATTTCTTGTTTTAAATGTGCGTAGATGATGCTGTCGTGTAAAGCCTCGGGTTGGGTTTTTAGATAGTCCGATAGGGCTTTGGTATTGTCGTTGAATCGGGGGCGGATATCTATGCCTGTTGGGGGGTAATAATAGTCTACTACCTGTACAACAAAAATAGATTCTCCTTTTAGTGAATACTTTTCACTCATTTTATTAGCAGTTTTTTCTATGACGTATGAATCTATCAAAGACTTGTATTCAATCATACAGGTCACTTTACTACTTAAATTTAAAGTATCCTTAGTCCAGATATCTTGTACATCAGAACAACCATTAAATATAATTAAAATTAAAAGTATATTCATCTACTTTAATTTAAATACGCTCAGATCCGAAAAAAAATCACATAAAACCTGATGTGATATCTTCTGTGTAGCACTTATCTCTAGTTCTATTCCTGATTTAAATCCTTTCCTAAATTGACTTGTAACAAAATCATCTCTATACACAAATAGGTTTTTTTCTATGTTTTTTATATTTTTACGGTCTATCTTCCATAGCTCTCCCTGTAGCATTGCATTACTAGTAATTCTATTCCAAACTTTATATAGCTTCTTGAGATCTCTATTATTATACCCTTGCTTTTCATTTTCTCTTTTATTATCTATATAAAATGCAGCTAAAGCCTCTTGCATTGCTTCTTTCGATTCTTGAGAGAATGTTTTATGTTTAGAATGTTCTAGTTCTTTGGATAATTCTTGCAAAACCTCTTCTAAATGAGCTGCCTTTTTTTCCAATTCTGGACTATAACTTTGCCGATCCTGCCCTGCATTTTTTCCATTAGGGTTCAGTAAAGTTATTCTATCCGCATCCGCATCCATCACCGCATAAGCATGATTCAAATGCATGTAATTAGCCCCA
>CAYUZF010000298.1:0-3651 GCA_964449615.1 uncultured Aureispira sp.
TTTGGCAAACCCGCATCGGCTTGTAATACTGGCAAATCATCTAGTAAAATTAGCACACGGCTCCCCGTACCCTGCGAAAAGCCCGCTCCGCCGCGGATAGAAATTTGGTCGCCCATTGTATTCACACCTGGTACCTTTTCCAATACTTCGTTGACGGCCACTGCGTTGGTGTTTTCGATTAGGCTGGGCGCTACCACACTGAGCGAAACGGTTGCCTCCCCAAGTGGCTTGGCAAATTTGCTGGCCGTTACCGTAGTCGTTTCTAGCAGGGTTGCCATTTCTGGCAAAGCAACATTAAGCACTTTTGTGTCCTGCGCTTTAATTTCTACCGTAAAACTTCGGCTTTCATAGCCCAAATAAGTAAATTGTATGTCGTGGCTGCCTGCGGGCAAGATCATTTCGTAACGGCCATCTACATAGTTGCTGCTGCTGTTGGCAGCTTTGGTATAAACCTGTACGCCTAACAACGCTTCTTTGCTGCTAGAATCGGTGACAACACCAATTAATTTACCAGTAGACTGCCCAAGAGCAGTAGAACAAAAAAATAAGAGCAAAAAAATTATCGGACAAAAAACGTTCATGGTATCATAAAACTTAACAAGCGCCATTGATTTATTAGTAAACACCATACTAAGTAAGAAGGAAGGGCAATAAGGGGTATGGTGATCGAATAGCACTTTCTCTAAAAAAGGGGAATATACGGCGCTAAGATAAGGAAACAATTTTGTACAAAACTGATCTGATGATTTTTTTGTCCTCTTGCAACATTTATAGGAGCTGCTTTAGTACTGGGTAATTTGGTAACAGCGTAGATTTTGTTTAGCTTACCCTTTGTGTTAATCAATAAATAAAGCCCTTATGTAGCTTAGGAATTGGCATACAAATAGCGGCTACCAATAAGGAACAGCTGTGAGCTACTTTGAACCATAAAAACAGCAGCCTGTTACAAAAAGGTGTACCGTTGTTCAGCTAAATCCATTGCGTATTATGATAGAAAATAAACACTATAGTGTAGTAATAATGAGTTTTTTGTTTTGCCTTATTGCAGGAGCATTACAGGCTCAAGAAGAAGGGGAGAACTCCAAGAAGAACGAAGTCTATTTTGGTGGGGGGATCCATACGCGTGGATTTCAATTCACAGCGGGGTACAGCATTATTCGCCCTTCGCCCTCACGCCGCACCCAAACTTTTTTTGCTGAGGTAGGGGAGATTAAGCATCCCAAAGAAAATCGGCGCACCTACGATGGTATTTCTATTGTAGGCGGTTCTCCTAAGGCCTTTATTTATGGTAAGAAGAACAACCTATATTTTACGCGTTTGGGCTACGGCGAAAAGTTTTATCTGTCGGCGCGCAATGAGCGTTTGGTATCCATTGGGTTTATTTATGGCGCAGGAGTGTCCGTGGGTTTGGTTCGACCATATTACTTGGATTTGATTTATCGAGACAACGGTGGACGTCCCAATGTAGTGCCAGAGCGGTTTAGCGATTCTAATATTTCCAAGTTTCTGAATCCGCAAGAGGTAGATGGCCCTTCTGGGGCGGCGTATGGTTGGGATGAATTGAGCGCTGTGCCTGGTGGTTTTTTGAAAGCGGGGTTGTTGATTGATTGGGGCGCTTATGATTCGGTGGTGAAGGATTTGGAGGTAGGGATCGCTGTTGATTTTTATTTTGAACCCATCCCCCTTATGATTTTTGAAGAAAATACACCCATTTTTGTAAATTTGTACATTACCGCTCGTTTAGGGCATCGTTGGTAGGGCAATGCAAGCTATTTTTGTCGCCAACTTACCATCTAATTGTCTTTATTATACAGACATCACGACTGCAATACATGTGGAAAGACAAGCTAGACTACAGCTAGATTTATGTTAATAGAACTTCCAATCGTTCAGAAAAAAGAGGAACGGCAGAAAAAGCCCAGTTGGTTGCGTGTGAAGTTGCCTATGGGAGAGAATTACAAGCGTGTCCGCAAATTGGTGGACGAATATAAATTGCACACCATCTGTCAAAGTGGCCACTGTCCAAATATGGGCGAATGCTGGGGCGAAGGCACGGCAACGTTTATGATTTTGGGCAATGTGTGTACGCGCTCTTGTTCGTTTTGTGCCGTTGCTACGGGCCGCCCACCAGAGTTGGATACGGATGAGCCCGAACGCGTTGCCGAAGCCATTCGACTCATGGGCGTTAAGCATGCCGTTATTACTTCCGTGAACCGCGATGAACTCAAGGACAAAGGGGCGCAGATTTGGCACGATACGGTTCGTTTGGTTAAAGAACAATCGCCAGAAACGACCATTGAAACCTTGATTCCCGATGTGCGGGCCAAATGGGCAGCTTTGGAAACCATGATTAATCCAGGGCAGGAAGTTGTTTCTCACAACATGGAAACGGTTGCCCGCCTATACAGAAAAGTGCGTCCACAAGCCAAATACCAACGCAGTTTGGAGCAAATCAAACGCACCAAAGATTTTGGTAAGCGCACCAAGTCAGGGGTCATGGCTGGACTAGGGGAGACGAAGGAGGAAATGTTCCAAATTATGGACGACTTGCTAGAGCATGGCTGCGATGTATTGACTATTGGACAGTATTTGCAACCGACTAAGCGCCACATGGAAGTAGCCGAATATGTGCATCCCGACGTTTTTGCCGAATACAAAGAAATTGGCTTGGAAAAGGGGTTTGATTACGTAGAGTCTGGACCAATGGTACGCTCGTCTTACCACGCCGAGCGGCACGTGTATCCGAATCGTTAAATCCATATTGCATTAGTAGGAGGCAAGACCACCGCGCGAAGCCGAGGTGCTGCCCCCTACTAATAGCCTTGTTTATCCCTTAGCGCAACGCTTCAATAATAGCCTCCAAAGACAATTCTTGTTGCTCGCCTGTGGTCATATTTTTAAAACCCAATTGTCCGCTTTCCAGCTCTTTAGAA
This sequence comes from uncultured Aureispira sp., assembly GCA_964449615.1. Taxonomy (GTDB): domain Bacteria; phylum Bacteroidota; class Bacteroidia; order Chitinophagales; family Saprospiraceae; genus Aureispira. The sequence goes on from CAYUZF010000298.1 coordinate 2,934, forward strand.
CCGATCAACACCACATAAGGTACCTGTACCTTATCGGCGTATTTCATCAATTTAGGGAATTTCCAAGCTTTGGGATAAATAGCCGAGGCAATACCCACAGCCCGCACCTGGCGCAGGGCATCAAAGCCGTAGCGCAACGCCGCATCGTCCATTGCCAAGAACAGCAACTTTGTGCTACTCGGTTCAATTTCTTGAAACAACTCCAATTGTTCCAGCACATCAAAAATGCGTTCTGCTCCGAAAGAGACGCCCACACCCGACATGTCTTTAAAATCAAAAATACCCGTCAAATCAGCATAACGCCCACCGCCGCCAATGCTGCCCATCTTCACCTTCGCTTGTGCGGGAACGCTGGTATCGACCACTACCTCAAAAATACATCCTGTGTAGTAGCTCAAGCCCCGCGCCAGAGAAAAATCCAGCTGCAATTTGTTTTTGAAATCGTATCCCTCCAAGAACGTGTACACTTGCTCCAATTCTTGCACGCCCTCTAAGCCGATCGGCACTTCTTGGAAAAGCATCTTAATAGTGGCCAAGTCGTCTGCTTGCAGCACCGCTTTTACTTTTTCGAAGGTGGGAGCATCTACTTGCAGTTGTTCCAGTTCTTGGGCAACGCCTTCCCAACCGATTTTATCCAATTTATCTATGGCAACGGTAAGGTTGCTGAACTGCTCAGGCAAACCAATATAGGCGGCTAGACCTTCTAAAATTTTACGGT
>CAYUZF010000298.1:3661-5269 GCA_964449615.1 uncultured Aureispira sp.
ACAACGCCCAAATTGAGCGCTGCAAAGGCTTCGTCATACAACTGGCACAGCTCTGCTTCATAGAGCAACGAATCTGAGCCAATGACATCGACATCGCATTGGTAGAACTCGCGGTAGCGTCCTTTTTGAGGATTGTCTGCCCGCCATACGGGTTGAATTTGATAACGCTTGAACGGGAACGCCAACGCGTTGCGGTTCATCGCCACATAGCGGGCAAAGGGAACCGTCAGGTCGTAGCGCAATGCGCGTTTAGACAACTTGGCAGTGAGTTCGCCCGAAACCCCTTTGGAAATCTCCTCCTCGTTTACGCCTTTGAGGTAATCGCCGTTGTTAAGAATTTTGAACAACAACTGGTCGCCTTCTGCGCCGTACTTACCAGTCAAGGCAGCAAGCGTTTCCATAGCAGGCTCAAAGCCGTATTTGGTAAAAATATCTTTGAGCAACTCAAACAGGTAGTTGCGTTTGCGGACAGCCAGCGCCGAAAAGTCACGCGTGCCGCGTACAAGTCTTGGTTTCATAGATCGCTATAATTTATAGTGGCGTTCTCCCAATTGGTGGGGAAGATGTTTGTTATAATAATAAAACAGCAGCAAGTTTGAAGAAGCGTATACGGTTAAAGAAGACCCAACGCAAAATAGTTGCAAAGCGTTCCTCAATGCTTAATAAAAGCTGTTTTGAGGCATCAAAAGTAAGCCCTTAGCCATTATATCCAAAACCTAGACGATAGAAAAACAAAAAACTTTATTTTCTCCTTCGGAAAATGTACTTTTGCATGGATAAGCAATTGCTAAACAATGAGCGATAGAGCAGTGAAAAAATTAGAGCAAAATTCAGAGATTTTGGGCCTCTTGGAAGTGACCCTCAAAAAAAATAAAGCGTGGTTTCTCAAAACCATTCAAACGATTCGCGATGAGAATGTTTCTAATTATCCCATTCTCATTGCTTATCCCTCTTTTACCGATCTTGATGTTGGCCTACCCATAAAAGAGGAAGAACAATTGTCCTTCAATGCAACGACGTTAGAAGAATTGGCAATGAAAAAAATTGTCAATTTAGAAAAGGTGGACGAATTCAGAAAATTGTACAAAGAAAAGCAAGATAGTTTTTGTATATTCCTCCTTCAAAAGCCTGCCCCTCAGTTTGTATTTGTACCTTACGCATAAATCCCCCTTTTGAGAGAGTAGCGTAATAATGTCAAAAATAAGCTTCTCTTAAAAGAGCCTATTATAAAGTGTTAATGCTATCTAAAAACAGTCTTTAACTATTGTGTAGAGCGTTTTTAGCTTAACGCACAAGTGTGGGCAAAGACTTGTTAGAAATAAAAAAAAGCAAGTTTCTACAAAAGACAAGGCAACAAATCAAATTTAGGGTTCGTTATCCCTATATTCAGATTCTGCGCAATCTAATTCGTTAAGGTTCTGCAAAATCATTTATATTGTTACCACCTTCAGCAATGCTCTTAGAAGAGTGTTCTACTGAAACAGAACAGTAACTATGTTGAAATTTTTATACTTACACGCAAAACAGTCATACCCTATGTTACGTTGTAAACAATTTTTAATACCCTGGCTGAACGTCTTTCTGGTGTTCGGCCTGTTGCTCTTTGGA
>CAYUZF010000299.1:0-5158 GCA_964449615.1 uncultured Aureispira sp.
TAGAAAAAAATACCTCACTTTTTATTACACGCTTTCTTTTGTGTGACTACTTAATTGTAAAATTAAAAACTAATGAAAATAAACTATAAAATAAGTAGTTCCTTTTGTATTTCTATAAATCACAACGATGGTTTATCCTTGTAGAGCAATGCAGCAAGAGCACGGCCTATTTTTATTCAATGGGAGTTGCTAAATAGCAGCTGTATGGCGTTGTGGTGAGGACGCATTGCCAATAGCAATCCCTAAACAATCTACTATTATGACAAAGACTAAATTTTTAATCCTCTTTTCTATATTAGCGATAGTAGCTTGCCGCAAAGATACCCCCAGGCGGTAGTGGTGGCGGTAGCAATACAGGCGGTGGTGGCCATTACAGTAGCCGTAGGCGATATGGTTGGTACTACGGCGGCCAACTTACAGACACAATTAGACGCATTTCCTTAAGCCTTCCTTTGTACAACAATACAATCAAGTATCTTAGCAATTAGGAGGTAAGATCACCAAGCAAAGTGGAAGTCATCTTGTCTCCTCACAACGCCGCTCTTTGTTTTTCTATCCAATCCACTAGATCCAAAACATCTACATCAGGAGAGACCCAATGCACGTGGGCTTGCTTGCGCAACCAAGTCAACTGCCGTTTAGCATAGCGGCGCGTATTGCGCTTAATTAATTCTATTGCCGTAGGCAAATCAGTAAGGCCATTGAAGTGGTCGAACAACTCGCGGTAGCCGACGGTTTGCAACGCATTGAGTTGTTGGTGGAGGTGTAGCGCACGGGCTTCTTCGACCAGTCCCGCTTGCACCATCAAATCCACGCGCTGGTTGATGCGGGTGTACAATTCTTGGCGCTCCCAATCAATAGCAATGGTCAACGAATGAAACGGGCGGGGCGGACGTGCCTTGCCCTGAAAAGAGGAAAAGGGTTGCCCTGTACTGCGGCAAATTTCTAAAGCGCGAATAAGACGATGCGGGTTGGCGCGGTCTACTTTTTTGTAATAAACAGGATCTGCTTGCGCCAGTTCTTCTTGCAACGCACCAATACCCTCCCTTTCTAACAAAGCCATCAAAGCATCCCGCACACCTACCACCACTTCGGGAAACACATCCAAACCTTCGCAAACCGCCTTGATGTACAAGCCAGAACCACCCACCATAACCGCTACATGGTACTGCTGGTAAAAATGCGCTAAAAATGCCAGCGCGTCCCGCTCAAAATCTCCAATGTTATACGCTTGCTCGATGGACAAACTGTTGACAAAGTGGTGGCGCGCCGCGGCCAGTTCTTGCGCACTCGGCTTGGCTGTTCCAATCTCCATCTCCCGATAAAACTGCCGCGAATCTGCGGACAAAATTTCGGTTTGGTATTGCTGCGCTAACTCAATCCCCAAGGCTGTTTTGCCACTAGCAGTAGGCCCAGCGACTATCAATAAAATTTTTTTTGTCATAATTTTAAATAAAAAAGTAGTTCTGTTTGCCCCAAAGTAAATGTCCTATTTTATAACAACAAAGTCAAGAAATAGCTTGTTCTTTATTTGTAATAAATCCAAATAAAAATACTCTGTGACATCCTCCCTAAATACAAAACATTTTTGTAACCTTGTGGGTATTTTTGTCCTTTATTTGACTTTAGTCTAAGTTAAAACAATCAGCTAATTATAACTCTTATTGGGCACAGCAAACAACTTTATTATGTTACTAACCGATCTAAAAGTAGGCGAAACAGCAGTAGTTGAACGCTTTGAGAGCTTAACTGTAGAAGCCGTATTGACGGACATGGGTTGTCCGCTAGGTACAACCGTAGAATTGTACCACAAGGCATTGTTCAAAGGGCCTATTTCTATAAAGACACAAACGGGCAATATTTTGGCTTTGCGCCAACGCGACGCTCGACAAATGAGGATGCGTAAATCATGAGTACAATGGCAACAACAGTGCAGATCAAACGGGTAGCGTTGGTGGGCAATCCCAATGCAGGCAAATCGTCTCTGTTTAATGGATTGACGGGCTTGCGCCAGAAAGTAGGTAATTATTCAGGCGTAACCATCGACAAAAACGTAGGCAACTGGATTTTTACAACGGGTGAAACGGTAGAAGTATTGGATTTACCAGGGATTTACAGCTTATTTGCCAAAGCGCCCGATGAGCGGGTTGTACTGCGTCCTTTGCTCGATCCAGCTAGCGAGGATCGCCCCGATGTATTGCTGGTCGTCTTAGATGCCAGTCAATTGACGCGCAGTTTATTGTTGCTCGATCAGGTGCGGCAGTTTGGCTTTCCTATTTTGGTTGCCTTAAATATGCTTGATACCGCAGAAATGCAGGGCATTACTATAGACGTCGAGCGTTTGCAACAGCATTTGCAGGTGCCAGTAGTTCCCATCAATGCCCGCACCCAATCGGGTCTGTTGGCATTAGAAGCGGCACTTTTGGAATTGCCTACGCCGCCTGCCTCCACTCTTAGCAACTCCGAGACTACTTGGCAGGAAGAGCTGCGCCGCATATTGCCTGTTGACCATTCGTTACACGCTAAGTTGTTGATAAGCCAATACCAACATTTACCATTTTTGAATGCCACGCAACGCCAATCCATCGCAGCACTTATTGAAAACCATCAACTTGACCCGCTACAGATACAAACCAAAGATGCTACCATGCGTTTGCAGCGCCTAAACAGCATTGCAACGCAAACGAGTACCCAGACCAAACCCAGCACTACGCTTACAGAACGCTTGGATCGGATCTTTTTACATCCCATTAGTGGTTATGTGGTCTTCTTTGTGCTGTTGTTGCTTATTTTTCAGGCTATTTTTAATTTGGCCGCGGGGCCTATGGACTGGATTGACAGTAGTTTTGCGGAAGCGATTGCCTATCTAAGAGGCGTTTTGCCCGAAACGCTGTTGACCGATTTGCTGTTGGATGGTGTGCTAGCGGGTATTGGTGGCATCGTCATCTTCATTCCTCAAATTGCTATTTTGTTTGGTTTGATTGCCTTGCTGGAAGAATCGGGCTACCTCTCGCGGGTGATGTTCCTTACGGATAAAACTATGAGCCGATTTGGTTTGAACGGTAAAAGTATCGTGCCGCTGGTATCGGGAGCGGCTTGTGCGGTACCTGCTATAATGGCAACCCGCAGCATTAGTTCTTGGCGCGAGCGCTTAACCACCATTTTTGTAACGCCTTTGATGAGTTGTTCGGCGCGGCTGCCCGTTTATATTATTTTCATCAGTTTAATTGTTCCTCCCGGAATGGGTTGGGGGCCTTTTGGGTTGCAATCTTTGCTCTTGGGCGGTTTGTACTTGGGTGGTTTTTTGGCCGCGCTGCTATCAGCGTTGCTGCTCAACAAGACTTGGAAACGTTCAGAAGAGGACAAGAACAGTGTTTTTGTATTGGAACTACCGTCTTACAAATGGCCACAATGGCGCAGTATCGGCATTACGATCTACCAAAAAACCAGCGATTTTGTTTTAGAGGCGGGAAAAATCATCTTGGCAATTTCTATTATTCTGTGGGTAATGGCTACCTACGGCCCACCAAAAGCCATGCAGGAAGCCGAACAAATGGCCATCGAATTGTACCAAACCAACCCAAAACTAGCCAACAGCGAAGCCGAATTGATTGCCTCCAAACAACTCGAAGCGTCTTATATTGGGCAGGTCGGGCATTTTATAGAGCCTGCTATTCGCCCTTTGGGCTACGATTGGAAAATTGGCATTGCTTTGATTACTTCTTTTGCAGCGCGGGAAGTCTTTGTATCTACAATGGCTACGATTTACAGCGTGGGCGATGCCGATGACGTGGAACAGCCGTTGCTGGAAAAATTGCGGCAAGAAAAACATCCCGAAACAGGACAGCCGTTGTTTAATATCGCGGTCAGCGCTTCGCTGCTGGTCTTTTATTTGTTTGCAATGCAGTGCATGGCGACGCTTGCCATTGTGCAACGCGAAACCCGCAGTTGGAAATGGCCGCTGCTGCAATTTGTCTACATGACGGTTTTGGCTTATGTCGGCGCTTTAACCACCTATCAATTATTGAGTTAATGGAAATTTGGTATTATATAGAACAGGCAATTATTGGCGGGCTTTTTCTGTTGGCCTGTCGGCAAATAATCAACCAATTTAGACCCCAAAAGCAGGGCGGTTGTGCGAAGGGTTGTGGCGATGCCTGCCCCGCTAGTAAGATCAGCGCACAGTTGGAGAAAGTGGGAAAATAAAAAAAGTCGGTATTAGTCGGGACGCAAAATTTTGCGTCCCGACTAATACCGACTAAATTTTGCGTCCCGACTAATACCGACTAAATTTTGCGTCCCGACAACTATAAAATAGCCTATAATTTAGCCAATAAGTCGGTTTTCTTAGCGTTGAATTCTTCTTCGGTGAGGATGCCCATTTCTTTTAGTTCTCCCAATTCGCGCAGCGTTTTCATAATTTCTTCGCGGCTCATCTTTTCTTCTGGAGGATTTTGGTTGCCCGCGTTGTTATTTTGATTTTGATTTTGCTGTTGCATCATTTGTTGCATAAGCATTTGTTGCATCATCAAGTCGTTGCGCGCGCCCTTCATGCCTTCGTAATTACCGCGCTCGGCAGCAATTTTATCGACGTCCATTTGGTTGAGTTGTTGCATTTTGTTGATGTGGTCTTGGCTGGTCAAGTTGGCTTTGGCCAAGGTCTGCATGTGTTCGGTAATGGCAGGCGGTAGAGAAACAGAGGTGATTTGGAATTTGGTCAATTCCAGTCCAAACGCTCTTAAATCTTCTTGAATCATCGGGCGGATGGTTTCACCGAGTTCAGAGTATTTCGAATACACATCAAAAGCCGTGGCATCGCTGTTGCTCAAGGCCTCTGCAAATTTAGGTACCACCAAATCGCGGAACGCCTCTTCTATCTCATCCACGTACATGACCGAGCTGGTGCCTGCATATTCTCTGAAGAACAATTTGGGATCAGCAATGCGAATAAAGTACGTTCCAAATGCCCGCACTTCTACGCGCCCTGCTTCTGGATCGTTGATAAAAATAGGATTGGGAGTTCCCCATTTGAAATTGGTGAACTGTCTAGTGCTTACAAAGTAAACATCGGCTTTAAACGGCGAGTTAAACCCAAATTTCCAAGACTTAAGCTTGGTTAAGACGGGCATGTTTTCCGTTTTCAAGGTGTATTTACCCG
>CAYUZF010000300.1:0-5149 GCA_964449615.1 uncultured Aureispira sp.
CAAGAGGGCATCAATACGTTTACCCTACCAACTAATGGTTTACTACAGGGCGTTTATTTGTTTCATACACAAGGTAAAATGGTGAAAATTGTTAAGAATTAGAAGCTAGGAATTCTTCCGAATAGCCTAATAGGGTTACAAGTACAGTAGAGCGTAAGTACAGCCGCCTACTGCACTTGTAACCCTATTATATTTTTTACAACTACTCATAACCCATAGATACAACCGCACTACAGCGCTTTAGTGTTCTATAATTTTACTTTTCGATGATATTTCTATCAAAAAATTTGGCAGCTCACTTCTTTATACTATCTTTATTAGTATAGTTAGCACACCAACTATACAAATGAATGATTAGCAGTCTTCCGACCGTCCTTCCAGTGGCTGCTATCGGTTCCTTCTCCTGAGGTAATCTTTTATACAACGTCCTGTAAATTATAAGCACTGCACTTCCCTTAATGCAGTCGCTGCTGTATTGCATTTTATAGTTATACCTTATAAATATTAATCACTTTAAGGTCACAACAGTGACTTTGCCATCAAAACACCTTATTTATGAAGCTGACAGCAAGTTTAGCGGCCTTACTCCTATTGTTTATAGGGAGTTATTCGTCACCCATCAATGCCCAAGAAAACGACTGGCGCGTTATGATTCAGAATCCCCAAGCGTATAATTTCTACGACATTCAGCAAGCCTACCAACAGGAAATGGGCGAACGACCCTACGAAAAAGGACTCGGTATGAAGCAGTACAAACGTTGGGAATACTATTGGGAAAGCCGTGTTGATGAAGCGGGCAACTTTCCCGAACCAGGCAATGTATTAAAAGAAATGACGCGCTACTACGGTAATCGAGGACAAGAGAAAAGTGCCTTGTCTAGTTCTGGCAACTGGACTCAATTAGGCCCCATCGCCTCCCCCGCCAATGGTACAGGACAACTCAACGGCAATGGCCGCCTCAACTGTATTGCTTTTCACCCAACCAACGCCAACATTATCTATGTCGGGGCGCCTTCTGGAGGCTTCTGGAAAACCACCAATGGGGGTAGCAGTTGGACCAAGTACGTAACAGGTATGACTAGGCTCGGTGTATCTTCCATTGTAGTGCATCCGACCAACCCCAACATTATTTACATTGGTACGGGCGACCGCGACGGCGGCGATGTCGCTGGCTATGGCGTTTGGCGCAGCACCAACGGCGGGTTGACCTGGTCGGCACGCAACTCAGGCATGGGCAATTTAACCGTCAACGAGTTAATCATGGATCCCAACAATTCTAATATTCTGATTGCTGCTTGCTCCAACAGCCGCATCTATCGTTCTACCAATGGGGGTTCTAGCTGGACCAGTTCTTCTAGCTTAAGCAGCAACCCCAAAGACATTGCGATGCATCCCAGCAATTCGAATATTTTGTATGCTGCGGGGACGCGCTTGCACCGCTCTACCAATGGAGGCGTTTCTTGGACACAAATTACTTCGGGCTTGCCCAGTTCTCCACAGCGCATGGCTTTGGCCGTTTCTCCCAACCAGCCCAATTGGGTCTATGTTTTGGCGGGCAACAGCAGTGGTTTGATTGGGATCTATCGCTCTACCAACAGCGGAGTGAACTTTTATACCCGTACAACCTCCCCCAATATTCTAGGCTACAGCATCACAGGCAACGACACCAAAGGACAAGCTTGGTACGATTTGGTGATTGCTGCCGATCCAGACAATGCCAACATCATATACACTGGAGGTGTCAACCTTTGGAAATCCACCAATGCAGGAAGTACCATGACCAGTATTTCCTATTGGGTCGGCCCTAGTAGTGGCCGCGATGGGGTACACGCGGATCAACACGCGTTGGAGTTTTCTCCACTCAATGGCAAATTGTACAACGGCAACGACGGAGGACTTTACGTAACCGACAACGACGGCAGCACTTGGGACGATTTGAGCAGTGGTTTGGCAATTGCACAGGTGTATAAAATTGGCGTCTCTCAACAAACAACCGACCGTGTCATCAACGGCTATCAAGATAATGGTACGGCGATTAGTAATGGTACTTCCTTCAAAACTGAAATTGGGGGCGATGGCATGGAGTGTATTATTGATCCAACCGACGACCGCTATATGTATGGCGCACTTTATTACGGTGACATTCGCCGCTCTACCAACACAGGAACCAGCTTTTCTAGCATAGCTAATTCGATCAGCGAGCAGGGCGCTTGGGTAACACCGTATACGTTAGACCCCAACAATGCCAATCGAATGTTTGCGGGTTTTGACAACATATGGCGCAACAACTCGGCGCGTTCAAGCAGCAGTTGGACTAAAATTTCTAGTTTCTCTAGTACTTCTAATATTCGCGACATCGCGGTTGCACCGTCTAATTCCAACGTGGTGTATATCTCTAAGTACGACAACAGTTTTAGGGTTTCCACCAATGCCTTGTCGTCTAGTCCCACTTGGACCAACCGCGCTTCTAGTTTACCTGTAAGCAACGAACCGTTGGACATTGCCGTAGATCCCAACAACTGGCAACATGTCTATATTGCACTTAATAGAAATATTTACGAATCTTTCAACGCGGGACAAAGCTGGACAGACATTTCGGGTACGTTGCCCAACATCAATCTCAATACCATCGTTATTGATGAGAACAGCTCCAATGGCGCCATGTATGTTGGTATGGATGTCGGTGTGTACTACAAAGACAACAGTTTACAAGACTGGATACCGTACTCTACAGCACTCCCCAACATTGAAATTACAGAATTAGAAATTAAATACAGCAGCAGCGGCGGTACACTCTACGCAGCTACTTACGGTCAAGGACTTTGGAAAAGCAGTTTGAATGGCGGTTCTAGTAACTGTGGTTCGGTTAGCAGCTTGACGCAAAATTTTGAAGGTCAAAACAACTGTAGTACCAGCGCCAACTGTGGCAGCACCAATTGTTCTATTACAGGGGCTTGGAGCAATGTATCCAACGGAGCAGGCGATGATATTGATTGGCGCATAGATCAAGGCGGAACACCTTCTAGCGGTACGGGACCTAGCACCGATTACAACCCAGGCACTTCTACGGGCAAATACGCTTATACCGAAGCTTCCAGCGGTTGTTACAGTAAAAAAGCCTTGTTGCGTTCGGACTGTATCACGCTCAACGGCAGCTATTCCTTTGTGTTCCGTTACCACGCCAACGGCAACAACATCGGTAGCATACACGTAGATGTATACAGCAATGGCAATTGGATTGAGAACATTACCCCTGCCATCGTTGGCAGCCAGGGCAACAGTTGGAAAACTAGAGTGGTTAATCTAGCCGCCTACAATGGGCAGTCGATTCAGTTGCAAATTAGAGGTCTCACAGGCACGGGTTGGAGTTCTGACTTGGCCATAGATGATTTATACCTGTATTCTAACAACGCTGTTTTAAAGCCAACCACTACGCAACCGTTTGTAGCAACAGCGGATAAAATAGAAGCAACTTGCACGGGCAACGGTTTCAACCAATTGACTTGGGACTCGTTTGAAGGCAAAGAAACGGGCACGTATGAAGTACAAAAATTTACGAAGGATGCTTGGCGCACAGTAGAAGTAGTTGCCGTAGAAGAAGGGCGTGCTTTGTATGAGTGGAAAGATGCGGCGCCAATCTTAGGAGAAAACTTGTACCGCATTGTAGCCGTAGACGCAACCAAAACAGAGCGTTCGGAGCCTTCTGAGATAGCTGCAACGGATTGCACCGTGGATGCCAGCAGTTTTGTAGTGTATCCCAATCCGTTTAGGGATCAAATAACCCTGCAATTTCACGCACCGATGACGGCTCTACTGCCCTACCGCATTACCAACACACTAGGACAAGTCCTGTATGATGGCACCTTCCAAGCGCAAGAAGGCAACAACAGTTTTATATTGCCCATAGAGCGTTTGCCTCAGGGAATGTACCTGTTGCACACACAAGGTAAGATGGTTAAATTAATCAAGAATTAAACAGATAAATGGGTACGGGTAGTAGGGGCCAAATGTATTTGCCCTCTACTACCCGTACCTTTCTTTTTTAGGATTTCCTACACCGCCTCTTCTACTACATCTTGCTCAATTCGCAAGTTCTGAATAATGTCCTGCTGACGGCTAGCCGTATTTTTACCCATATAATAAGACAACAACGCCTCTGAATCGGTCGCTGGACTCATCTGTACGGGTTCCAAACGAATGTCTTCGCCAATAAACTGCCCAAACTCTGTGGGTGAAATCTCCCCCAATCCTTTAAATCGAGTCACCTCCGCCGTTTTGCCCAATTGTTTCATGGCTTTTTGCTTTTCCTCTTCGCTGTAGCAATAAATAGTTTTCTTTTTATTGCGCACTCTAAACAACGGCGTTTCCAAAATGTACAAATGGCCTTTGGTCACCAACTCTGGAAAAAATTGCAAAAAGAACGTCAAAAGGAGCAAACGAATGTGCATACCATCCACATCGGCATCGGTTGCAATAATGACCTTGTTGTAACGCAAATCGTCTAGGCCGTTTTCTATATTCAAGGCATGCTGCAATAAGTTAAACTCTTCATTTTCGTACACCACCTTTTTTGTCAAATTGTAACAATTCAACGGCTTTCCACGCAAACTAAAAACTGCTTGAGTCTGTACGTTTCTAGCTTTGGTAATCGACCCACTTGCAGAGTCCCCCTCTGTGATAAAGAGCATGGTTTCGTTGGAACCTTCTTTGGTCGTATTGTAATGCAAGCGACAATCGCGCAATTTTTTATTGTGCAAATTGGCTTTTTTGGCTCTGGTATTGGCCAATTTTTTGATGCCTGCAATCTCTTTGCGCTCTCTTTCCGATTGAATAATACGCTTCTGCAAAGCACTGGCTATCTCTGGATTCTTGTGTAAAAAGTTATCCAGCTTTTCCTTGATAAAATCGCCTACAAAAACGTTTAGACTAGGGCCTTCGGGCCCAACATTAATCGACCCCAGCTTGGTTTTGGTTTGCGACTCGAAAACAGGCTCTTGCACCCGCACACTAATAGCCGCTACAATGGCCGTCCGAATATCGGCAGCGTCGTAGTTTTTGCCATAAAAGTCCCGTACGGTTTTCACCAGCGCTGCCCTAAAAGCATTCAAGTGGGTACCGCCTTGCGTAGTATTTTGACCATTGACAAAAG
>CAYUZF010000301.1:0-5141 GCA_964449615.1 uncultured Aureispira sp.
TTTGGTACATTTGTCCTTCGGATGCACTCGTTCATGCCTCGAACTAGAAAAAAAACACCTCACTTTTTATTACACGGTTTCTTTTGTTACACTGTACTTAATTTTTTAATTGATGAGTATTTTGCAGTGGCAGTTGTTGCAAGCGGTTGTACATTATAGCTTGCATTTTTTAGTGCCTGGGTTGTTGGCTTGGCTTTTTTTTAGAAAGGATTGGAAGCGGGCTTGGTGGCTTATGGCAGCTACGATGGTTGTGGATTTGGACCACCTTTTGGCGACGCCTATTTTTGATCCAACGCGGTGCAGCATCGGTTATCATCCACTGCACACTTGGCCAGCCATAGTCGGTTATGTGCTGCTGCTGTTGCCTTCATCGACCCGCATAGTAGCCGTCGGTTTGTTGTTTCACATGTTAACCGATTACCAAGATTGTTATTGGACGATGCACCTAGCGACCTTATCTGGCTCGCCCGATTGACTGCAACAATAAATAGAGCAAGCACCTTTGGTTTACAAAGGTTCTTGCTCTTCTTGTTTGGGGCGGTATAAAATTAGGATTTGCACCAAAACTGCGAGAATAATAAGGCCGTAGATTTCCAAACGGGTAAACAAATCGACGGTATCTAGGGCTTTTCTGCTGATGGCAACTTGCCTGCGTCCCTCTTCCAATTGAATTTTAGAAAGCGTTGCGAGTTTTCCACGAACGGCTGCCAGTTGTTGTTCCAAAGCCGTAGCCGGGAAGTAACTATTTTGCACAAATTCTGTTTCCATCGTTTCTAATTTAGACAAACTTTCGTTAAAATTAGCGAGTATTTGCCGTTCTTGCTTGGTCAATTCTGTAGCAGCGAATTGCGTCAGCAAGGTTTCGAGTTGTTGGTTAACTGCTGTGTTGCGTTTTACGAAAAAGGTAGAATCTTGTACTGCTACGGCCAGTTCTTTTTCTTGTATTAATTGAAGAATGCTTACTATGATGTCTTTGGCAATCAGTCGATCTTCATAGATGGTTTCTACGGAATTTCTGACCTGCAAAAAACTATTTCGGTCAATCAAATTGGTCGAAACAATGAGCATGAAAATCATTGTAATGCCTAAAATCCATTTTATTTTATTAAATAAAGTCATAAGCCTAGCATAAGGGGGGTGAAACAAAAAGAGACGTTAGTTATACTATACCCTTTAGACGTACAATTGTTCACTTTCGGGTTTGGTATAGGTTTGGCCGTAGGGAACAAACGCATTTGCCTTCTGCGGCCAAACCTATGGCTTTATCCCTTCATGACGGCGAGCGGCTGCAAACGAATGGCAATTGTTGCCAAATCGGTTTGGTTTTCCATGACGACATCAATATCTTTGTAGGCGCCAGGCGCTTCATCGAGGTCGGTTGCATGGCGAATAGCATGAACAACGCCCATTTTATTTAAATGCGCGACTTCTTCCTTGATGTTCAAGGTGCGGATGGCCTGCTTGCGCCCCATTTTTCGGCCAGCTCCGTGAGAGCAAGACATAAAGGATTCTTGGTTGCCCAAACCTTTAACAATGTAAGAGCTAGAGCCTTGAGAACCTGGAATCATACCCCACTCATCGGCAAACGCACGGGTAGCTCCCTTGCGGTGTACAATCACATGCTCCCCGAAATGCTCCTCCCAAGCCGCAAAATTGTGTGGTTTGTTGATAATGGCCTCGTGTCCAAAATCTCCCATGACGGTTGTCAAGGCTTCCAACAACCGCGCCATCATCAACTTGCGATTGGCCAACGCATAATCAATGCAATAATTCATCTCGTCCCAATACTGCTTGGCTTCTACCGTTTCTAAGGGCAAAAATGCCAAGTCGACTTTTTTGGAAACACTAGAGAAATAGCGCTCGTTGAGCTGAATCGCTAACTTGTTGTAATGGTCGGCTACGGTATACCCCAATGCACGGCTGCCAGAGTGGATCATCAACCAAATATACCCATCCGACCCTTTTTGGATCTCAATAAAGTGGTTGCCACCTCCCAGCGTACCCACTTGTTTTAACCCTTTTTTGTAAGCGCGCTTCACGATCGGCAAATCGGCCTCACCTTCGGGCATCAAATCGACATCTTGGGCCTCTCGGTGCCAGTTGAACCCCACAGGAATCAATTGACGCGCAATTTTCAACATGTCTTTTAAGTTTTCTTTAGAAATATCGGTCAAATGGGTACGCAGGGCACACATCCCACAGCCAATATCTACCCCAACAGCATTGGGCACCACCACTTTTTTGGTCGCTAGAACCGAACCGATAGGCATGCCGTAACCCTGGTGGCTATCGGGCATAATCGCAATGTGCTTGTAAACAAAGGGCAAATTGGCCAAGTTTTTAGCTTGCTCTAAAGCTCCATCTTCTAAATCGTTCAACCATAATTTAATTGGTTTGCGCTCGGTAGAAATGACTTGTTTCATCTTGTGTTGTGTTTTAAAGTATATAGTATCCCCGACTGAAGTCGGGTGTGTAAAAGAAACCTGTGTTTTAATAAAATCGTTCCTATCGCAACTTTCTTTTAACGGCAATGAAAGCCGCTAACATTCCAGCATTGGATAAAGTATTTTAATGTTTTTTTGCGCCCCGACCCCGTTTGAGTCGGGGGCTTCTAAATAGCGGATAAAAATCAAATTGGTTGTAGTCGGTACTCCTCCCGACTTGTTTCGGGAGGAGGCATCTATTTAGTTCTAGGTAGAAGCGGCGTTTTGCAACCCTACTTCCTTACTGACAATACAAAGATGCAACCCTACTGCGCAGTGTTTTTGCGCAGTTGCCCAAAGCGGTTATTTTTCTCAAAAAGAAGGCTGTTTTTCTTAAAAAAACACCTAAAAAAGCCAATGAACAAGCTTGACGCCCGCCTTTTGCCTTGAAAGGGAAAGCCCTTAAAGAAGGCTGCTCAACTAACCGCACACAAAAAAAGCCTCCCAGAGTGTCGAAACTCTAAGAGGCAAGGCCTTTACAAATGCGGAGGAAAAAAACTAGCCTTACAAAACAATAAACTTCAAAAGGAAATTAAAAACACTAAATGAACCAACCACAAAGGTGGGACTCGAACCCACGATAGAAGGAAGCGTTTTTGGGGTGGAACAAACCACAGCCTCTTGAAGCTACTGGTAAAACAGTAGGAAAATTGATGCTTTGATATAGAGCTCTACCACTGAGCTACTCCAATTGCTTGGAGGCGGGATTCGAACCCGCGACCGCTAGCACCTTAAGCAAAGAAGGAAAACCATCATAGGCCTGCTGTTATTACAACTAAAGAAAAACGGAAATTAAGCCCCCTATGGTCATAATAGAAGGAAGCGGGCTATAGGCCGTTTTTCGGTAGTAATAATGTCTGATGTATAAAAAATAAGAAAACTCAAAACTTGGATAGTGCTCTAACCCTCTGAGCTACTCCGATTGATCGGAGGCGGGACTCGAACCCGCGACCGCTAGCGTGACAGGCAAGAAGGAAAGCTTTGATAAGCCTATTTTGTTTTATTAAAATAATATATAATGTATAATGAAAAACATCGAAAATTAAATCCCCTAGAGCTGTTTAATGCAGGGAGTAGAAGGAAGTGGATTTTAGGCCGATGTTCTAGTAGTTTTTAACCAAGCCGTTTTTAAATTAGTTCACTTAAGACCTGCTCGGTTTGTAAAATATTATAGGTAGCCTCTTCATTGGCCGCAAAGGTAATGGTTGCCGTTTCAGGATCGTCTACTAATTCCGCTTTTCTAGCTAAAGCGTGTGCTTTGGCCAATTGGAAAAAGGTAGGACGCTTGAGCGTAAATTTAGCCAATTCCGATGCGGTTACTTCTAAAGAATGCACCGATGTTTCGATGGCGTTGTGTTGTGTCAACCCGTTTACATACAAATCGGTATAAATAATTTGCGAAGCTTGTACGTCCACGATGAACGGCAACGCGTAACTGCCTACGCCGTTCAAATCAAGTTTGTTGGCCACCGTTTTGATGTCAAAACTCTTGTAATTGGCATCCACTTCTTCGCGCCACATCCAACCTGCATGGCAGGTCAAATCTACAAACGACTCCCCACAATAGCGGTAAATTTGTACACTGATGTACGCCGTTTCAGTACTGACTTTACTCATGTTTATATCAATAAATTCTGCGGCACCCAACGGAGCGTCTTGCAAATCGCCAGAGTGCTGCGCACCCAGAGCGGACAAGTTGGTATAACTGACTTGATTAATCAATTCAAAATTAGCGTTGTACAAAGCGATGGATAAATCCAAATCGGTGCGTTTCTGTTGTTGTTTCCAATAAACAAACAAGCGCAATACCTTACTCAGGTCTACCTCCACGCGGCTTCCCCGTCCTAGCGTCAAGAGTCCTTCTGAGCTTTTGCGTTGCTGCAAAGGCACCATATAATTCACCAAATCAGGCGCAATCCACACTTTTTCTGTTTCCCAGCTTTCGCGCAGCGCCAACTGCGCTTGAATGCCCTCGCGAATAACCGTTAGGGTAGCGTTCAAAACCTCCGCCGTCAGCGCGTGTTGGCTGTTGTTGTCCAGTACAACCAGCTTACCTTTTTTGTTGACTACAGAACGGTATTTGGCGCGATTAATATGCTCAAAATAACTCTGTAAAACCAACAGATTTTTCAGGGTGCTGCGTTCTATTACAGGCGCGAGCGCCTCCAAAATCAAAAGGTAATCCGCCGTAAAACGGCGCAATAATTCGTGCAAACGACGCAATAAAACACCAGGGCGTTTGGACAGATGCGCCAAAACCGCATGTACGTCGCCTTGTGCCAACAAGCGCTCGGTTTGTCCTGCAAAAGTTGTCAAACGGCCATTGCGCAACTGGTCGAACAACTGTGCGGTGCGGGGAAATTTATTGGCCTGTGCAGCGGGGTGCAAGTAACGCCCCAACGCCAACCACAATCCTTTGTACTGGCGCAAATTCTCGGCAGTACCCGCCGAATGTTCCAAGACGGTCAAGATCGCACGGCGCGCAGGCCGCGACAAGCGCGGGAATTTGATTTTATCGCTCAAACTCACATCGCTGTCGGCCACAGCGGCCAAGCTGCGCAAGACATCGGTAGCAGTTTGGTGCAAGGCAACAAAACCTTCCCAATCTTGGCGCATCCAGCAGTAGCGCCCCAACCAAGCTTTGATTTCCTTAAATTG
>CAYUZF010000302.1:0-5102 GCA_964449615.1 uncultured Aureispira sp.
AACAAAGGCATTGTACCTGGTACGGATTTGGGGCGACACAGCTTTGCGGTAAGTGGCGGCTATGAGTTGACTGAGCGCCTTTCGGTAAAGACGTTTGTTAATTACATCCATTCTAGCAGCAACAACCGCCCCGCTACGGGCTACGGTTCGGAGAACATTATGTACCTGTTTACTTGGATGGGCAGACAGGTCGACGTAGGCGCTTTGCGGGAATACTGGCAGCGCGGCCAAGAAGGCTTGGCACAGTACAACTACAATTACGCTTGGATGGACAACCCGTATTTTGCGATGACGGAAAACCAAAACGGCTTTGGCAAACACCGCATTCTAAACAATACTTCTATCAATTACATTCTTGCCAAAGGTCTAAATTTGCGCCTGCGCAATGGGTTGGATTACTACAACGACCTAAGAACTTCTAAACGCGCTTTTAGTACCCAGCGTTTCCGCAATGGTGCTTATCGCGAAGACCAAGTGGTCTTTTCAGAATTCAATACCGATTTTTTGTTGTCTTATGATAAAACTATAAACGAAGACTGGCGCTTTTCGGTGGCGACCGGTGGCAATATGATGAACCAGCAATTTCGCTATGGCAGCACAACCGCCAATGAGTTGTCTGTTCCTGGGGTATATAATTTTAACAACTCCCGCGTACCGTTGGCCGTTGACCAGTACCAACAGCAAAAACAGATTTTGAGTTTGTATGGCTTGGGGCAGGTGGCGTTTAGGGATTTTTTGTATCTGGATGCAACGCTGCGCAACGATTGGTCCAGCACATTGCCTGTCGACAACAATGCCTATGCGTACTACTCTTTTTCGTTGAGTGCCATTGTTTCAGATATGGTTCAATTGCCGACGGCCTTTAGTTTGGTTAAGCTGCGCGCCAGTGTTGCCAGTGTGGGCAGCGACACCGATCCTTACAATCTAAACAACACCTTTGCGTTTGGGCAATTGTACGGCGCTAATCCTACGGTCACCAATTCCAACAACTTGCTCAACAGCCAACTGCGCCCCGAACGCACAACGGCTTATGAATTCGGCACCGATTGGCGCTTTTTCCAGGGGCGGTTGAACGTGGACGCTACTTATTACAACAACCTAAGTACCAACCAAATCATCGAACTGCCCACCTCTACTGCCAGCGGCTACCTTTCTCGAATTGCCAACGGCGGTAAAATTCGCAGCGAAGGTGTGGAGGCCATTCTATCGGCAACGCCTATCCGCAACAAAAATTTTCAGTGGAACCTCTTTGCTAATTTTAGTAGAAATGTTTCTACTGTCGTAGAACTGCCCGACGGGGTGGATCAATACGTAACGGGTTATGCACGGGTCTACGACCGCTCTGACCGCAGTGTTTTTTACATAGCTACGGAAAGAGGGCGCTTAGGCGACCTATACGGTACGGGCCTTCAAGAGGTGAATGGCCAACAGGTGTACGATGCCAACGGCAATCCCGTCAAAGATCCTGAATTGCGCTTGTTGGGCAATTATAACCCTGATTTTATGTTGGGTTTTGGGACAGAAGTAGCTTGGAAAGGTTGGAGTTTGGGTCTGCTTTGGGATTGGCGGCAAGGCGGCACCATCGTATCGCGTACATTGGCGATTGCCAGCACATCGGGCGTTTTGGCCAATACATTGGTAGGGCGCGAAACAGGTGTGGTCGGTGATGGTATGGTGAATACGGGCACCAATGACAATCCAAGCTACGTCGCCAATACGACGGCAATTTCGGCCAACAATTACTACGGGCAGTACTACGACCGCGACAACGAGGCCAATGCTTTGTACGATGCGTCTTACCTCAAACTGCGCGAAATTCGTTTGAGCTATGCACTTCCCCAGCGCTTGGTACAACGCTTACGCTTTGCTAATATTCGCGTGTCTTTGATCGCAAAAAACTTAGCTGTCTTTACAGAAAATCCACATTTTGATCCAGAATTAGCCGCCATGCAGGGGCGCAACTTTACTTTTGGAGTAGAAGACATGTCCTACCCATCTAGCCGTAGTTTTGGCATCAGCCTTCAATTAACTTTATAACAACAACCCTACAGCAACTCCTTTTGAAGGTTTTAATTCTACTCAACTGTTGCTGTTCTAAAATACAAACAACATGAAATTAATTTATCAGATAGGGCTGCTTGGGCTACTGGCTATGAGCTTTTGGGCATGCAGCAAAGAATTTGAAACCATCAACACCAACACCAATGCCCCTGAGCAGGTAGACGCGCAGTTTTTGTTGACGAATATTCTTTGGAATGCGGCCAACAACAACGCCGTAGATGCTTGGAATGCAGGCAACTTTTTAGCGCAGTTGACGGCGCGCACGGAGTTTAACGAAATCGACCGTTGGGACATTCGCACCAATACCGAACTTTGGAACAAAAGTTACTTATTGCTCAACGATGTACAATCGCTGGAACAATTGGTAGACGAAGGGAAAGCCAGTGAACCGTATCGCGGCATGGCGTTGGTTATGCGGGCATTTTTGGTAGCAACGTTAACCGATTTGTGGGGCGATGTGCCGTATTCAGAAGCCATTCAAGGCCGTAGTCAGGGCAACTTTACTCCCTCATACGATACCCAAGAGGAAATTTATACCAGCGCTACAGGAATTTTGCAAAGCTTGCGCGATGCCAGTGCTATTTTTGAAGCGGCAGCGGGCAGCCCTCCCGTGCAAGGCGACATTCTTTATCAAGGAGATCTTGAACAGTGGTTGCGGTTTAGCAATTCGTTGCGGGTGCGCTATCTGTTGCGGGTGTCAGAAAAATTGCCAGTGGGCAGCGAATTGCAAGCGTTGGTTGCCGACAATAAGTTGATGCAAAGCAACGCGGACAACGGGGCGGTTCCTTACCTCCCGACTGCCCCCAACCAATGGTTTGTACATACCATTCGCGAAGGCGATTACAGCAATGTGCGCATGTCCAACACCATCAAAGTCATTCTAAGCGCCTACGACGACCCGCGCACCGCGGTTTGGTTCCAACCTACTGCCAACAGTCAAGGAACGGGGACGCCTGTCTACGACGGGTTGCCCAACGGCATCGGGCCGGGTAGTTTGGGGCAATACAACTTAGCGGACTACTCTACCTTAGGCGCTATTTTTAGAGCACAACCTGCGGGCGTAGATGCCGTGTTGATGACCTACAGCGAATTGCAATTTGCTTTGGCCGAAGCGGCCAACAGAGGGTTGATTGCGGGCGCAGCGCAACCGTATTACGAAGCGGGTATCCGCGGCTCTTTTGCGTATTACAACACTCCTGTGCCTACCAACTACCTCACCCAAACGGGCGTTGCTTGGACCGGTAGTTTGGAGCAGATTATCACCCAAAAATGGTTGGCCTCGATGCTGGTCGGTTACGAGGGTTGGTTCAATTACCGCCGCACGGGTTTTCCAATACTCAACCTTGCCTTAGACAACACCAACAACGATTTGCTGCCTGTGCGTTACCGCTACCCCGATACAGAAAAGGCCGTCAATACGGCCAATTATCAAGCGGCTGTAGATCGTTTGGGTGGGGACACCCATGATCATAAAGCTTGGTGGTAAAGGGTGCGCCGCTTTGACTTTGCTCGGCAGCCTTAACCCTTTTCTAGTCCACCCAACAAAAATAAACTTATGTTTTCCGTTTTAACGAGCCAATGGATTTTGGTTCTTGCGAGCAGTTTGCTCCTCTTGCTGTTGTCGCCAACGGCCAACACTGTCCAGAGCTTTTTTAAGGCCGAAACCCAACACGGCAAGGCGCCTGGTTTTTGGTTGTTGACCAGCAGTTTGGTCATTTCTTGGATTTTTGCCAAGTCGATTACGGTGGCGGCAGATTTGGGGGCAGCCTTTGGAATAATAGGCGGTGTAGCCTATGCCGCGTATTACCTGTCCTTTTGTGTGGCGGGGGGAGTCATTTACCAACTGCGCCAAAAAGGCGGTTTTGAAAGCATCCACCAATTTCTAGCAAAAAAACACGGACAAAGTGCCTTGTGGCTGTTCTCGGCGTTGATTGTAATTCGTCTGTTCAACGAAGTATGGTCCAATACGATGGTGATTGGGAATTATTTTGGTGAGGCGGGCAGTGGGCAGTATTACGCCGCGATTTTGGTGTTTACTTTTTTGACCTTGCTGTACAGCTTAAAAGGAGGTATGCGCAGTTCTATGTTTACAGATGCCTTGCAAATGGCGCTGTTTGGGCTGTTGTTGGCCGTTATTTTGAGCCAACTGCTGCCGCGTACGCCTGGCGGTGTGGGGCGTTATGTGCAGGAAGGTACTTGGTCGCTGGCCACTGGAGGCAACCTCTTGCTGGTGGCGTTGTTACAAGCCTTTAGCTACCCTTTTCACGACCCCGTAATGACGGATCGCGGTTTTGTCGCGCCGACTACCACTACATTGAGGGGGTTTATAGCGGCAGGTTTTATTGGAGCGCTGTGTATTGTGTTGTTTAGTTGTGTGGGTATTTATGCGCGGGTGCAGGGGTTGGAAGGTTCGGCGGCAGTTGCAGTGGGTCAGAGTTTGAGCATTCCGCTGTTGCTAATTATGAATTTTATTATGATTACTTCGGCCTCTTCTACTTTGGATTCTACCTTTGCTTCTTTCTCTAAATTGATTGCGATTGATCTGGGGAAACAACAACGAATTACCGTGCGCAAAGGGCGCTTGACGATGGCGGCGCTGGCTGTTTTGGGCTTAATGCCTGTTTTTTTAAATCCTGAAATTTTATCGGCGACTACGGTAAGTAACGGGTTTGGTATTGATGGGGGGCTGTCCTGATTATTTACTTTTTTTTGAAGGAAAATACGGCGATTTGTTGTCGCTTAATTTGGTGGGATCGGTCGTTTGTTTTGCGCTTTTTTTATTGCCTAAGCTTTTTGGAAAGGAGCAAACGCAGCACTAATTTTTAAGTATTATTTTATTTATTACAACAACATGCAGCAAGAACAACACACCCAACAACTGGGCAACTTAGACGGGCCGTTGCTTATTTTTGGCGGAATCTACAGCAATTTACAAGCCTTGCAAGCACTGCGCGTAGAAGCCGAGCGGTTGCAACTTCCAGCCCAGCGCATCATTTGTACGGGCGATGTAGTGGCGTATTGTGCCGACCCCGAAGCCTGTG
>CAYUZF010000303.1:0-2202 GCA_964449615.1 uncultured Aureispira sp.
TAGGGTTCAACATCCGACACGGGCATACTGGGATACTTTTTTCGCAAGTTCCTGAAACTGTTCAAATGCCGTGTTAATGCATGCCCCTTTTGCTGCACCAAATCGCGGCCATAAACACCTATGATAAAAGCTATGAAATGGTAAAGCAAGGCGAATCGGGGATAAGCTCTGTAGGCTTTGATGCGCCGCCGGATACTGTCCAAAACCGCTTTGTATTGGTCTAAATTGTTCTTTAAATAAAACAGCTGGTTGTTGATCCGCTGAAAATGGTAACGCAACTCATTGGCCAAGTCTACCTTTTCTACATAAACCAGTTCCATCTTTCTGTCCCAAATGTCGCAAGCGTGTGCGCTGCGTTGCAGCAAACTCAATACCTCAGGCAGCAATTCAAACAAATTATTCGTCCAACAGCGCTCTTCCAACACCAACAACTGTTCGTAGGCATACTGCTGCTCGTTCTTAACAACCATCCAACGCAGCAAAGCGAACTCCTGTTCTTCTGGAATAAAACAAATAGGATTATTTTTGAGCTGCTTCAAAAGCCACAAACGCATTTTAGTACGCAATTTGTAAAAGCGGTTAACCAATACTTGGTGCGCTACTGTAGACAAGACACCTTTGTAAATGTAATTGACCGCTTTGGTAGTTGGAATCAGTTGGTTCGTTTCCAATAGGTCAATATAGCGCAGCATTTTGGGAGCTTGCTCAAAATCTACTCGGAGCTGAGTTTTAGAAGCGGCGTTTAGGCTGTTGTAGAGGTGTCGAATTTCTCGGTTCATAAAAAGGGGAAGTGTAACTAAAGGCAATAAGAAGAGGCCATTCAAGTTCTGTGCCTAATCCCCCATGTTTTTACGAAGAATGAATTTAAGAATACGATAAGGCTTTTCCTATTTTAGCATTCTACTAAGAAAGTAATAACCCAGCAAATTCAAAAAATAGAATAGAGGTTACTTTTTGTTGTCTAGTAGATTGAATAGCAGGTTTTTGAAGTGGTTGGCAGACGTCTATAACCAATTGTATATACAAACAAGCGTGAGAAAAAAGTAGAAAAAAACTCAAAAAAAAATCTGAGAAAATACAGAATAAGTTAAGAACTTAGAAACAATTTTAGGCTAGTGCTGTTAATATATCGAACACCAGTTAAAAAATTGTTGTCCCTTTAATCCAAGCTGGCAAACTCGATACGTCCCCATTGGGAGTTTGGTTGAGCATCTTTCCACTATTGAAATAACATCACCATCATGAAGAAATTATTATTATCTTTAGCCCTTAGTACACTTACTTCCATTATTTTATACGTATTTAAAGTTAAATAAATACCTAAGTGTAACAAAGATTAAAAAATCTAGAGCAGCCCCGATTGATTCGGGGCTGCTTTTTTTTATATTGCTACACTAAAAAACTCAACACAATGGCAAATTCGGTGTTTTTGCAAGATATGCATTCGCTCAAACTTTAGATCGGCATTATGAAGAAGATAGATGTTTTAATAATTGGTTCAGGGGTAGCAGGCTTGACAATGGCCATTAAGCTGGCCGAGCGCCATTCCAACAAGAAAATTTGTGTACTTACCAAAACCAACAAAGAGGAGAGCAACACGCGTTATGCGCAAGGGGGCGTTGCTGCTGTCTGGGACTTTGACGAAGATTCTTTTGAAAAACACATTGAAGATACATTGGATGCTGGCGACGGCCTCTGCGATAGAGAAGTGGTAGAGATTGTGGTGGAAGAGGGGCCAACACGTGTGCGGGAATTGATTGAGTGGGGAACTCGGTTTGACAAAAATGCCAAAGAGTACGACTTGGGGCGCGAAGGCGGCCATTCTGAAAATAGAATCCTACATTTCAAAGATTTGACGGGATGGGAAATACAACGCGCCTTAAACGAAAAAGCAACCTCTTATCCCAATTTGGAGTACTACGACCACTATTTTGCCATTGATCTGATTACCCAACACCATTTGGGGCATCAAGTTACACGATTGACACCTGGTACCAAATGCTACGGTGCTTATGTCCTTAATATGGATAACCAAGAGATTGAAACGTTTTTGGCAAAAGTGACCATAGTAGCTACGGGGGGCGCAGGACAAGTGTACAAAACCACTACCAATCCCAGCATTGCTACAGGCGATGGGATGGCAATGTTTTACCGCGCAAAAGGGCGTATAGAAAACATGGAGTTTGTGCAGTTTCATCCTAC
>CAYUZF010000303.1:2212-4954 GCA_964449615.1 uncultured Aureispira sp.
TTATCGGCCACTACCCGAAAATCCCGCTTTTTTGGTATCGGAAGCTGTGCGGGGTTTTGGGGCAATTCTGCGAACGCCAGAAGGGGAGGAGTTTATGCACAAATACGATCCGCGCAAATCGTTGGCGCCGCGGGATATTGTAGCACGTGCTATAGACAATGAGATGAAAATGCGGGGGCAAGATTATATGATGTTGGATTGCCGCCATATTGACTTGGAGGCTTTTGTAGGGCATTTTCCGACGATCTACGAAAAGTGTAAAAGTGTGGGCATTGATCCGATGGAGGATTTGATTCCCGTAGTCCCCGCCGCCCACTATATATGTGGTGGCATTAAAACGGATGCCTACGGGCGCACGTCTATCCATAATCTATACGCTGCGGGAGAATGCACCTGTACTGGTTTGCACGGTGCGAATCGTTTGGCTTCCAACTCTCTACTAGAGGGCCTGGTCTACGCCGAGCGCGTGGTAGAGGACATCAACAAAAACATAGAAAACATTCAATTTCAAGAGGGCATTCCAGATTGGGATGCCACGGGTACCACCGACCCTAAAGAGCTGGTCTTAATCACCCAATCCGTCAAGGAACTCAAAGAAATTATGAGCAGTTACGTGGGAATTGTACGTTCTAGTGTGCGCCTCAAACGCGCCTTTGATCGTCTGCACATCCTCTACGAAGAAACCGAACAACTCTACAGCACCACTACTATTTCACCACAGCTTTGCGAGTTGCGCAATTTGATTACCGTCGCTTATATGATTACGCGCTCGGCAGCTACCCGAAAGGAAAGTCGCGGCTTGCATTATACCACCGATTATCCCAATAAGCAACCATTTTTGGAAACGACGTTGATGTAACTGGAAGGATTGCTAGGCAAAAGAAAGCAAGGTGTTATTAATAAAAATAATACCTTGCTTGAATCTTATTCTATTACTTCTAAATCACCTTTAAAAAACTGCGTAGGTAAAGTAATTGGAACAGCAGCTGCACCGACATTAGAAGTGAGCGTGCTAATAAATGCTCGAATGTATGGAAACATTATAGCAGGAGCGTTAGCATTAACAAAATTACTCCTTAAATTAATGTTTTCATCTGGAATGTTGCTAATCTGAAAAGTACCTACTGCAAATAGATTAAGATGAAAATAATTTTCCCTAATGACATCAACCTCCATTACTATTCTAAAAAAATCTGGATGATTTTCTGGAAAGTATACCTTTGGAACCACGTTAAAATCTATAGGGAATTCTTCCTGTGCTTCTCTGCTTCTTATGGATTCAAATTAAACATTTGTAATGTCACAACTATGAAATTGCAACATGGGTTGATTGTCTATTTCCATCTAAGCTGCATATGTATAATGAGAATAATTTAGTTGCGCGTTAAAACTTTTAGACGAAAAAGTAATGGAATTAACTTGTTGTGAAGAAGAAGTATAAAGGAAGCTTTCCAAATAACTTATGTTGGTTTTATTGTGCATATCTAGGTCTCCTCTGCGCTGTTCTAACAACCACTGAGTTAAACTCTCTGTAGTTTCTGCTTCAAGTGCTGCATTTACTTTAGCTTCAAGTGCTTTTAAATCTAACATAACTTAAGGGGGTTATTTACATTTGTAGTAATCTACTAACTGAAAATTAGTAACAATGGCTAAGTTGTAAACTACTAACTGAATTCGCTTTTTATAGGAAAAAACATCTTTTCTATGGCGCCTAGCGATAGGCTGCACTTTAGAGCGATTGGGATTGTTTGAGATGTCTTCAAACATAAGGCCAGAAATGTCATTTCCTAGTTTCTCTCTAAGGTATAAATTTAGTTCCTTTATAGTAGGTTTGCGTGCTGTTTTTTTATGAAATTAATAGATATTTTTTCAATTTGCTTATACCAGAATTCATAATGTTCTTTAGTGAAAACAGTATCTAAACAAGTAGAAATATCTATATCTGCACTATAAATTTCAAAGCTACCAGTCCTCTTTTTACTGGTCTGACCCCAAATAAAAGCATCTTCTTCGTAGTACCAAAAATAATAGCCTTTACCTAGCCAAGCGTCATCTCTACAACATATTACTGGTTGAGTTAGTTCAACCTTCCTATGTTCTTGTGTGTGATAAAAAGAATGAGTCATTTAATTATCAGAGAGATTTTTCAATTTGATTTTAGTACAAAGGTAAAGAATATTTTTCTGATCAGAAAGTATTTGTTCTTAATGTTGATATCGATAAAGATGTTTTCGAAAATAGAGGTTATTTTTTTATGTATGAAACTACACCTCTTAGGTGTAATTTTTGTGGTTGAAAAAGCACCCTTGCCAACTACTGCCTTTACCCCATTTCCTAGATTAGTCATTTATACACTAGTTATGCAAAAAGCAGCCAAATTGTGGTACTTGGAACAAATTAATATTTTCAAGACCCTGTCCAAACGAGAGATGAATGAAGTCGCAGAAAAAGCCATTCATCGCAAGTACAAAAAGGGCGATCCCATCATGTTCCCTTTTAATTCCCAAAAGAAAGTTTACCTGCTCAAAGATGGCATTGTAAAAGTCGGCAACTACACCGAAAACGGCGAAGAGAATTTGAAGTACGTCTTGCCCGATGGGACGGTATTTGGAGAAATGGCATTGGCAGATGGCAACGCCAACGATTTTGCAACGGCTGCCGACGATTTGATGGTGTGCGCCATAGACATAGATGTACTTCAAGATATTATGCAACGCAACAAGGCGT
The DNA here is from genome assembly GCA_964449615.1 of uncultured Aureispira sp. GTDB lineage: Bacteria > Bacteroidota > Bacteroidia > Chitinophagales > Saprospiraceae > Aureispira. The sequence continues at coordinate 4,940 of CAYUZF010000303.1, forward strand.
TCAATATTGCTTTGT
>CAYUZF010000304.1:0-220 GCA_964449615.1 uncultured Aureispira sp.
GCAACCCGCAAAGGCAAAACCACGCGCCACAGACATCGCCCCTTCTCCCTTCTTAATGGTTCCCACGCCTGTGTTACAAGCACTCAACGCCACTAATTCGGCATTCAGCTCCATGTTGTACAGCTCATACGTATGCAACAACCCATCGTCCTGGTCATCGCCCAACAACACCAAACTGGAATACAGCGGGTATTTGTGGTTGAGAATGCCGTGGGTCGCA
>CAYUZF010000304.1:230-2361 GCA_964449615.1 uncultured Aureispira sp.
CCTTGAATTCCGACTCCGTTGCTCGTCCACCTAAAAAAATTTGCCCTTTGGTCAAACGACCGATGCGCTCTACCTCCAACGCTGCATTCTCCAACGGTGTCAACAACACATCTTGGTATCGAGACGCCTGCTGGCGGCGCCCGAGTTCAAAATCTTCTATTTTCGTAAAATCAGGCGCAAAGCCCATAAACCGCTCAGGCACTTTGGAATAATCGTGCTCCTGCGCTTCTAAATACAACGTTGCCGAATAGTTGTAAGCCACTGGCATTTGACGCAGCAAATAAGGTACCTCTTTGTACGCATTGTAGTTATCTTGGGTACCAGAAGCAAATTTTTGAGCGATTCTGTTGGTTGGAATCAACTCGAAGGGAATATAATTTAACTCGGCATCGGGAATAACCACCAAGTTGCGGCTGTCCAATTGTTCTTGAATGGGTTCGATCAGGAGCGTGTACCACAAATTGCTGTAACGTACAAAATCTTTGGGCTCGTCGCCATTGAGCGAGGAGATGTAGCGCGCTACCACACTGCGCAAACGCACCTTGATGGGCCGGCTGGCATACACCAACTGCTCGTTGTCTACAAATAGCACATGCACCAAAGAATCTACCACCGCATAATTGACCAATACATCCTTCCGACTCATGCGTTGTTGCAAACTTTTACAAGCCACTGGTTGCTGCGCGTACTTGAGTGCGTAATAATCAGGGTAATTCTCTTCAATAAAAATTAAATATTCTGGATAGGCCTTCTCGGCTTCTTTCAATGCTTTTTTGAGGGCAGCCATCCGAATTTTATCCATATTCTGCCCCTGCCGTGCCTCGTAGTAAATCTCTCCGCTCAAATAAGCAATTTCCGTTTTTAACGCACTCTCTTTCTCTATCACACTTGCAGGCACATTCGCAACTTGTCGGGCGCGCAATTGCTGCACGGCTTCCAACAGCAAGGCACTTTTAGAATTCTCTATGTACTTGAACAAACGGTGCAGGTACCGTTCATCGGGTAGAATGCTGTGTAAAACGCTGGTTGTTTGGATGGCTTGATGACTGATGATTTGCGACAGCGCAGGCAATTCGTACTTCGCCCCTTCTGTCCGATAAGAAGCGCGCAAGCGTACCAACATACTAAACGCCAAATCCGACCCTTTGAGGCTGTGTTCCAATTGTGCTTGCGTTGCCTTCCCTTCTTGCTGGTACAATAAATACAAAACCGAAGATTTGATTGCCGTAGAATAGAGCAATTCGTAGGGGTATTCGGCTTGGTTGGCTAAGGGAAAACTTTCCCCTGTAACGGGGCGCGCATCTTTGAGGGTGGCAGCGTTGATCGAGCGGTTGATCCACTGCAACGCCTTTTGCAAATGCCCATTCTGAACGGCAATCTCGCACTGCTTGCGCGCCGCTTCCGCTACCAAAGGGTGCTTTTCTGGATAAATATCCTTCATCAAGCCCAACGCTTTGTCGTAATACGTCGCCGCTTGTGTTCTGGCTTTCGCCGAAAAATAAAGCGCCCCTTTGGCCATGTACACTTCCACCAAAGCAGGCGTACGCTCCTCCTTTTTCAGGCGATCTACCAAGCGCTCTGCGCGTTCGTAACTCAACAAAGCAAAGTTGAAGTTTTCTTCTTTGGCACTGTTTTCTCTAAACTCAATTTGCTCCAAACCGTATTTGTCCAACTCATTTTCCAAAGCCCAGTTGTCCTCTGTATCTAGCGTTTGTTTGTACCAATATGCCGACTTTCCGTTGGTTTCTAATTCTTGATAAATGCCTCCCTGTTTAAGAAAGCCGTTGTATAGAGTTTGGGCGTCGCTGCCTATCTTGAGCTGCAGCGCTAGCGCTGTTCCGTTTTGGATCAAGGCATCGTCGTAGTCTTTGATGCTCATGGCGATGGTTGCCAACATGGCTTTGGTCTCTGCGCGCTGTTCGTCCGTCAAGTCTTGAGTGAGGGCCTCAGTCAAATGTTCGTAAGCTTCTTCGTACTCGGTGTATTTGTAGAGCGAGCGGCCCGTCTTAAAATTAAGTTCTCCTTTGATTTCTTCTTCAGCATCTTCTAACAGTCGCTCATAGCGCTCTGCCGCCTCTTTGGGGGTTAGTACCTCTTCGTACAAATCACTCATCTTGCGTTGTTGCTCTGC
>CAYUZF010000304.1:2371-4643 GCA_964449615.1 uncultured Aureispira sp.
CTGCCAATAGAGCGTTGTTGCGTTCCTCTTCGGGAATTTCTTCAGTCGCCTGTAAGAGCTGTTCAAAAAAATCCAGTGCCGTTTGTTTGTCGCCGCGTTTTAGATACAACTCTCCCAGAGTTTGTTTGAGTTCGATGTTAAAAATAGGCGAGAAATATTCTGGGTTGCGTTCGGCAACCGTATTGGCTTCCTGCAAAAAAGAGGCAGCCTCTTTGTTTTCATCGTAATACAAGTGGTATTTTCCCAAACACAAACGCAGATAAGCGCGGGTAGCTTGATTGTGCTTGCCCTGTGCATCGTAGAGTTCCTCAGCCCGTCGAAAAGCTTTAAAGGCTTCTTTTGGGCGGTTTTTGTTCAGCAAAATCAACGACTCCATTGCCTTAGCAGCAATATAACCATCTATTTCATTGTTGTTCTCGTAACGCTTTGCCGCACGTTCAAACGCCGATTCCCCGCCCTTAAAATTGCCGCGATAAAACTTTTTTTCCGCAGCGCGAAAAGCATTGTAAGCGCTTTTGTTTTTTCCTTCGGCTGACAGTTGAGCAGTAAGTTGACCAAAGCATCCCAACAACAGCCCAAGCACTAGTAATATAGGTAGTTTTTCCCTGTACATAAATTGCTATAAAGTAAAAAAGTAGCGCAAGGGCTACGATCGTTTAAGTCCTAGAATATAGCATTAAATTCTTACAAATCGAACGGATATTTTGCTTTTTTTCTGCAAAGCACTCTCGAAGGCGATAAGTTTCAACGACGCTATACCATTGTGCAATTTACAAATAATTAGACGATTAAAGAAGATTGTTTTTTCCCGCGCAATGCTTAACTTGCAGTGTTATACACCAACTCGGCCGATTACCCCCAATACAGCAACGGGCTACCGCAATACGCCCTTCCTGTACACGTCCTCCAATCATCTTTTATTTAACCGTCGTCTGTTCTACTTTGGTAAGACCACATCAAACCATCTGCTTATGGCTACTTCAATGCGCTCTGGCAAACTCAACCTTATTATTGGCCCCATGTTTTCGGGCAAAAGCACTATTTTACTCACCCGTTACCGCCGCTACCAAATTGCGGGCAAGCGCTGCCTTTTGGTCAAATACGCCAAAGACAGACGCTACGACGGCTCCGAAGAAATGCTCATCACCCACGACCAACTCAGCTACAAAGCAACGTCTTGCCACCAACTCGCCGACATTCAACAGTTGGTCAAGCACTACGATGTCATTTGTATTGATGAGATTCAGTTTTACCCAGATGCCAGCCTATACTGTGAGCAGTGGGCCAATGCGGGCAAGATTGTAGAAGTGTGTGGTCTCAACGGCGATTACCGCCGACAGCCGTTTGCCCAAATTAGTTTGCTGGTTCCATTGGCCGAACACATCAGCTTTGTGACGGCGGTTTGTCGCGACACGGGCGAAGAAGCCCCCTTTACTATGCGTTTGTCCGATGAGTCGGAGCAGGAAGTCATTGGCAGTACCGATAAGTACCAAGCCGTTTCGCGCAAGCGGTATTTTAAAGAAAAAAAAATCGAAGATTTCTCTAATTCTCAGGCTGTTAATTCTTAGGCCTGGGCGTACGGTGCAATTGCAGTTGCACCGTACGCACTTACTTATCTCACCGTTGCTGTGGTGGGTCGTCGTCTTCCTCTTTCTCCGCAGGTTCGTATTGAGATAAAGCAATAGAAATGTTCAAATTACCCGCCAAGCGCAACAGCGGCGGCTCCCAGTAATCGGTCTGGGTGTACTGTTCAAACATGCGGGTTTCTATACCAAAATCCAATACCGCGCCCTCTTCCTCATTGTCCACTAAACCAAATTGCGGCAAGCGCATTAAGCTGTTAAAATGTTTTTCTAAAAATCGGGTCGCTTCCTTTTTTTGCAATGCAAATTGTGTAAAATCGGCTTTGCTCACTGCAATAGTACAACCGCTGTACGCGTTTAACTCCTCCCCATCTAACCATTTTGGGGTTCCTTTGTACCATATTCGTCGCGTTTCGAGCGGCACCGCTTCCAAAAAAGCATCCACATCGAAGTTCGCCCCGATAATTCTCAACATACAACTCATCGACTACACTATTGCTTAAAGAAAGAATCCACAAACGACCGCTTATCAAACTCTTGCAGGTGGTGCATGGCCTCGCCTACGCCAATGTATTTGATCGGAATTTTAAACTGGTCGCTGATGCCAATAACTACGCCTCCTTTGGCCGTTCCGTCTAACTTAGTCACTGCTAGAGAAGAAATGCCATCGTTGGTGACCGCTGCAAAAT
>CAYUZF010000304.1:4653-4874 GCA_964449615.1 uncultured Aureispira sp.
TTGACCTGTGGAGCCATCCAGAACCAACATCACTTCGTGGGGTGCGCCAGGAATTTGCTTGCCCACAGCTTGGTTGATTTTTTCCAGCTCGCGCATCAAGCCTTTTTTGTTGTGCAAGCGGCCTGCGGTGTCTACAAAAACCACGTCGTGGCCGTTTTCTCTAGCGTGGCGCACCGTCTCGTAAGCGACCGCAGCGGGGTCGGCGTGCATGCCTTTGCTAT
>CAYUZF010000305.1:0-4075 GCA_964449615.1 uncultured Aureispira sp.
CATCGGTACCAACTACCGCATGGACCGCAACGACGATAATATTTCTGGGACGCTAGGTGGTTTGAACACCCCTGGTCTATACAACTTGAGCAACTCTGTCTCTCCGATTTCTGTCACGGATAGAACAACTAGATTAGAAATTTTCTCTGTATTTGCTAATGCTTCTATTGGTTACAAAGACTTTTTATACTTGGATTTAAGTGGTCGTCTTGATGCGAACTCTACGTTGCCTGCGGGCGCTAATACTTACCCTTATTACTCGGTAGGTGGTAGCTTTATTTTCTCTGAAATTTTGCCACAAAACGACATTTTCTCGTTCGGTAAATTGCGTGTTTCTTACGGTCAAGCTGGTAACGGTACAAGCCCAAACAACTTGATCAATACATACATCACGAATCCTAGCTTCGGTAGCAACGGTGCTACTACTGTTACCAACTCTTTGAAAAACGCCGAATTGCGCCCAGAGCGTACCAACTCTTTCGAGGCTGGTTTGGACTTGCGTTTCTTCAACGACCGTCTAGGATTGGACATCACTTACTACAACCAAGTAACCAGTGATTTGATCTTCAACGTATCTCAATCTGGTTCTACTGGATACACTTCACGCGTATTGAATGCTGGTAACGTATTGAACTATGGGGTAGAGATTGCCGCTTATGCCACACCGATCAAAATGGACAATGGTTTCCGTTGGGATCTAGGATTTAACTTTGCGAAAAACGACAACACTGTACTTTCTTTGACAGACGGTGTAGACAACTTGCGTTTGTCTTCTCTGTTTGGTGTAGCGCTAGAAGCTAGAGTAGGAGAGACTTATGGTACATTTGTTGGTACTGATTACGTATACGATGATGCAGGCAACAGATTGGTTGACTCTGACGGTACTTATGTAGTATCTGAAGCCAAGCCTTTGGGTTCTGTTTTAGCTGATTTTACAGGTGGTTTGAATACTACGTTCTCTTACAAAGGGGTGTCTTTGTTTATGTTGTTTGACTTCCAAGCTGGTGGTAAAGTATTCTCTTTGTCTAACCAATGGGGCAAATACTCTGGTACTTTGGACATCACTGCTGAAGGCGACATCCGTGAAAACGGTATTGTTGTAGACGGTATGTCTGCTACTCAAGATGCTGATGGTAACTGGGTAAGCACTGGAAACGCTAACGATGTTAACATCGATGCACAAACACACTTCTTTGTGAATCAAGGTTTTGTAATCAACTCTGCTGATATTTACGATGCTAGTTTCATCAAATTCAGAGAAGCGCGTTTGTCTTACACGTTCCCTGATAAGATTTTTGGTAAAACTCCTTTCAGAGATGTATCTCTTGGTGTAATGGCTAGAAACATTGCTATTCTACACAGAAATGCTCCAAACATCGATCCTGAAGCGGCTGTAAACTCTGGAAACGTACAAGGTTTTGAAGGCGGTCAATTGCCAACAGAGCGTTCTATCGGAGTGAACCTAAACTTGAAATTCTAATCATTACCAACGTAAAAATTAACGAATTGATATGAAAATTCATTTAAATAAAATGATGAAGTCTGCACTGTTATGTGCCGTTTTTGGACTGGTCTTTACGGCTTGCCAAAAACGCTTCGATGAGGTCAACAGAGACCTCAATAATTCTACCGAAACAGCGACCTCTTTCTTGTTGACCAATGCCCAAAAGTCTATGATGGACTTTACTTGGGATGAATGGTTCAACGGGCGTCGCGGTAACCAATTGGCGCAGTATTGGGCATCCAACCAATACAGTGCAGAATCTAGATACGCCTTGCGTGTCAACATTACCAACAGTTACTGGTCGTTGTTCTACACGCGTTCTCTACAGGATTTAGAAGAAATCATTCGTCTAAACACCAATACTCCTGAGGCGACCAAAGGATTTGGTATGCCAGAAAATCAAATTGCAATTGCTAAGACGTTGCAAGCTTGGTTGTACCAAAATATGACAGATACTTGGGGACCCATCCCTTTCTCTGAAGCCTTACAAGGGGCAGATTTTCCTTTCCCTAGCTACGATGCTCAAGAAGACATCTACATGGGCTTGTTGGAAATGTTGGACGAAGCATTGGCTAACTTTGACGATACAGACATGTCTGTACAAGGCGACCAAATCTATGGCGGTGACATTTCTAAGTGGAAAAAATTTGCCGCTTCTATGAAAATGCGCGTCGCTTTGCGTATGGCAGATGTAAAACCTGCTGAAGCAAACACCGCTATGGCGGAAGCTATTTCTGCTGGTTTGATGACTTCTAACGCAGACAACGCAGAGTTTATGTACATGAACGGTGCGCCAAACAACAACCCGTTAGCAGAGGATTTCAAAACACGCAACGACTTCGCTGCTTCTAACACCATGGTAGACGAGTTGAACCGCTTGAATGATCCACGCGTTGGATTCTACTACGAGCCTACTGCTGCTTCTGTTCTAGCTGGTAACCCAGAATATGTGGGTGAAGTATACGGTTTGAAAGAGGCAGACGCTGCTTTGACGTTGGATGCTGACATTTCTCAAAGAAATGCACAAGTATTGGCTGAAACAGCTCCTGGTATTTACCTAGATTACGCACAAGTAGAATTCATGCTAGCAGAAGCTGCTGAGCGTGGTGTTGCGGGTGCTGGATCTGCTGCTGCTCACTACGAAGAGGGAATTAGAGCTTCTATGATGTACTGGGATGTTGATAACACGCTTTCTTCTACAGATATTGACAACTACCTAGCTCAGCCAGAAGTGGAGTACACTTCTTTGATCACTGGTGGTCAAACTTGGAGAGAGGTAATCGGTCGTCAAAAATGGATCGCTCTGTACATGCAAGGTGTTCAAGGCTGGACAGAATGGAGAAGATTAGACTTCGACATTCTACAAAATCCAGCTGGCGGTAACCTAGACGGTCTTGGCATTCCTAACCGCATGATCTACCCAATCGATGAGCAAACACTAAACGGTGAGCAATACGCTGCTGGTGTGGCTTTGTTGGGTGGTCCTGACGAATTAAACACTAAACTATGGTGGGACGTTAACTAGTCCTAACTAGTTTTTGAAATACTAGAGTCGTTCTGACATTTGTCGGAACGGCTCTTTTTTTATAAAGGGAGAAGCTGTGTATTCCACCCTTGCTTAGGATTTCTGTTTAACCCTGAATTTCAAGTACTTAAATTTGAAGGCACATCTATATTATTTCAAAAAAAAACAAAGTAATATCGGTTGTTTGGTGACAAAATTGTGGTTCTACTAAAATTCTAGAAAGAAAACAGGAACAACGCTTGTTTTATCCCTATACGATCCAGACGACGTCATTTACGGCGGCGAAATTGCTGGAGAGCGCTTGACAGAAAAAGAGTACCAAGTGCTTTTCAACGAGTCTACCGTTGTTCGAGCTAGCAATTCGTCAGGCTCATACATGCAAGCTACTTTTGAGATGACTGAAAATGAATGCAATAAAATATCGCTAGTAATTTCAGGCGTTGAGCGCAGTATTTCTCACCAATAGGTAATCTTTAAAACACCAGCGCCCCGTAGGAACTCCTAGTGCAGCTAAGTTAATGCTTTGCAAAGAGTTCCTACAGGGCGCTGGTATTCATTCTGGAAAGGGGCAGGCGTCCGTGCCTACTTGCTACTGGCGCGCAGGGTAAAACAACACCTCAATCCGATCCAATAAATCTTTTAAATGCAGCACCGATAAACCATCGGTTTGGCTGCTCAATGCTGTTTTGATACGGCGCTCCAAGCCTTTAAGGCGACTGCGCACAATGGCGCGTACATCAGAATTGTCCTTTTTATTGTCGAGCATTGCAGCGAGTTGTTCTACATAAGCCCGCTGCAAATTACGGCGATAAACGTCCATCTTTTCCCCCGAACGCAGTTCTGACCAAATGCCTTGCTCCAACTCATCGAAGAGGTTCAAAACGCTGTAGGCCGCGCTGCCTTCCGTGGCTTCTGCTTCAATCAAGCGCTTCAAACGCTCTGTATTAAAGACAATACCAAAAGCGCGTTTCTGCATACCCAACAGGCGATCGACAATTCCAGTCGATTCAATGCGGTCTAAAATAGCAGGATTAATCAACCATTCA
>CAYUZF010000305.1:4085-4831 GCA_964449615.1 uncultured Aureispira sp.
GGCGTTTTGAAAACTTGCTGTTGCAAAAACTGCACAGCCGCTTGCTGCTTTGCTTTGGGAACATGCTGAAAAATACTGCCTTCTTGATCGGCTGTTTTGGTGTATTGATACACCCCACCTATATTCGAAGCCACATGCCCTACGTAGCGGTTGAGTTGCCCAAAGACCTGTCCATACAGCTCCCGCAAATCTTGGTAATCTTTGCCATCTTCGGTAGACCATTCCAACAACTGCGGTAGAATGCGCTTCAAATTCGCAATCCCTAGGGTACTCGCTTTCACCGCATCGTCGCCCAAGTCTTCGGTTTGAGAAGAAGGATCAACCACGCGCCACTGCTGCGCGCCAAAACGGTAAACAGGATCGCCCGCCCGTTCCTTAATCCATTGGTTGAGAATCAGCCGTTCCCCTTCTGCGGTGTTGGCTTCAGGAATGGGACGGTAGCCGTAAATGATAGACCAAACATCGTACTCTCCGATCTTGGCACCCAAATTTTTGACCCCATCGCCAGGCTGTGCCACATAATTAAAACGCGCATAGTCCATAATAGAAGGCGCTGTACCGTGGGTAGCCGTAAAGGTAGGCGAGCGCAGCGAATCGACAGGATAAGCCACACTAGAACCCATATTGTGCGGGAGACCTAAGGTGTGTCCCACCTCGTGTGCAGCCACAAAACGAATCAACTCACCCATCACCTCGTCTTTAAAATCTGTGGTTTGTGCATCGGGATTGATGGCGGCCGTTTGCAC
>CAYUZF010000306.1:0-2644 GCA_964449615.1 uncultured Aureispira sp.
ACTTGCATCCCTATCTATTTCTAGCTCCAATGGATAGTGAAATTCATTTGCAGATTTATCTGCTCTCCGACTACCAACCCGAAGTGTGGCCATTGCCCCAAGACAAGATTGACATGCAGGTACAAGTGCGCGTCCCTGCCCACCCGTTCTATTCCGATTGGAATTCGCTGTCGCCTTTTAAAATGCAACTGCCCCACCTACAAACTAAGTTGGCCTACTTAAAAGGCTATCAATGGGAAGTACAAATAGAGGACGGCGTCCGAGTTGTGCAACAACTAATGCCCTTGTAAACTCTACTCAACCACTTGATTTTTTCTAACTTTTAAGAATATTCGCAATTTAAACTAATTAATATTCTAAAAGACTGCTTTGTCCCTACCTACCCAACTTTTACTATAATCCCACAGCGGCAGGCATCATAAAAGCCTCCACATTTCGTTAAAAGATTGTATATTAGCTAGGCTGCCCTGCTAGGGACAGCTTATCCTTAGGCATTTTTGTGCCGTTACATGCCCTTTGTGAGGGCTTTATTTCAGAGCAAGAAATCAATACTTATGTGGAAACTTAGACCACTTCTATACGGTTGCCTAGTTGTTATTTTGTGCGCCAGCGGTTCCTCTTTATACGCTCAAGTTACGTTGACTGTGCGCATCAACAGTGGTAGCTCTACCACTACTTGTACCGATGGTTTCTTTGGGGGGAGTCCAGAACCCCACTGGCGCGTGGAGATCGCTGGGCAAGGGTATACCACTTACCCAAGACGCGGTTTTTGTTTCACCGACGCCCCCAACACGCAGTACACGGAGGTATTCAATTGCGGCAACCGCTACCCTGCGACGCTCAACGTTTGTTTGCGGGCATTTGAAGACGATGGAACGGCTTGTATTGTCAACGAAAGTTGTTTGGAACAGATTTGCCAAAATTTTGCTACGCCTACGGTGGGCAATACACTCAACTACACGCTCTCGGTTAACGGCTCCAGTACGGCCACCATTGATTTTAGCATCACGGCTACAGGCAGTTTCAACTTACCTGGTGCGGCTTATAACAATATTTGCAACGCGGTAAATTTGGGCACCTTAAACGCCAGTAGTACCATTGGCAATAGAAATCTAAGCAATTACGGCAATTTTTGTGCAGATAATCTCGGGGAACCCAACCCTTGGGGCGGCAACAACGATCAAGGGGTATGGTTCCAGTTTACTACCAGTGCCACCCCTGCCGCTGTCATCGAAGTAGAGGCTCGAAGCGATCCGCAGAATTTGGGCAACGACCTGGATGTACAACTCGCTTTGTACGAATCCAGCACGGGCAACTGCTCGGGTGCGTTGTCGCTGGTTGCCGACAGCTACACGGGTTTGGGCTTGTTAAACGACGAAGATTTGTCCATCAATTGTTTGCAACCCAATACCACTTACTTTTTGTTGGTAGATGGCGAACGCACCAACATCATCAACAACGGCGGTCAAGAGGGATACTTTGGGCTTCAAGTGGTAGACGGCGGTATTATTCAAGCAGCAGACTTAATTTGTGATGCAGAGTTTTTGGGAGCCGTGCCTGCGGGCGGCTCGGTGGGTACGCCCAACTTAAGTCGCTCCAACGTTTGCGCCACCAATACCAACGACCCCAATCCTGGCGCATGGAGTTCGGACAAAACTGTTTGGTTTCGCTTTCAAGCACCGCCTACTGGCCACGTTATTATAGATGCTGACAGCGATTTACCGTTTCCGTTGGGCACCGATGCGGTAGATTTACAATTGGCCGTGTACGGCACGAGCAACAACACCTGTACGGGAACGCTTAACTTCATTGCTTCTGATTATACCCCAGGTTTGTTTGGCGAAGAATTAGACGTGCGCTGTTTGACACCAGGACAAAACTATTGGATTTTAGTGGACGGCTCACCGCTCAATGTGGACGGTATTTTTGATATTTCGGTGCGCGACGGAGGCATCCCCCCCGCGCCCAATGACCTAATTTGCAACGCGATTCCGTTGGGCGCGCCTGGCAATGGTGGCACGGTTACTGCGCAGACAATATTTTTGAGCCTATTCCCAGCAATTGGGGCAATGACCAAGGCGTTTGGTATACGTTTATTGCCCCGCCTTCGGGCAAAGTGGAAGTACGCCTAGAGAATGGCAACATCATTACAGGCGACAACATTGACTTACAGGTGGCTGTGTATGATTTGGCGGGAGCCGTTTGCACGGGCGTACCAACCGAACTCAAATCCGAACACGATGGTATTGGTGTTGTTTGGGGCGAAGAAATGGAAGTCGAGTGCTTAGAACCAGGGCGCGAATACTGGATTTTGGTAGATGGGGAAGGCTCTTTGATTGACCCCGATTTGCAAGAAGGCACTTTTGACATTGAGGTGTTCGGCGATCCTCGTGATTTGGCCTCGCCTTATAATAGACCTTGCGATGCCCTAGCGTTGGGCGATCCAACAGGCGGCTCTGTAGGCACCGCGCCCATTACCAACCACGGCTCTCAAAACAACTTTTGCGCAGACGCTGCGGGCGAGCCGCAACCCTCTGGTTTTACGGCAGACCAAACCGTTTGGTATACGTTTGTGGCGCCCTCTACGGGCAATGTAAACATTGATTTAACTTCGGATGCCGTTCTTGGAGGCGTTGATCCTATT
>CAYUZF010000306.1:2654-2974 GCA_964449615.1 uncultured Aureispira sp.
TTAATTTACAAATTGCAGTTTGGGAAACGCCTAGTTGTACGGGGCCGTGGCGGGAAGAGGTCAGTGGAGACGACTTGATTTACAATGTGGATTTGGATGTTTTCTGTTTGACGCCTGGCCAGACCTATTACGTGCAAGTAGATGGCTCGCCTCCTGCTATTTTGGGTGGCGAAGAAGGGTATTTTGACATTACTATTTCTGAAATTCCTTCCATCCCTGTAGCGACCAACGACTTGATTTGCAACGCCATTGCGCTGGGTAACCCCTTTGCAGCAACGGTAGGCGCGACCAACCAACACAATTTGTGCGCCGACGATATT
>CAYUZF010000306.1:2994-4760 GCA_964449615.1 uncultured Aureispira sp.
GTATACCTTTACAACACCTGCTACAGGTGGGCCTTTTGCCGTGGATATTGACGCAACTTCTAGTTTGCCCTGGCCGTTGGGCAACCGAGATGCAATTGATTTACAAATTGCTGTTTTTTCTTCTAGTAATAATACTTGTACAGGTGCGTTGACCGAAGTAGAAAGCGGCTATTCGTTGTTGGATTTATTTGACGAACGGCTCAGTGTAGCTTGTTTGGAAGAAAACCGCACGTATTTTGTGATGATTGACGGTTCTTTTTTGGATGTACAAGGCTATTTTGACATCAGCATTTCGGCGGCGACGCCTGTCCCTCTGCCTACCAATGATTTGATTTGTCAGCATGAGAATCTAGGTGCCGTGCCCATTGGCGGCAGCATCAACAACGGCATCAATTACTACAATTTTTGTGCGGATGTTGAACCAGGGGAACCCAGTCCTTTTGGAATCGAACAAACGGTGTGGTTTTCCTTTGTCGCGCCCAACCATCCAGGTTTGAACGCCACTTCTAATGTCACAATTTCGGTAGAATCTGATCCTGCAAATGTGGGCAACAGCGTAGATTTACAATTGGCGGTTTACGAGTCTAGTAACAATACTTGTACGGGCACTTTGTCGCTTCTAGAAGATGGCTCCGATGATCCTACCTTTAGTTTTGATGCAGAGGTGAATGTCACTTGTTTGTATCCTGGCCGCCGTTATTGGGTGCAGGTAGATGGTTCTATTATCAACCAAGAAGGCTATTTTCAAATAGAAATTGAGGACGATGGTGCGGGTTTCCGTCCTCCTTACAACCAGCTGTGTAGTGCCGAACCGCTGGGCACTGTTCCCAATGGCGGTAACATCAACAACGGAGTCAATTATACCAATTTGTGTTCGGATACAGAGCCTGGTGAGCCTGACCCCAATGCGTTTTCGATCGATAAAACGGTTTGGTTTACCTTTACGGCCCCTGCTTCGGGCAACATTACCATTGAGGCTACCAACGATCCCAACAACATCGGCGATGAGATTGATTTGCAGTTGGCCTTGTATTATTCGGTCAACAATACCTGTTCGGGACCTTTCTTGGAGGTAGACAGCGATCACGATATTTTTAATAAAGATGAATCCCTGACGGTAGATTGTTTGGAAGGCGGACGCTTGTATTTCTTGCAGGTCGATGGGTCTAATGGTGCCTTCGGTGATGAAGATGGTTGGTTTACCTTAGAAATTAGAGACGATGGCGGCACCAGCAGTTTTCCTTACAACAACAATATTTGCGACGCCTACAATTTTGGAACACCAGGCATCACCCAAACCCTAAACAACGAATCCAACGAATGTGCGAATGTGGAGTTGAACGAACCAGGAGCGGGCAGCTATGCCAGCCATACGGTTTGGTACGAGTTTGTAGCACCGCCTTCGGGCCGTGTGGAAATAGACGTTACTTCTACCAACTTGCTCTTGGGCATGGATCCCGAAGTGCGCTTGTTTTCTTCTAGTAACAATACTTGTACGGGCAGCTTATCGCAAATTGAACGCTCAGATTTACCTACGGCACTTATTCCTGAAAACATAGAGGCCAATTGTTTGATTCCAGGCAATACCTACTTTATTCAGGTCGATGGGTCTAATTTAGTGATAGAAGGAACGTTTAATATTTCTATAGAAGCGGTTTTTCCAAATTACGGTACAGGCTTGGCGGGCGACCCAGAACCCAGCAACAACGCTTGCGACAGCGCGATTACCCTGCCTGTGCAAAGCGAGTCTTGCCTCAATTCCAACG
>CAYUZF010000307.1:0-4640 GCA_964449615.1 uncultured Aureispira sp.
AAGCTCTCTCGGCCTCCAACCGCACTTGTTCGGGAAAAAATCCTCTGTAAAAATACCCGCTTTCTTTTGTTACACTGTACTAAACTGCTTACCACTTCCACAACGCACAAACAACACTTCGTCCCTTCAGGGCTTTTGTAGACGGTTTTCCGTTTGGCAAAAGTCTTGAAGGGACGACTAGGTATAAGGAAGCAAGTAAAGGGTTCCAAAAACGCCCTGTAATTGCACCAACTACATCATGCCCTGAATCAAGCGTTTGGACATGTTGATAAAGTTGCGCTCTGAAATGATTCCGATCAACTCTTCGCCTTTGACTACAGGCAAAATGTGCAGGTTATCCTCTTTCATTAATTTTATCACTTCCACCATGCGCATTTGTTGCGTGACGGTTTTCGGGTTTTTCTTCATAATATGCCCTACGGTGGTGTCTTCTGCCTTGCTGCCGTGGTGCGCAAAATGTTTTAAGATACGTTTAGAGGTAATCAAACCCTTTAAATTGCCTTGCGCATCTTCAACAGGCATCGACGAAATATCGCCCCAGTCCATAAGTGCAGAGGCAAATTCCAGCGAATCACTTTCGTGAATGGTAAAGATATCGGTAGTCATAAACTCCTCTACCAAAAGTTGCGAAGGATCGTATTGGTGAAATTCATCCAGACTAGGCAAGGGCCATTCGTGGGCGGGTTTGCTCTGGGTTTGATTGTGATAAATAGCCGCCGTGAGCGAGGTCAACCCTTCGTCGATGTGTGTTTCTTTGCGAAATTTGGTGTAGGCTTGCAAAATCCAGCGAGAGCCGTTCATATGGCGTTTGGCACGCTCTTCAATAATGCCCAAATAACGGTCAATGTCGCTGCTGTCGATGTTGTATTTTTCTAATCCCTGTCGGGCAATGGGCAGCAACACCTCTGTAGTCAAATCTCTAGCAGAGATTTTTTGATTGTTGAGCCAAGTAAATTTACAATCCATACCAGAACGCGCCCCTTTCATAAAATTGTCTCGAGCATCGTCGAAGCTCATGTACTTGCGAATGTCGTCAAAATTATCCGCCATACCTTCCATGGTACCCAACCAAAACGCCGTATTGGCCATTTCATCCAAGACCGTAGGCCCTGCGCCCAAAACGCGGTTTTCGATGCGCAAGTGCGGTTTTCCATTGGGACTAATGCCGTAGCAGGGGCGGTTCCAGCGGTAGACCGTGCCGTTGTGTACCTGTAAAGCTTGCAATTTGGGTGCCTTGCCCGCCTGAATGGCGTCGAGTGAATTTTGCTCTATATCCGTACCGAGCAAAATGCGGTAGCGCAAAATATCTTCTTTATAAATTTCTAGAATAGACTTGTCCAACCAATTGTCCCCAAAGTTCACCCGTGCGCTTTTATGGCGCAGGTGGTCTTTCGACAAACGGTTGTCAATAGACTGCGCAAACAAGGCGATGCGCGTCTCGTGCCAGAGGCGCTTGCCAAAGAGGACAGGGGAGTTGGTACACATGGCTAAGGTTGGGCCCGTAATAGCTTGCGCAATGTTGTACATTTTGACAAAATTTTGCGGAGCTACTTGCAAATGCACCTGAAAACTAGTGTTGCAAGCTTCTAAAAGTGGCGAATCGTGCAATAGATTGAGCTCATCAATGCCGTCCAAGCGCAGTTCATAGTCCGAACCGCGTAGACTTTTGAGCGCCGTCATCAAAGCGTGGTAACGCGGTTTGGGAGTGAGCTGTTTCATGCTCAAATCAAATTTGCGCAGCGAAGGCAAAATACCTGTTAGTAAAATACGCGTATCGTGCTTGGCAGCGGCTTGTTTGAGCTGTCCTAGGTTTTCGCGCAGTTCGGCTTCCATACGTGCCAATGCGCTGCCCTCAAAGACCTGTGGGTTGAGGTTCAGCTCCAAATTGAATTGCGCCAACTCCGTCGTCAGCCAATCGGGGTGAAAGTCTTCCAAGATGTCCATGGCCTTGTAGGCAGGTTTGTAGTGTTTGTTGATCAGACACAACTCCTGCTCTGCGCCAATACATTTGACGTCGTCTTCGAACCAGTTATTTTCTAACATGTATTCAAACGCTTCAACATCGTTGAGCAATTGGCGCACAAAATGGCGCATTTCGTCGGCTCCTTGCGCCGCCGCTAATTTTACCCGTTCTTCTCCCATCTGGTGGATTTTTTTGTAGGTGGTTCCTAATACATAAATACAAATTGACAATCGCCCCTTTTCCAAATCCGCACAGGAAAAGTCCAATTGCTATTTAAAGCTAAAAACTAATTGCTAGTATCAGAAATATAGAAGGATATATTTATTTTTTTGAGAAAAAGTAGAGGGGGCGGTGATAGAGGGTAGACGATTTGTTTTTATGGTATTATAAGGTCGATTATACATACTTCTTACACAATGTACTTAACTATCACGCCCCGTTACTCAAAAAACTACTTATTTAACGATAGTGGGGAGGAGTTATTTAATTTATAGTTAGCGGAAGAGGGGAGTGAGTACATTTGTTGAATGGCCACGCGTTTAAGAACCTCTGTGTACTCCCAGCCTCCAACCTGAAGAGCAGCCATGCTGTATTGTTGGGAAAAAACAGAATCAGGTTTATCAAAATTTTAAAGTCCTCAAAATTGAGTACTTTAAAATGCCCTAGACCTCATCAATCTAGTAGTTTTGATAGTTCCTGTTTACCTCAACCACCTACTCCCCCAAAACCAAAAACGTAGTTCGACGATTCTGTTGGTGTTCCTCATCGGTACATTCCGAACATTTGCAATCCACTGCCAATAAACTTTCGCCGTAGCCGCGTGCCGTCAAGCGCGCAGGGTCAATGCCGTTTTGAATAAGGTATTGCACGGCGGATTCGGCACGGCGTTGGGAGAGCTTTTCGTTGTAGCCCGTAGCGCCTTGGCAATCTGTGTGGGAGGAGAGCTGTATATTGATGTTGGGGTTTCGTTTGAGCAGCGCCACCAACTCATTGAGCGTCGGTTGGGCGTCTTCGCGAATGAAGGACTCGTCCAAGTCGTAATAGATGTTGTCTAAGACAATTTCTTGATCGGTAAAGATCCTTTCCAAAATAATTTCTTCTTGCAGCGTGGTATCGGGTTTTTGGGCGTTGAGCACAATCCCTACGGTCGAAAGCGTATCCAACGTGACAAAGTAGCCAGGTTTGGTGGCCTTAAAATAATAGATCGTATTGGTATCAAGCGTGGCGTAAAACGTGCCGTCGATGTCTGAACCAAGCGTGAAGGCCGTGTCTGCGCTGCTGATTTGTACCGAAGCGCCCATAAGGGTGTTGTAACTGGCCACGCCGCTGTTGGGATCACTAGGATCGTTAAAGACCTTTTCTTTGACCAAGCCTTCCAAATTGATGGCTAAGATCAATTGAGGGGTGTCCACAGGGGGCGGAAGCGTATCGCGGGGTGGGAGATAGGTGAAGGTGAAAATGTTGTCGCCTTTCTGCGCGGCAAAACGTCTGGAGGTGAAAAAACCTGTCTGGCCACCATTAAACGTAGCACGCGTAATAAAACCAAAATCATCACTGCCCGAATTGGTCGGCGCTTCTAAGTTTTGTGGCTGCTGCCAGCGCTCGCCGTACTCGACTGCACGAAAAATATCCAAGCCCCCCATGCCCTGATGCCCGTCCGATGCAAAATACAAAGTGTCTTCGGTGGCTAGAAAAGGAAAGACTTCGTTGCCTTTGGTGTTGATGCGGTTGCCCATGTTGATGGGAGCCGACCAAGTCGCATCGGTGGCATCGCCCACCAAACTCGATACGTACAAATCGTAGCCGCCAAAACCACCTGCTCTATTACTGGCAAAATAAAGACGCCGCCCATCAGGCGATAGGACGGGGTGCAAATAATTGTTGTCGCTAGGGCCTAGATCAATCTCTTGAGGCTTCGACCAGACTTCCCCCTGCTTAAAACTTAGCATCACACGGCAATAATCTACTGCTATTTTTTTGTCAGAACCGCATTCCGTAAAAAAAGCAATGGTTCTATCTTCGTTAAAACTAGGCGTTCCCTGATGAAACTCATTGTTAAACGGCGCGGAAAAAGGCTTCACCGTTTTATCTACAAAATTCCACAAGTACAAATCAAAGAACGGCTGTCCCGTCCATTTGTAATTATCTTTGCCCTCGCTGCTGGCACGGTCCGAGCTGACCAAAATGCTGTTGTTGTCGTAATAAACAGGGTTAAAATCGTTGGACGCATCGTTCAGCTCTACCACCCCCACCGTGTAGGGATTTTCGCTGGCACTTTCTTTCCACCGCTTGGCCATATCACAGGCAATCATTTGCTCTTGATACAGGCGCGGATCGCCCGCATAGCGGCCTGCACTTCTAAAGGCTTGTTTGGCAGCGTCGTAGTCTTCCAATTGCTGCAACATACGAGCATATTTGAGGTCGGTATCTTTGCCGTAGCGCTGGGTTTGGGCACGTTTGTACCAGTCGGCAGCTTGTTGCGGCTGCTGGGTGCGGCGGTAAGATTCGCCCAACATGTAAGCGATTTTGCCTTTGTCGTTGCTGTTGTCCGCTTTTGCGAATTCTTTTTCCAGCATGGGAATGGCGACGCTAAATTGTTTGCGTGCAAAGGCCGTCTTGCCGTCGCGGATGCGCTCGGTGTACGTGCAAGAAGAGAACTGAAGGAAGAGTAAAGCTG
>CAYUZF010000308.1:0-4605 GCA_964449615.1 uncultured Aureispira sp.
ACCATGCTTACGCGCACTTGGTAGAGCGCTACGCTTTGCTCAACAGCGGCTCTGCCCTAGGCAACAACTGCGGCCCGCTGCTCATTGCTAAAACGCCACTAAATACCGCCGATTTGAGCGGCACTTCCATCGCTATCCCTGGCCAATACACCACCGCTAATTTTTTATTAAGCTTGGCTTTTCCAGAAGCGCAACGCAAACAAGAATTGCTGTTTTCAGACATTGAGCAAGCAGTTTTGGAAGAGCGGGTAGACGCGGGCTTGATTATTCATGAAAATCGGTTTACTTATCAGGATAAAGGTTTGGCAAAGGTGCAGGATTTGGGCGAATGGTGGGAAAACAATACGGGTTTGCCCATTCCCTTAGGGGGGATTGTGGTGCGGCGTGACCATCCTGTGGAGCTGCAACAACGCATTGACCGTGTTTTGCGCCGCAGCATTGAGTACGCCTTTGCACACCCCGAAGAGGCGCTTCCTTATGTGCGCGCCCATGCCCAAGAAATGGAAACAGCCGTGATGCAACAGCACATTGACTTGTATGTCAATGATTATTCTATTGATCTGGGTCAGAAAGGGCGGGCTGCGGTGCAGTATTTGTTTGATACGGCTATTGCACGCGGCTTGTTGGCTGCGGTAGAGGTGCCTATTTTTGTTCCCCCTTCTAGCTAACGTCTTTTATGTCCGATACGTACCAAACTATTGCCGAACCTTGTGAGGGGTTTTACAAGGAAAAAGGCAGCCGTTTTATTGCTTACGTCTATGAAGTGGATTCAGAAAATGCCGTAAAAGCTTGCTTGGAGGAAGTCAAAAAGCTGCACAACAAAGCCCGCCACCATTGCTACGCTTACCGCATTGGTTTGGAGGGCGACCGCTTTCGTGCCAACGACGACGGCGAACCTTCTGGCACCGCAGGCCGTCCCATTTTGGGACAGCTCGATAGCTTTGGCCTGACCAATATATTGGCCGTCGTCGTCCGTTATTTTGGGGGAACTAAGCTCGGTACTTCTGGCCTCAAACGCTCTTACAAAACGGCTACCCAAGATGCGCTGGAACAAGCCGAACTCGTGGAGCGCATTGTAGAAGCTACGTATAAAGTGGTTTTTGACTACGTGGCGACCAGCGACGTGATGAATTTCATCAAACAAGAGGGCTTTATAATAAAAGACCAAACGTATCAAGCACAAACAAGCTTATTGGTGCAGGTACGCGAAAGCGAAGCAGAACGGTTTGAGCAAACGCTAAAAGCTATTGTAGGTGTTGTGCGGGTAGAGCGGGCGTAACAACCGTTTATACCTTAACCGATTCTAATAAAATTTGCTGATCAAACAACAGTTTTAAGCGGTTGTCGTGGGTAACAATGACCAGCGTTGCGTTGGAAGCTTTGCTTTGATCCAAGAGCAATTGCACCACTTCTGCACAGTTTTTATCATCTAAACTAGAGGTCGGCTCATCGGCCAAAATAACGGCGGGGTCGTTGACCAAAGCCCGCGCAATGGCTACGCGCTGTTGCTCACCTAAACTTAGATTTTGGGGTTTGGCATTGAGCTTGTCGCTCAAATTGAGGCGTTCTAGCAAGGCTTTTACTTTGTTGCGATCTTGTGTTGTTCCTGCTAGATACTGTGCCGTTAGGAGGTTGTCTTCTACAGTGAGGGCTTTTATTAAGTGGCTCTGTTGAAAGATAATGCCAATATTGCGTCCTCGAAACTGGTCCAACGCTTTGCCGCTTAAAGCATTTAAATTTTGCTCGTTGATGTAGATACTTCCCGATGCTGCTGCCATCAAGCCCCCTAATAAATGCAACAAGGTGGTTTTGCCACAGCCCGACTGTCCTAAAATCAACCAATGGCTGCCCTGCGCGCAGTGCATGTTAGGAAACACAAACTGTTGTTGGTCGTTGTATTGAAAGGTAAGTTTGTTGGTTTGTATCATACTGTACTGCTGCTTTGATTCTACATTAGAACGCTAAAAGTACGAAAAAAGGCGTTGCTTTTTAGGTATAAATCACGGTTTTTAATAGAAACATTGCTTCCCCAAAAGAGGAACAGTTACTACTTAAGTAGTCCCTCAACTAAAGCGTAGCGCTCATGAACGAAGGGAACTAAAAGTTCTCGCATTAAAAAGCGTCTATTTTTACCTATTCCAGCGTTGAAAATACGCGCTTTAGCTCCCTACGGTCGTGAGGCCGCTTCGCTAAGTTAGCCCGCTAAAGCGGTGTAAAAGACCGCTAGCGGTTCACTCCGTCAAATGTACTTTGGTACATTTGTCCTTCGGATGCACTCGTTCATGCCTCGAACTAGAAAAAAATACCTCACTTTTTATTACACGCTTTCTTTTGTGTGACTACTTAAAAGCAGCAACTGTCCTACACAGATGAACTTAGCGGATTCCTATCCAACTATACACAACCAAAGTAGTTTTTCTAAGCGTTGGTTTGCTCTAGGAATCCTTCAAATATCTACTATTTTTGTTACTAGTAGGCTAGGGTAAATACGCCTTGTTCCGTTGTAGGGTATCCCCCAATACCTCAAAAAGTCTTAGCGCTTGTGCTCCAAATTTTTACTCAATACATTGCTCATTAAATAAGCAAAATTTTCTTCGTCGCTGTTCCATTTGCGGCGGCTGTCTGTGTGTTCGTGGCAAATCACCCCTACCATTTTCCCTTGCACAAAAATAGGAACGTCCAACATAGCATCGATGCCATTGGGTTTCATATAGACTTCCGAAAACTCAGCCGTGCCTCTGTGTGTATGAACATCTTCTGCGGCTAAAGTTCTGTTGTTGCCAATGGTGCTAAAATAATTGGGAAAATCAGCCTTGTACAACGTTACCCCTTCGGTATGCTCCTTTGTTCTCCTATCGTACAAATCTAAACAAACCAATGCCGATTTGTCTTCGCTGTACAACCAAATGCTGGCGCGATTGACGTCTATACTTTCTGCTAAAACTTCGGTAATTTGTTGCGCAGCAGTAGATAAGCTGCTGTTGTTAGACTGTGCCAACAAAACATCTGAAAAGGCTTTGATGTAGCCTCTTAGTTTATCCACTGTGTCGCCGTCGTTGCTTTTTACCGTCTCTTCTACGGCGATTTGACTTTTCTTACTAAACTCTTGGCTCATGCTATCAAAACTCTGCTGCATCTTTTGGATGTTCTCTGGCGAATCTTCCATAGACTTGGCTTTGATAGAAGGGCATTTTGCCAATGCGGCTAGTCTAATTTTGGCGGGTAGTCCTCCAATTTTATCTGCTTTGTCAAAGAATGCTAATAATTTATCTCCCATACTTGTATTTTTAGGCGCTGCCTAGCTCTTAAGATAACATTTCTTTAAAATACCAAAAAAACCTTTCCCATTTTTACTTTCTACTAAAGAATCGCAAAAACAGGAAAGGTTTTCCTTTAATCATCTATACAGTAAATAGTGGTTTATTCCACTACAATCTTCCTAGTTTGTACTTGGTCGCCGATGATAAAGCGCGCTAGGTACAAGCCTGCTGGGTAGTTGCTCATATCCAAGGCGTAGTTCTGTTGCAACTGCTCGCTCGGCTCAAAGCTCTGTAGCTCTTGACCCGTTACGCTCAATACACTCAACTGTACCGTGGTTGCTTGATTCAAATCCAAGTTCACCCACACCAATCCGTTCGTTGGGTTGGGGTACAACTCCAATCGAGATACGTTCTCCAACTCGTCGATGCTGTTCGGTAGTTGGTAAGGTACCGTTACGGTCACTACTTCTTGGCAACCCGTGTTCAAATCCGTTACGGTTAACGTATACGTTCCTGCTACCAAGTTGCTGATGTCTGCCGTAGTTGTTCCCGTGTTCCAATTGTAGGCCAAGTTGCCCGAACCACCTGTTACCGTTACATCTACGCCCCCTTGCGTACTCAAGATCTCTGGGCGAATGCTGTCAATTACTATACTAATCGGCGTGGTGGCCAATATGGTAGCCGAGGTCGTCAAATCACAACCGTTGGCATCGGTGATGGTCACGCTTTGAAGACCCGCAGGAGCCCCCATCAAGTCTTCTGTTACAGCGCCTGTTGACCAGAGGTAAGAATATCCAGGTGTTCCACCCAATACGGTAATGTCAATATCGCCTCCATTGCCATCGCAATCAATACCGCTGTTGTCTACATTGACGCTCAAAGCAGTTGGCTCTGTAATGGTGTAGTTCATCACGTATTCACAATTCGAAGCGGTGCCGTTGTCCACAACCGTCACGGTATAAATACCGCCGTCGATGCCCGATAAATCTTCGGTAGTGGCGTTGTTGTTCCAAAGGTAAGTAAATGGCCCTGCACCGCCTGTAACGGTGAGGTCAATGCTACCATCGGATGCGCTGCCACAAGAAACATCGGTTGTTGCGTCTGCAATCATAGGCATGGCCGATACGCTCACATTAACCGTGTCTGTATCCGTACAGCCGCTTGCATTTGTCACTGTTGCGTAGTAAGTACCTGATACCGTAGCTTCGTACAGAGGCGACTGGGCGCCATCTTGCCACTCAATTTCAGCAGCGGTAGAGTTGGTAATAATAGGCACAATCTCCGCGACAGCTCCGCCACAAGCCGTCAAATCTGGCCCGAGATCCAAGTCAATCCCTACGTTGTC
>CAYUZF010000309.1:0-3151 GCA_964449615.1 uncultured Aureispira sp.
ACCCACAGCACCCGATAGGCCCGGTGTTCCATCGCTACCTAAGGCAGAAGGGGGCGCTACGGTGGTTGCTGGTCCTATAGGACTTAGTGCGTGGTATCTTCCAGGTGCAACAATCCAGCCTCCCCCAGCGCCACCATCCCCTGGTGTACCCGAAGAAATGCCATCCGTACCGTCACTTCCATCGGCTCCATCACAACCTCGACGCCCTGCACGTCCGTCCGATGCCCTTCCGGCTTTTACCCAAACTCGAGTAAGGTGATAATTGGAAACATCGCGCATATAAATCCCGTAAGTGGATACGCCATAATCACTCCCAGAGGCATTCGCTGTTTCAACACTCAAATCCTGTAGCCGAAAGCCCTCCGCAGCATTGATGACTATAGCCGTCAAGTGCCAGTCCAATTCAGGGGTTCCCTGTGGCGTGTTGTTGCTTCTCCGTATTGTAGTGGCGCCCTGCGTACTGGTCTTTGTCCAGCCATTACTCTCCTCAAACCCGCCTTCTAGCGTTGTATAACTACCAATAACAATCGCTGAATCTACGGTATAAGTTCCTGTAGCAAGTTTTATAATTACATTATCACAAACCGCACGCTGTACCGCTTCTTCTAAGGTAGTAGGATCTGAAGGCGTACCCGCTCCCGTTGCCGTTCCTGTGGTAGATGCGTATATGCTGTTGCAAAAACTACTGCTGTTGGGTTGATTGACGCGCAGACGAAGTGTGTCGTACGCCACACATCCAGAAAGAGGATCTGTTACTTCTACCGTCCAGGCATAAACGCCTGTAGCAGTGGGTAAGGTAACTGCCGCTTTTGACTCCGTCCCCGATTCTATATCTGGAACAAGTGCATTGCTAGCATCCCGCCAAACAAAATTCATTCCTGTACGATCGGCGGTTGCTCTCAAATCAATACTGCTTCCACCACAAACATTAATATCGTTGGGATAAACAGCGATAATGGGGGTTGGCAAAATATCAACCGTGACGGATGCTCTATCTATGCAGCCTGAATTATAAATTGCTTCTACAGTATAATTGGTAAGTACATTGGGGGTTGCTACAACGGTCTGCCCCGTACTGGTGGACAACCCTTGCGATGGAAACCATTGGTAGGAAGCTACATTTGTAGAGCTGGTAAAGGCGGTAAGCGTAACATTACTTTCCCGACAAACCGAAATGCTGGGCGATACCGAAAGGGGAGGCTCTGAGCCTACCACATTAACCGTATAGGTGTAGATATTGCTCCCCTTTACTGGGCAAGCATCGTCTTCTACTTCAATAGTGAGTGTGTGGGGCCCCACATCTTGTATTCTGGGCACCCAAGTAAACTGCCCCGTATTACCTGTTTGAGTCAAACTAGCCGTTGTAAATACCCCTGTAGTATTCGCCGTAATGGTCACATTATTTACATCGGGATCAAAAGCCTGTACCGAAAAATTGAGGGTCTGCCCTATACAGGCATTGATGCTGAACAAAGCCCCGTTGTTGACCCCCGACAAGGTAGGTGGGGTATTGCTACAATTGATGATATTGAGTTGTACATCACGCACACTGCTCCCTACCAAAACATTGTTTCTGTATTCTTCTACTAAAATACAAACTACTGCTACTTGTGGCGTAGTAGCGGTATAACTTATGGCGCCTGTTGCAGGATCTAAACTTATGGGCGAACCGACCAGTGGATTGCTTCCGCTCAAACCTGTAGCATAATTCACCGAGGTGTTAGGCCCTGTTTCACAGTCTACTAGAGAGTAGCGTAAGGAATCGCCATCGGGATCTACTGCGCCCAAGTTCTGACTGGTAGGTACATTCGTACAACTTAAAAAACTGGTGTTGTTTGTAAAAACAGGAGAACTATTGGGCAATGGGTCGGCAGCAATAGCACCTCTATTGGATAGGAAGGACTCGACATAAAGCGGAGCGCCCACCGCTCCATTCATATTGGTAATGACGGCATTTCGGCAGCAAATCCGCCAAGCCAAAGTGAGGTCTTTGCAGAAATCGGGAATGGAAATAATTCTAGTATAAATGTACAATTCTACGCCGTAGCTCCCTGTTCCACCGTTACAGGAAGAGGGAGAACTTGGGCAGAGGCGCGTTACCTCTTGCACACTTCGCAAAAAAACCAGCTCTACCCCTGCTCCGCAAGTGCCGCTCCAATTGATCAATTGATACGTTCCTAAAGGAATTCCGTTGCAATCTCGGTATACATGCAGCTCTACTTCGTATTGGGTACCCCCCAAATGGCGGTAACTAATCTCCCCTCCCAG
Organism: uncultured Aureispira sp.; assembly: GCA_964449615.1. Classification (GTDB taxonomy): domain Bacteria; phylum Bacteroidota; class Bacteroidia; order Chitinophagales; family Saprospiraceae; genus Aureispira. The sequence continues at coordinate 2,269 of CAYUZF010000309.1, forward strand.
CGCGTGGGTAGCCTGAGCGGTTTGGGTAGCAAACAACAGGGTAAAAAATAGTGCGATTGGGACTAACAGTCGATCGTTCATAACAAGGAAATAACTTCGTAAAGGGGATACCAAACAAGTTATAGTTATAAAGGTCGACTTAACAACTGTACTACCGATGGAGAACGTAGTTATAACTAGAACCTACTTGATTTTTCAAATTTTGTTACGAGTACTTCTGTTCTCCGATTTTCTTGATGATCGGCTTCTGAACAGATGTTACAAGTATTGCGCAAGCGCTCTTCACCATAACCAACAGCAACAATGCGTGTGGGACTGACCCCTTTGTTAATCAAATAATCTCTAGCGCTCCTAGCGCGTTTCTCTGATAATACTTGATTGTATCGGGCCGAGCCTCGTTGGTCGGTATGGGAAGACAATTCTATTTCTAAAGATGGATTTTCTTTCATGATTGTTGCCAAGCTTCTCAAATCGCTAGCAGCGTCCGCACGAATATTCCATTTGTCGTAATCGTAGAAAATGCTTTTCAGCTCAATCACATCCCCTTCTTTTATGCTTTTTTCAGATAGACCTTCTGCCAAAAACAAGGGGTTCCCCTTTTGGTCTATTCTAGGCTTCATAGAAAGTTCCATAGCAATGGCTTTTCCGCACTTCTCTTCTTCTAACAAAGAAATTACCTGATTGGCTTCGAAAAAGCGGTTTTTCTTTGATTTAACTACATATTCGCACCCACACTCCAGCGGGAAGGCAAATTCCCCATCATCAGCGACTTCCATAACCAATTGTTCTCCCGTACAGCGGTTGAGCAGGATAATACTCGCATCGGGCAGTGGACGGTCATAATCTAGGTTGAGCACGCGCCCTTTTACATGCATTTCGGGCA
>CAYUZF010000309.1:3161-4470 GCA_964449615.1 uncultured Aureispira sp.
AGAGAAGCTTGCGGATCGTAGGTATAGTTTACAGGTGGAATGTCGGTTGTACTGTATATTTTTCGCTTTTCTGAATCGGTCTCTGTAGCCGCTGTGGTAGCAAGCATTAAAGCAGGGTCGCGCGTCAGCCCAATGCAATACTCGTCCAATGCATCGGTTTCTTTGGGCATTATAAAATAATCAGACACTCCAATATACCCCGCTCTGCTTACGGTAATAAAATAAGGATCGCCTGCTCGAAATTCACAAACGGTATACCCGTATTCTCCCGTTATACTCACCATAGAATCCGCTGCCAACTCCGCATCGCGCTGCACCACCACCGTTGCCAAATCTAAGCGCAACCGCGTGTCGTCGTCATACACACAAACATCTACGGTTGTGCTGGGCAAAGGAGTTACTTGATCGAGGGACTGGTTTAGTTTGAATTGGTAAATGTCATCTTGCCCTTCATTCTGACTAGAAGTATAATAACCCATTGTTTTTTCTTTATTAGCAATAAAACCAAAATCATCGTAAGAGCTGTTGATTGGAGTACCCACATTAAAAGGATATTCCCAGAGAGAATCGGGGTGGTTGTACACCTGCGTAGCCATAAAAATATCCAACCCGCCCAAACTCGACCAGCCATTGGAAGAAAAATACAAGGTGCCATCTTCGTGAATGAAAGGAAATACTTCGTCGCCTGGCGTATTGATACGGCTGCCTAGATTAACCGGTTTGCCCCATGTTCCTTTTTCCATACGCGTTGCCCACAAATCCATCCCTCCATGTCCCCCTCTGGCATTGCTAGAAAAAACCAGAATCTTACCATTGCTGCTCAAAGCGGGATGCGCTTGGTCAACATCGGGATCATTAAAAGGCAGTTCTTCTTCGTCAGTCCACTCCCCTTCTATCAACTTCGCACGGTAAAGGTTGAGTTTGGTGGTGCCGTCTTTACTTTTGCCGCGCTTGCCGCGGTACAAATCGTTGCGCGTGAAATAAATAGTTTGTTGGTCTTTGCTAAAAACGCAAGGCCCTTCGTGTAGGTCTGTTTTTAGCTCGTCGGCAAACAGCTCAGGTTTTTCAAATTGGCCGTTGGTCTGCCGTTTGGCGTAGTACAAATCCATGTAATTGTCGTTGATCCAGCGGTCTTTGCGCTCGCCTTTGGTTCGGGTAGATACAAAGACAACGCCCTCTTTGTAGAACATGGGACTAAATTCCAGCTTAGGAGAATTGAGTTTGGTTTCTGCTTGTACTTTGACAGCGCCCAAACTGCGCATTTCGGCCAATTTATTGCAAGCCTCCCAAGCCAAGCGCGCCCGTTGGT
>CAYUZF010000310.1:0-4464 GCA_964449615.1 uncultured Aureispira sp.
GCTTTGACGTTAATTTGCACCACGTTTTCCACATAGGTAAAATCCCGCGTCTGTCCCCCATCGCCATTGATAAAAATATCCGTATCGTTGAAACAAGCATCGGCAAACAGCGGAATCACAGCCGCATAAGCACCTTTGGGACTTTGGCGCGGTCCAAACACATTAAAATAGCGGAAGCCTACAAATTCCATGTCGTACAGGCGGCCAAAATTTTCGGCAAACAGCTCGTTGGAAAGCTTCGTGATGGCGTAAGGCGATAGCGGTTTCCCGATTCTATGTTCTATCTTGGGCAAATTAGGCTCGTCGCCGTATACCGAAGAAGAAGAGGCGTATTTTATGCCCGCCTCATAAGCGGCAAAAGCCATGTTCACAAAGCCATCGACGTTGTGGCCCGTAGTGTTGTAAGGCTCGCGAATGGAGCGTGGTACGGATCCCATTGCCGCTTGGTGGCAGACCACATCCACCCCTTTGCAAACGCGTTTACAGGTTTCCAAATCGCGAATGTCTCCTTCTATAAATTCGTAGTTACTGTATTTCAAAAATGGTTCTACGTTGCTTCTAAAACCCGTTAAAAAATTATCGACAACGCGCACTTTTCCCACTTGGTATTTAAGCAAATAGGTGACAATATTGGAGCCGATAAAGCCCGCGCCGCCTGTAATTAAAATGGTTTTGTCAGCTAGAGAGCCTTTGTGGTATGCGGTATCGTACATGGTTGTAGTTGTTATAATAAGAATAAAAAAGTGCTTAGTTGGCTTTTATCCAACGCTCGTACCATTGATGCAAGGTATACAAAAACCATATAAAATGCGGATTTATATAGCGTTTCTGTGTGATAAAGTTGTCGATGATGGCGCGTAATTCTCTCTGGTTAAACTCAAAGGTTTGCGCGAAAGCGGCATCTTCCTTTAAAGCTAATAAAGCAGGCTGTAAATGCCCGAGCAACCACTGCTGCACAGGAATGGAAAAACCTTGCTTGGGGCGTTCGATGAGCGCTTTGGGAACGTATTTGTACAAAACTTGACGCAGTAAATACTTGCTGTCTTTTCCTTGAATTTTCAGCGCGTCAGGCAATTTCATTCCAAATTGGAGCAACTGCGCATCCAAAAACGGCTCTCGACCTTCTAAAGCGACGGCCATCGTAGCGCGGTCTACTTTTGTCATAATATCCCCCTCCAGATATGTTTGCACATCAACCAAACCCAAATAACTAATTAGACGATTGGGGTCAATGGTTAGGGCATCGCTGTAGCGGTGGGTGTGCGTGGGCATCAGGCGCGCTAAGTCGCTTTGGCTGCGATAAATGGAAGAGCGGTTAAAAAAGTCCAGTACATCCTCGGCGGCCAATGCGTTGAGGAGTTTGGGATATTTATTACTGACATTTTTGTAATTTTTGAGTACGGGCAAGCGATGGCTGTTGCGCTCCAGCCAAAGCGGGTCTACCAAATTTCCTAAATGCCGCAAGGTGCTACGTACTGGGCGACCCAAGCGCTGAATCTTGGGATAAAAATACTTGGCCACTTCGTACTTGGTGTAGCCGCCAAACAACTCGTCACCGCCATCGGAGGACAAACTCACCGCTACGTGTTGGCGGGCCATTTTGGACACCAAATACGTCGGAATACAGGAGCTGTCGCCAAAAGGTTCGTCGTACAATTCGGGGAGCAGCGGAATCACTTCCTTGAAATGTTGTTCTGTGCAGTAGAGTTCTCGGTGTTCTGTTCCCAAATGTTGCGCCACAGCTTTGGCATGTTCCGCCTCGTTGTAAGCGGCGTTGTGAAAACCAATGGTGAAGGTTTTGAGCTGTCGCCCTTTCTTTTTTTGCAACAACGCCGTAACTATAGACGAATCAATCCCTCCACTTAAAAAGGCACCTACGGGTACGTCGGCCACCATCCGCCATTCAAAACTCTCGGTCAGCAGCGCTTCCAATTCTTCCAACAACTCGCCTTCCGATTGTTGGCTTGCGGTAGTTTGGGCATACAACTCCTGCGGGTTCCAGTATTGGGTTACCACAGGTTCGCCACCAGCGCACAAGGTCATAAAACAGCCCGCCGATAGTTTCTGCACCGCCCTAAAAATACAATGGGGGTGCGGAATATAGCCCTGCTGCAAATACAGCGAAACCGCGCTGGGATCGATGGTTTTATCAAATTGTGGGTGTTGGTGAAAAGCCTTTAATTCAGAAGCGAAGAGAAACAGGCCATTTTTCCAATAACAATACAATGGCTTGACGCCAAAGCGATCTCGGCAAAGCGTTAGTTCTTGTGTTTTTTGGTTGTAAATGGCAAAAGCAAAAAAGCCCCGAAACCGCACCACCATTGACTTGCCCCACTGTTCAAATGCCTTTAAGATAACTTCGGTGTCCGTTCCTGTCTCGAACGTATACCCCAAGTCTTCGAGTTCTTGGCGAATGTTTTCAAAGTTGTAGACCTCGCCATTGTATACCAAAACCCAATCCCGCCAAAACATCGGCTGTTGCCCCGCGGCACTCAAATCCAAAATAGACAAACGGCGGTGTCCCAGCCCCAAAGCCGTGTCGGAAGCCAAAAAATCCCCTGCACTATCAGGTCCACCGTGTTGCAAGCTGTCGCGCATAGCGACTAAAGTTTCGGACAGGGAATAATTTTGCGCGTACTGCATATCCCAGAAACCGACAATTCTACACATAGCACTCAAGGATTGGTTAACAGAGCCATCAAAGCTGCTTTAGCGCTGTTATATTATTAATAAAATCCAACTAACTAGGCTCAAAAGTAGCCATTTTGCCAGGGAAAACTTCAAAAAGTGCCAAGCGTATTTCTTCTACTAGGTTTTAATTTCTTTTTCTAACTTTTTTTAACAATTTTTGTAGTACCTAGAGAGCTTGGGTCATTTAGATCCAGTCCCTTCAAAAGTTAATTCAATTATTATACAATAGCCCAGCATCCGACAGTGGTTAAATATTGTCCTCTGCTGGCCGTATTTAAACCACCTATTCCAGAGAGTGCGCTTTTTGGAATAACCATCCTTATACAAAATGAGTATCATAGATCTCGTAGTTCCAGTAATTGGGGAGTCCATTACGGAAGTTACGCTTTCCGCTTGGACCAAAGAAGACGGTGCGTATGTAGAATTAGACGAATTCATCTGCGAATTCGAATCCGATAAAGCCAGCATTGACGTGCCTGCCGAAAAAGCGGGAAAGTTAATTCATGTCGCCCAAGAAGGAGACGATATTCCTATTGGGGAAGTTTTTGCTAGAATTGACACCAGTGTAAGCGAAGACGGTGGTGGCGACAGCCCTGCCCCCGATACCAAAACCGAAGCCCCTGCCCAAGAAAAGATAGCCGAGGAATCGGTAGAAGAAAAAACAGCCGCCGCAGGTGGTTATGGCCATGCAGCGGGCCACCCCTCGCCTACCGCTCAAAAACTGATGTCGGAACACAACCTCACTGCTGCCGATGTTACGGCAACGGGCAAAGATGGCCGCATCACCCAGCAAGATGTACAAAAAGCCATCGACGCAGGCAAAAGCCAACCCAACCAAGAAGAAAAGCAAGCACCAGCCCCTCAAAAAAGCAACGACGCGCCCAAAAAAGAGGCAGCGCCAGCGCCCAAGCGACAAATGGCCTTTAGCCGCGAGCAGCGCACCGAAAAGATGAGCCGCATGCGCCGCACCATCGCCAAGCGGTTGGTTTCGGCCAAAAATACCACTGCGATGTTGACCACGTTCAACGAAGTAGATTTGACAGAAATCATGGCCTTGCGCAAAAAATACCAAGAGCGTTTTGTAGAGCGCTATGGTATTAAGCTGGGTTTCATGTCGCTGTTTGCCAAAGCTTGCGCTAAGGTGTTGATGGAAATGCCCGATGTCAACGCGCAGTTGGGCGAAGATGGCAAATCCATCATTTACAACGACTTTGTAGATATTTCTATCGCTATTTCTACGCCTACAGGCTTGGTAGTTCCACCTGTACACAATGTAGAATCCTTGAATTTTGCAGACATTGAGAGCGAAATCAAAAGTTTGGCGAAAAAAGCCCGCGAAGGCAATTTAACTTTGCAAGAAATGCAGGGCGGTACCTTTACCATTACCAATGGCGGTGTGTTTGGCTCTATGATGAGTACGCCCATTCTCAACGAGCCACAATCGGCCATTTTAGGCATGCACACCATTCAGCAGCGCCCGATGGCGATTGACGGGGAAGTAAAAATTCGCCCGATGATGTACTTGGCGCTGTCTTATGACCACCGCATCATTGATGGCAGCACGTCGGTTACGTTTTTGGTAAAAGTGAAGAAGCTGTTGGAAGATCCTATTTCCTTGTTTTTAGACTTGTAAACACCAGTTTAGCCTTATCATAGAAAAGCAGCTTAGTATAGTTTACTAAGCTGCTTTTGATTTTATTACTAAAACGATGGTACTTATTACAGTGTAACAGAAGTAATCAACCATTTTTAAGCGAGCCTTTTTTGCCGAAC
>CAYUZF010000311.1:0-4415 GCA_964449615.1 uncultured Aureispira sp.
CAAATTGACCTTGACGGATGTAGATTGGGGGCAACTGTCGTACCAGTTTGGTGGCCTCAACAAAGAGCAGTTGTATCAAGGCAGCATGCAAACATTGGGGGCGAGGGTACAAAAAGGTGGTTTTTTATTGGAGAGCAACAGCAGTTTGCTGCAAAGCCGCACCAGCGAGCACAGCAGTACGTTCATTCGTCCTAAATTGGATCTTTCTTATACCTTCAAAGATTTATTGAATTGGAAAGTAGGGGCTTATGGGGAGCTGGAACAGAACAGCCAAGTAGACTTATTGACGGACACGTTGCAGCAAGCTAGCTTTTTTTATAATTTGTATCGAATTTATACCGAACTTCCCGCCTCCGAAAAATTACTGCTCAAGGCGTCTTACACCCGCCGCTACGACTACTTGCCCGAGCCCAATGGTTTTGTGGTGAATGCAGTAGCGGACGCGGTCAATTTATCAGGGGATTGGGAGCAGGCGCGCGGTTCGCGGTTGAAGTGGAACATGACGTACCGCAATTTGACGATTGTGGACGAGGAGAGAACCAACCAAGCACCCAAAGAAACGTATTTGGGGCGGTTGGAATACCTGTTGAACATCAAACGCGGCTTCATTCGCTCCAGCACTATTTACCAACTCGGGTCGGGACAGCAGCAAAAAATAGAGTACAATTACGTACAAGTAGAGCAGGGGCAAGGGGCGTTCATTTGGGTGGATCGCAATGGCGACGAGGAGCAGCAAGTAGATGAATTTGAGCAAGCGCAGTTTCAAGACCAAGCCGATTACATCCGCGTTACGCTGTTGACGGGCGATTTTATTCGCACCAACAATGTGCTGTTGAGCCAAAGCATAACCATGCGCCCTAAGGTGCTGATTCAAGCTACTCGCCGCAAAAACAAATCAAAAAAACGGGATAAACTTCCTTTCGCTTTGGATGCGCTGCAGCGGTTTTCTACCCGCAGTATTTTTAAGATAGACCGCAAGACTTACGACGGTGCGGCGGATGTGTTGGCCTTCAATCCTTTTCAGTTGGATGTAGCCAACGAAGCGCTTGTAACGGTAAGTTCAGGCATCAACAACAACGTGTATTTTAATAGAACAGGCGTCTACGGCTGGGAATTTGGGCAGCGCGACAACCGCAGCAAAACGCTGCTCAGTACGGGTTTTGAAACCCGCAAGTACCAAGAATACAGCCTCCACCAGCGCCTCAACATCAAGCCTGGTAAGCGCAAGCAAGGGCAAGCACCCAGCGCCGCCTTCCGAAATCTGCGTTTCCAAGCTTCTTTATTAACGGCTTTGGGGCTACAGGGCAACAGCTCGGAATTCTTTCCTGACCGTGATTACCGCATTCGTTTTTACCAACTCCAACCCCAGTTTACCGCCCTTTACAAAAAGGCTTTCCGCGTCATTCTAAAGTACGAATACCAGCACAAACAAAACAAAATGGGCACGCTCGACCTCCTAAATAGCCACGACATTACTACTGAATTGCATTACAACCAAGCCGCCAAAACCAACGTTAAAACTACCTTTTCTGTGGTGCAAGTGCAATTCGACGGCGACCCCACTTCCCCCGTTGGCTACACCATGACCGAAGGCCTACAGGCGGGCAGCAACTACCTGTGGACGTTGTCGCTCTCGCAAGCGCTATCGCGTAACATTCAGTTGACGTTTAGCTATGAAGGGCGACAGACGGGACAGGCGGATCAAGTGGTGCATGTGGGGCGGGCGGAGATTCGGGCGGTGTTTTAGAACGTAAGTTAAAATAATGTGTTACTTTTAAGAAGAGGTACTATTCATAGAATTGCGAAATAGATTGTCATGTATATAAAGTCATTAGCAGTAAAAAATACGTTGTATAACTGGGAGCTAGAAAAAGTCGTCTTTGACTACAATCTAACTCTTTTGGTAGGGACAACTGGCGCTGGAAAGACGCAAATATTAAGAGCAGTGGAAAATTTGGGTAGGATTATTGGCGGCGCGTTTATCGGAGGTTTTGAATGGGAAGTAGTTGTTGAGTTGGATAATGGCAAAGAATACCAGTGGTCTGGAGCCTTTCATTATGAGGATGACGAAAAAGGTAAAATAGGGGAAATTAGTTTTCCACAGGTTAGAGAAGAATATCTGATAGAATTAGGGCAAGAAGATCCAATTATCAGCAGGGACGGGGAAAATACTTATTTTAATGGTAATAAAATGCCAAAGTTAAATAGAAGTGCATCTGCAATTGCGTTGTTTGGCGAAGAGCATCCCTTGAAGGATATAGGTCTGTTGCTTCATAAAATAGTTTATAGAAACAATGCAGAGCAAGCCAAACCTCTTGCCGTAAGTAAATATTTGGACGAAAGAAGTATTGTAGTTAAGGATGTAGAAGAATTAAAAAGTAGCACGGCTCCGAGCTTAGTCAAATATTACATAGCGCAACAGAAAAACTTGCCTGTATGGTATACTCTTCTAAAGAACTATCAAGCAATATTTCCGCAAGTAAAGCACGTCCATGTCAGCAAAAGACTAGAAGGAGATCAGGCAGAATTAGCAATTTCCGTAAGTATGAAAGGAGTGGGCAGACCTATAGAGCAAGGAGATATTTCATCGGGTATGTTGCGTATGTTTTTATTGTTGGTTGATTTATATTTCCTACCAGATGGAACCACTTTATTAGTTGATGAAATAGAAAATAGTTTAGGAGTCAATTGTTTGGACGAGTATGTACACAGTCTTCAGCATGCTAACAGAAATCTACAAATAATAGCGACCAGCCACCACCCTTACATCATAAATAACATTCCACACCAGCAGTGGAAAATTGTGCAACGCAACGCAAATAGCATAACTGCAAGAAATGCGGAAGAATACGCGATTGGAGAATCTAGGCAAGAAAATTTCATCCAATTGATGCGTTTATTTGCTCAACCCGCATAAGTATGAATTGCTATTTTGTATTTGAAGGAACGACAGAGCTAGTGGTTTATAATCATTGGCTAAAAGTCTTGGCACCTCACTTAAAAGCGGTTAATTCTCCTAAAGCAGTACAAGAAAATAATTTTTGGGGTGTTCCAGCAGGAGGGTTCTACAGTTGTGTCAAAGCTGTAGGGAATGCTGTAGCAGATATTTGTGAAAACCCCGTATTCGATTACTTGGTTGTTTTTGTAGATGCGGATGATTCAAACGAAATGGATTGCGAAGCCGAGTTACAAGAGGAAATAGAGAAAGAATTACAACAGTCCAGTCGGTTGTACAAGCAGCTACCCCGTAATTGCAAACTGTTGATCATCGTACAAAAAGTATGCATAGAAACGTGGTTTTTGGGGAATCAAAAGTTCGTTCCGACTCATCACCTCACAGAAGAATTGAAGACTTATTTAGCCTATTACGATATTCAGGTGAACGATCCAGAGTTGTTAGCTGCAAATTACGAAGAAGAATATCCAAAGCACAAAAATATATTTGGCTATGCTACCAAAGCACAATTCCACGAAGGGTATTTGGTAGAAATATTCAAATCCAGAACAAGAGATGGACGCAGTTACAAAAAAGAACGACCAAGATTAGTCACTGACCCCACCTACCTCCAACAACTCATCCACCGCCACCAACAAACCCAACACCTAAGCAGTTTTGGCACTTTTTTGCAATTCTGTCAAACCCTTAACGCCTAAAAAAGTACCCTCCCACAAATGTAGGAGGGTACCGAGCACCAGGAACGAAGCGTAGCCTTTGCAAACAAAAAAGCGGAAGCAGTCGTTTAGCTACCTTACAGTGGTAGTTTGTTGTTTGTCCTTAGAGTTGGAAGTCAAGAAGGTGTGGCCGATAGAGAAGGAAAACCACAGCGGCATACGGTGGTGAATCCAATCATTGCCAGGCGCCCAGTCGCATCCAACAACCCCACCAAAGTTAAAATTATCTAACTGAAAAATAATGCCCGTTGCTACGGTAATCCCAGGAACCAAATCAGGACCATCCGTATTGCTTGTTGTGTTGTTTTTTAGGTTGACAAAGGTCAAGCCTGCGCTAATGGGAAAAGTAATGTATTGAGGCTTATAGTGGTTGATGCGCCAGCCAAAGCCGAGATACGAGCCAATAGTGACATCGGTCGTCATGTCCCAATTAACGCTGTCGATTTTGGGGCGTATTTTGAACGGAACGGTTAAAAGTCCTGTCGTAAAGACAACTTTTGCAGCGGGTTTCTTACTGGCAAAAACTCTATAGTAAGCTACTTTATTCAGGCTTTCATAAGCTTCTTTTAGGAGGGCGAGTTTTCTGCCGTTTAGACCCCTAGCGCTGGAGTCTCTGTTCTCATCGTAAATTTCTACGCGATAAGAACCGCTTGTACGCGAATCACTGTCGCCGATGGTAATGCGCTTGTCTGAATGATCAACTTGCTGGCCATTTTTGTAGGGGGGATAAGTGAGAATGTAGT
>CAYUZF010000312.1:0-4335 GCA_964449615.1 uncultured Aureispira sp.
CACTGCATCAAGCTCTCTCGGCCTCCAACCGCACTAAAAATCCTCTGTAAAAATATTCGCTTTCTTTTGTTACACTGTACTTAGCTTGCAACAATTCGACCAATTTAAAAAGCCCGTAGAGGAAGAAGCCCTTCCAGCAGCTGTCAAAATAAGAGAAAGCCCCGCCTTTTTGTGCGCTATAATTTGTATATTTGTGTACCCCCTTGCCCATCTACGATAACGATCACCAACGCAAACTAACATGGCAAAACGCAAAAATAAAGGTTTAGGAATTGGCGCGCTCTTAGGCAGCATTGATGCAGATATTGATTCTTCTAAAAACAAACAAGAGGTCGTCAAAGACTTGGCCAATACAGTGGCGTTCATTCCTTTGCAGAGCATTGAGGTCAACCCCTTTCAACCACGGGTAGATTTTGACCCCGAAGCTTTGCAAGAACTCTCCGATTCCATTTCGGTACACGGCCTCATCCAACCCATTACCGTGCGCCATTTGGGCAGTAGCAAATTTCAGTTGATTTCTGGCGAGCGCCGTTTGCGCGCTTCTAAAATGGCCAACTTGACCGAAATACCTGCTTTTGTTCGCTTGGCCAACGACCAAGAAATGCTGGAAATGGCGTTGATTGAGAACATACAGCGGCAACAACTCAACCCTATTGAGGTTGCTATCACTTATGGGCGCTTGATGAAAGAATGCAACTTGACCCACCAGCAATTGGCGGCGCGCGTAGGCAAAGGACGGACGACGATTACCAACTTTACGCGTTTGTTGTCCTTGCCAGAGGCCATTCAGAAAAGCGTGGAGCGCGGAGAAATCACGATGGGCCATGCCAAAGCTCTATTGGGCACGGACAATTACGCGTTTCAAATGGCGGCATTCAAGTCCATTGTAGACAAGCAACTCTCGGTGCGTCAAGCAGAGGAGTTGCTTAAATTGTACAAATCCGATAAGCCCAAAGCCAAAGCAAAGCCCGTTTCGCGCGTAGCGCATTATTACCAAGAAGTTCAGTCACAACTCGCGTCTAGGTTCAGCACAAAGATAGATTTAAAGGCCGATGAGAAGGGCAAAGGAAAAATCAATTTTGCAGATACAGAAGATTTAAACCGAATCTTAGAATTGTTTGAAACGGACGATTAAACCGTTTTGACGCAACAACCGCTGTAGATGAAGCAATTATTTTTCTGGTGTTTATTACTACTAATAATCAGTTCTCGATGGAGCTATGGGCAAGACATAGCGCACTTGGAACAACAACTACAAAAGAGTATTGCGGCGTTTGAGAAAGGCCAAGTGCCCAAAGCAGAGCGCTTGCTCAATAAAATAATTGCTGCCGAAGGCAGTTACGCCCCTGCTTATGTTTGGAAAGGCAAATGTTTGCAAGCGTTTGAAGAATACAGCGCGGCTTACGAAGCTTATTACACAGCTTGCCGTTTACAGCCCGATGTGGCGGGGCATTGGCTGGCGTTGGGCGATTTTAAAAACGCGCTGGGCAGCTTGAGCATTCGCAAACCTGGTGCTTGTGGCGATTGTGGCAAACAATTTTTACCCCTCAATGACGAGCGTCCCAGTTCAGCGGCCTATTTTCGCAGTGCGGTGGTGGATTATCAACAAGCTTTAGTGCTGGATAACAAATTGGCGCAAGCGCATTACCAATTGGGTTTAACGCAACAGGCACTTGGCGACAAAGAAGCGGCCTGCCGTGCCATGACACAAGCAGCGCGTTTGAAACATACCGAAGCCGCTACTTACCAACAAAAAAATTGCGGCAACGCTCCATAAAATTATACCATAAGCACCGAACAAACAATGGAAAAAGCACCTGTTATTATTGTTGGAGCTGGTTTAGCCGGCTCTTTAATGGCCATTTACTTAGCTCAGAAAGGCCTAGCCGTAGAAGTTTTTGAAAGCCGTCCCGATATGCGCAAAGTCGATATTTCGGCAGGGCGCTCGATCAATTTGGCGCTGTCCAATCGCGGAAGTTGGCCCCTCTCGGAAGTGGGTGTTCTAGATCAAGTTATGCAAGAAGGGGTAAAAATGCCTGGCCGTTTGATCCACGCCAAAGATGGGCAGACCCAATTTGCGCCTTATGGCAAAGACGATACGCAATACATCAGCTCCATCTCTAGAGGAGGTTTGAACCAATTGCTGATGACGGCTGCCGAACAATACGAGCAAGTAAACTTTCACTTCAACCAGCGCTGTTTGGACGTTGACTTAGAAGCGGTAACGGTAACAGTTGAAGATTACCACAGCAAAGAGCAAAGAATGGTTAAGGGCTGTACGATTATTGGGGGCGATGGTGCCAACTCGGCCGTGCGCCAGTCGATGGCTGCGCAGTTGGAGGATTTTGAAGAACAAGTGGATTGGTTGAAGCACGGTTACAAAGAGCTGTCTATCCCAGCTACCGAAGAGGGGTTTGCCCTCGACAAAAACGCCTTACACATCTGGCCAAGAGGCGATTACATGCTCATTGCGCTCCCCAATGCGGATGGTAGTTTTACGTGTACGCTCTTTTTTCCTTACCAGGGCGAACCCAGTTTTGAAAGTTTGAACAGCCCAGAACAGGTACAGGCGTTTTTTGAAGCGGAGTTTGCCGACGCTGTTCCGCATTTGAAAAATCTACAAGAAGAATACAAGGACAACCCTGTGGGTAAATTGGGTACTCTGCGCTGTTACCCTTGGGTTTGTCGGGGAGCCGCAGCGCTTATTGGCGATGCCGCGCATGCTATTGTGCCTTTTTATGGACAAGGTATGAATGCTTCTTTCGAAGATTGCCGCATCCTCAATGCCTGTATTGACAAGCACGGCGTGGGCAACTGGGAGGCAGCATTTGCCGAATACCAAACATTGCGCAAGGAAAATGGCGATGCCATTGGTCGATTGGCCGTAGAAAATTATTACGAGATGCGCGACCATGTAGCCGACCCAACTTTTCGAAAAAAACGCACCCTAGAACATCGTTTGGAAAATCAATACGACGATTATCATTCTAAATATTCGTTGGTGACCTTTCAACCTGATGTTCCCTATGCTACTGCGCTGGATTTGGGCAATCGACAAGACGCGTTGTTGATGGCGCTTTGCGCTAAAGTAGACGACCTAGAAGCGATTAACTTAGAGGAAACCTACCAACAACTAAAAGCATTGCAGGCATAGACTTGCCGAGCAATAGTCTTATAATAAAAAAAAACAGACGCTATTCCAACCATTGGGAATAGCGTTTGTCTGTATAACAACTAGGCTTTTTTTTATAAAATACGGCTAATTTGAGCCATCAAAAGATATTTAATTGCTTGTACTGGCAAAAACAGCGCATTATTTGGCAAGAATGATCCCCTGTGTGCTTTTACAATGTGTTACCTTCGCTTTATCTCAACACAACAACACAGTCAAAAATACCGTTTACCAAAATTTGTTTTTAATAAAAAGTTTACTTTAGTCGAATAAGAACCAATTCTGCAAACCGCAATGTTTGCCCCATTAGAGCACCAATTTTACACACAAAACTACTCAAAAGAGCCTCTGCGCTCTTTAAAATATCTATTGGATACACAAACGACCTAATTATGAAAACCGCCGTTTTATTTGTTTTGCTTTTACTTGGTTGTAGTACTTCGATGCGCGCCCAAGCTACCAAAACATTTGTGCAACTCCATCAAATGCCTGAGCATATTACTACTTTGCATTTGGAACTCTCTAGCGACAAAGTAGAACTTGTTAGAACTAAAAGTTCTAGAATTTCTATAGAAACTACCGTACACCTTGCCCCTGGTAGCCTGCCGCTTTTGGATTATATCGCCAAATCGGGGCGCTACGATCTTCAGGCAAGCAGCAGCAACCACAGCAGTAGGATGGTACTTGCCCTCCATCAAACACAGAAAGTGTTGGTTATCAAAGGAGAGCTGTGCAACGAGGAGATCACTTACAAAATTCATGTCCCCGAACGGCTGCTTAAAATAACAACCAGCTACAGCGCTGTTGCGGCCTCTATTGCGGAGTAGTTGCCTTTAAAAGAAGATATTTTTGTCCAAAAATTTGCAAAGCTCGTTTCTTTGCTGTACTTTTGTACCCACACAACGCAGAGTGGAGCAGCGGTAGCTCGGCGGGCTCATAACCCGTAGGTCGTAGGTTCGAGTCCTACCTCTGCATCTAAACCAAAAGCTTTTTCCAAATTTGTACGGAAAAAGCTTTTTTTATGCCCTTTTTTAGGTTTTAGCGAGTTTTTATTATAAAAATGAACGTAGAATTTGGTTTTAAGTAAAACTTGCCGTATCTTTGTGTTCACACAACGCAGAGTGGAGCAGCGGTAGCTCGGCGGGCTCATAACCCGTAGGTCG
>CAYUZF010000313.1:0-4274 GCA_964449615.1 uncultured Aureispira sp.
ACTCTCAATTTACACTTTTTCAATGACTCTATTTTTTTTTGTCCTGTACTCAGCTTAGTAATACTGGAAAAGGTTTTGGAGTGTTGAAGAAAGCTATTGATATTGTTGGAACATTTAGTTTACCTTATAACTTACTAGTAAAGCATTTTGAATCTATAAGATTTAATAAAATTATAAAATAATGCTTGTATTGTTTTTTACAGTCATCCCTTGCTTGTTGTTATGCCAAGATAATATAGTTATAAACCTACAAAAAAATCAATTGACATTATAAATAGTAAATATTTTAATGAAATCATATTTTACACATATGTGAACATAGACTCGACCTATAGTCTTCGCCACTACGACTGTATGAATAACCGACTAGAAAACAGCGACACATTTTTTTTCAACTCAAAGGAAGTAGTGAGAAAGAGAAATGTAATACGTGTGTTTCCTAAGTCTCGCAAAGAACAACTATGCCTATACAATAAATTGAAAGGGCGTTCATTTAAAGAAAGAGATAGTCTTTTAAATATTTTTTTTGCAAGAAAAATATAAAAAAAAGTATTCAGGTGTTGGTGTGTATGTTGATTACAAAGTGACCCGAATTCAATATTATCAAGGTAAGTATCCATATATAGATATAATAGAGACTAGCAAATTTAAACAAGAAAAAAGTAAACGTAAATTTTTATATACTTCTTATCGAATTAGAGTGTTCATAGTTAATGAAGTTTTTTATTACATAATAATAGAAAATAATGAAATATGTACAATGAAATCCATTTGCCGTAGTCGCAAAGCAGTACACCGTGATTTCAAACGCTTAGTTAACAACGTAACGATTATAGAAGCCGAAGAAGCCGCTTCAGATGATTGAACCCTAATCATCAATTGCGTAGCAGTAATATTCACCTAATGCTAAAAACTAAAACCAATTGTCATAAAACCCCAAAAAGTGGTACACAAAGGTAGACGAAACACAACTCCCGCTCTGGGCACCAACAAGCCTCACAGTCTTCTGATTGTGAGCGATTTGTGTTTATAGAATAAAAAAGGGTGACAAAAACGAGAAAATAACTCGTGTTGGAAAGGTGCTTTTACAGCGGGTAGAAGTGGCCTTTTTGTATTTTTAATACATCTGTTTCCCATTGTTGTTGAGAAAGTTTTGTTAAATAACTACTGTTCTTAAATTTAAGTTTTATATTAGAACTAAACAAAGTCTTACGAGGGTAGTGGCGGAAAAAGTATGATGAGTTAAAAAAAGACAATGAGGTCTATATTTGTAAGATGTGTTCAATATCCATACAAATAAAGTGTCCTCATTGCCACAGTTCAAAGGTCGTTAAAAACGGAAAAAAAGCAACAGGAAAACAGAATTTTCTGTGCAAGAGTTGTGGCAAACAATTTCAAAGTGAGTATTTATACCAAGGAGGTGATCCTAGTGTAAAACTACAAGTACAAAGTTCCTTATTACATAGTAGTGGGATAAGAGACTGTTACAAAATATTTGGAATCAGTCCCAAAACCACTCTTCGTTATATCTTAAATCGAGGAAAAATGCTAAGCATAAAACCTCGACAAAAAAGGTATATAAAAGTACAAATTGACGAAGTGTATTCCTTTGTTAATCAGAAGAGTAAGAAAGTATGGATATTTTATGTCTATGCTCCTGAAACTAAGGAAATAGGCGACCCGAGTTCCTTTGCTCAAGGCTTGATCGCTAAAATTGTTATCTTTTATTTTGTCATCAGTGGGATTAGTCAAGGTAGGTTGTTGCCTCAAAAAGTAGACGCCTTGAAGGGAATCAGCCTTACCCAAGCCGACGAGGAAAAATTTTATATATACAAAGAGCTGTGTAAATTACACTACATAAAACCAAATACATAACTTTCTATTTAGTTAATTGAAACCATTGGGTTGAGCTGTGAGTCTGCTTACCTCCGCTATCGAACAAGAAGCTCGCTACATCCAAACCGTTTAGAGGAACGAACAACTACACAATTAGCATCTGGAGTTGTGTTTGTTGAAAAGGATGCTGGAGATAAGCGCAAAAAAATATTTTAAAGCGAGTTGAGTATAAATAGAGTAATTGAATAATGATGAGTATACCCGACAAAGTAGCTATTTTTCAGCTCAAACGTCTGTTGAACAGTTCCGAAGCTTACAACCAAGAGTTGTGCTGGCAGTTGTTGGAAGGAATGGGATTGTTGTCCAAAGAGATGATTGATTTTATAAGCGCGTACAAACAGGAGTACCCTTATGCAGACATTTTACAAATCGGCTATAAAAATGAAAAAGTTTGGCTTAAAATCAACTTAGAATACCGATCTCAACAGCCGCTTCCTGCTGCTATTGGTCAAGTATCTAATCTGGTAGAATTGAAAATTAAAGCGTACAAATTAACAACCATTCCCGAGACTCTACAAGCCCTTCAGCACTTAGAGTATCTGCGCTTGCCGCATTGCTCCCAGCTTACAGCGGCCAGTATAACCAACATTGGACAATTGTCCGCCTTAAAAGTGCTTGACCTTACGGGCTGTAAGCTCACCGAAGTGCCAGAAGCAGTACTTCAATTAACCACCTTAGAAACCTTGTATTTGAATGACAATGATATAACGCTTCTTCCAAAAGGAATCACACAGTTAACCAATTTGACTTATTTGGGACTAAAACACAATAACATTACTAAAGTACCCGAAGCTTTGCTGCGTTCCAATACATTGGGCTATCTAGACCTACAAAACAATCCATTACTGGAACCTCAAAAGACCATTCTCCGACGTTTTCGTAAAAACAAGGTGATTAAATTTTAAGCTTGGGCTTTGCTGGCTTAGGGTTTATCTTTTACTAAACATAAGACAAAAAATCAATCGTTAGCAAAGAAATAGTGTTACAACAGCTTTACCCACCTTGTAAACAAGTAACCATGACCATAGAAGAAAGCACCAAAAAAGTAAAATGGAAAGATTTGGTTTCTCTTTCTACCAAAGAAGTATTGATTGAAAACAACTTAACGCTTGGATGGAAAAATAAGCTTACGTTTAATATGTTTTACCATTTGGAGCATCACTTATTTCCAGCCGTATCTACCATCAAAATGCCTGAATTAGCGCGGCGAATAGATGCGCAACTACCTGAAATAGAAAAAAACAACTTTTTGAGAATAGGAATAGGGCTGCTACTGTTTGTTACCAACCTTTTATCGGCGCAAACCAATACGGTTTGGGTAGACAAAGTGGTAGAACGAATTATGCTGCATCAGCTTATGATAGTGGATACAGCGGGACACACGTTAGATAACTCTACGTTACAATTAAGTCATTGGGATACTTGTGTGAATGGACTATGGAGGCGTCCTTGTTTTGTCAACAACATCTTTCAGGCAGGGGGCGATGGGGTATTGGTGCACAGTTTAATAAACTGGGATACCAGTACCAATGTACGCGATGCTGCTTTTGTAGATTTTATAAAAGAAGTAGCCGACAGCGATGGGAATCTCCTAGAAAAACAGGTTGTTTTTAGTATTTCTAGAAAGCAACTGTTTGAAGAGGAGCGAAAAACCACCACTTGGCGCAGTAGGCGCCTCGAACAAAGCACTTGGAAAAGTACCCGCCTTGTGCAGAATGGCAAAGAACTGCCTTTAGACAGTTGCCACCAGCAATTGCGCTGGACGTTTAGCAAAAATGGCCGTTTTTACCAAGCCTACGGCAATGGGGCGCTGCATTGCCGTACCGCTGCTATGCAGCCACAGCAAAAGATAGGAGGGAGTGGCGATCCCGCTGATTTTTACGCCTACAAAGATCGAATACAAGGCCATTATTTGACGTTTCAAGAAGGGCGCTGGCATCTTCAAGGACAAGATTTGCGCGTGGTAGATACAGCAAGTAGAGTGGTGTTCGTTTTTGAACTTTTGCAATGGACAAGGCAACAGTTGCGACTGCGTTTACAAGGAACTGACTACATCCTAGAGCTGCGGCGGACGCTGGGAAGCTAGGCGGGCGTGCTCTTTTAGCAACACTTGATACATGCCCCACCAACCGCTCATAGTATCCCGCTTTTGGGATGTTAGGGCGCGATCTGCTTTGGGTAGAAGGTACCAAGGAATAAACGGGTATTCGTGGTGTGCCCAATGGTAACCGCCGTTGTGAAACATAAAATTCCAGAAAAAAGAGGTGTTGCTGCGGGTCGCTTGCTCGGCCAAATGGTGGTCGGTAATTTCAGACCAATACAGCACCGCAGGATAGACCCAAACCAAAGGCAACAGCCAATAGAGTAGAAAAAAAGAA
>CAYUZF010000314.1:0-2302 GCA_964449615.1 uncultured Aureispira sp.
CCAAGCATCTGCCGATTGGGGGAGGGTTTTGATAAATTCCCAAATAGAAGAAATAATTTCGCCCAACTTACCAAACAGCTCGCCTTGAAAGGTCGCTTTTACCAAATCCCAAACCATTTTTAGAACATCGGGAACGGCCTGTAACGTGCCGACCAAGCCGTCCCATAACCCCTCTAGCAACCCGACATTAAAGCCGCCCGCCATTTTTAGAAAATCAATCGCGCCCTGGAATTTATCTTGGATGGAGCCAGAACTGACCAGCCCTGCTTCTTTCATTTGCAAAATCAGCGCTTCACTGGGCAAAAGCAGGTTCATATTAGCCACCACGCCAATGTCTTGGTAAATGGTTCGCGCCTGTTCTTCGGTCGCGTCCAACAGCAGCCGCTCCCACCACGACAATGTGTGCGGTTCTTCGTTGTAGGTAATGGCAGCCCGCCCGTCGTTCATCAGTGCAATGGCTTGTATAATAAGCCGCGCATCTTGCTCCGCTACAAAGGTACTGCCGTAGCGGTCTTGTACAACATCGCTCAGATTGTCCTGCCCTTCGCTCACCATCGCCAAATCCATTTGGCCTAGGTTTTCCGTTATGGCTTCCGATGTTCCCGTGGTTACATAATCCGAGTTCATCCAACCCTCGCGGCCGTCTGCGGTCTGTACGAGCGACCAGCTTGCTTCTGCTGCATATACCCCTACCAACGTGACGTTTGTGTTGTAGGGTAGGGTGAATTTTAATTTAGAATCAGGGTCGGGATTTGAGCGGACGCGGATGCCGTCAATTTCTTGATTGTGGTAAATGCCTTTGTCTTCGTTGGTATCTTGGTGGGTAATGGTTGTTTGCTGCGTGGCAATGGCCATATCTCTAGCAGGAGCGGATATTTTAGCAGGTTGGTTGAGCTCTTCTTGTACCTCAAATCCTTCTACGCGCTCTAGCGTGGCTCCTGCTTCGTCTACCACAAGTCTAGGAAAACTATAAGCGTCTAAGGCCAGCAACGTCGCTTGCCCAAAATCCCCATCCGATAACAAGCCTTCTTGGGTCTGAAATTTTTTGACCAGTTTCAACGTCGCTTTGTTGTACACGCCGTATTGCCCTACTTCCGCTTCGGGATACAGTTGTTTTAAGGCTTGCTGCACCGCCAAGACGCCTGCTCCATCAGAGCCTTCGACGAAGCGATCGTTGGGTAGCAGGGCCAACGTTCTCAACCGCATATGCTGTTTGAACAGCGGCGATTTTAAACCCGTTGGTGGAGCGGCGTTGTCGCTTGCTGCGCCCTCGCCCAAAACTTGTTCTTGCTGTTGGGCAGTTTCGTTGAATTGTGCTACAGGTGCTACGGGCGCCACCGTAACGGGTTCGGGAGCCATAGGCGTTTGGGGCAGTGTTGTTTGCTGCGCTTTTTTGCCTGCTTGTTTGGCAGTCTTTTCTAAGTTTTGATCTTTGCTGACGGCTTTACCCTTTACTTGCTCGGTGGGCTTTACTTCGCCTTTGAGTTGCTGCACGACATGCCACAATTCTTCGCCCAAACAGGCTTCTTGTCCTAGCGCGAGGTAGATGTTGGGATACTCGGCATAAGCATTGGCACCCATTTGGGCAGGCTTATCGGAATTGTAGTGCACACGAACGTCTTTTAAGGACACTTGCGACATGTATTCTATGCTGGCTTGTAAATTTTTGGGAATGCCAGTCTTGCTAACGCTTTGTTGGGTAGGTTGTTGTTGGGAAGTATTAACAGATTGAGGCGATTGGGAGCGCCAGTCTTTTTTTTCGTTGCCCATTGGTTTAGTTTGTTAAAAAATATAGCAGGCATTAAAGTACGCTTTTTATCAAAAAAAACAAAAACTTTATTCCAACATTGTACTTGTAAATGCTCTCTTGTGGCTAGGGGCAAAGTAGTGAACTAGCAAAGAAATAAACTGCCCAATTGGACAAAGTTAACATAGGTGCAGTAGCCTGGCGGCAGCGTGCCTTAGTTTTGTAAAAAAGAACAACAAAACTATTGTTATGCAATTACCGAATAAAAAGATTAGCAATCGTCATTTTTGGGCGGTGCAAACAACTACCGCTACCCCTGCCGAAGTCTAGGCGCAGTGGGCCGATGTTTCTACTTGGAAAAATTGGGATACAGGCTTGAAAGACGCTGTTTTGGAAGGGGCTTTTGAGTTAGGCTCGACGGGATACATCCACACGTTACAAAGCCAGCAGCTGCCCTTTAAAATTACAAATTTTGAAGTAAATAAGCGCTTTCGGTATGCTACCAAACTGCCTTTGGGGCGCTTACTGGTCGATCACTATTTTTTAGAAGGGGAG
>CAYUZF010000314.1:2312-3373 GCA_964449615.1 uncultured Aureispira sp.
TGAAGTATGGTTTGAGGGGCTTTCTGCGCCTTTGTTTGCGCTGTTTTTGGGTGGTACGTTTAGAAAAATGTTGCCCGATGTGTTGATTACTTTACAACAAATTATAGAAGAAAATGAGCGCACTTAAACTAATTTATCTGGCCAATATTGTGGTCGCGGGTTGGATCAGCTACAACAGTTTATTTTTTCCAGCCAAAGCGCAACAAACTGTTTTTGAGGGCGCAGTAGCTTATTCGGACGTGATTCGATTGGTGGGGGCGTTGTGGGGCGCTGTTTTTGTTCTGTCGCTGTTGGGGCTGTTTTTTCCGCAGCAAATGCGTTTGGTGTTGCTGTTTCAATTAATTTATAAAGGTTCTTGGTTGGTGGTGGTGGCACTGCCTGCTTATTGGCAAGGGGCAAATTTCCCGAAAGGGATGGCGAGTTTTTTTGTGGTTTGGGTATTGGTAATTCCGTTTGTTTTTCCGTGGCGGGCCGTGTTTGGAGGTGATTTGGGTTGAAAACTGATGATTAGTTCAACAATTTAGGCGTATAACGGTCTTATTGATAGTAATTTATTGTCGACACCAAAAACTAATTATCATGGATGCGGGAAGTTTTGTTTTAATTATGGTAGTGATCTTTTCTTACTATTTTATAACGAGCGGTAAGTACGAAGATTTTTTGGGGGAGGAAGCAGAAAGAGAGGAATAAGTAGCGCAAATAGCCAAAGGTTGTAATTTTATAAAACTTAGAACAAGAAATTAGAGGACATTTTTATTAAAAATCCTACTTTTATAGCTGCCTGCTAGCACTTGGCTGTTGGAGGCTTTATTTGTTCATATTATTATAAAAAAAAACAGCACATCATGGCCTTGAATAAAATTACGGACATTTTGGGGGCAGAAAAGTCAGACTACCTGCTCAACCACACTTCTACTACCTTTGACAAAAATAATTTGTACGTCCCCAGTCCCAGTTTTATTGACGATGTTTGGAAAGATTCCAACCGCAGTATCCCAACCTTGCGCAGTCTCAACGCCTTGTACCAACATGGTCGATTGGCCAATACAGGCTATGTTTCT
>CAYUZF010000314.1:3383-4190 GCA_964449615.1 uncultured Aureispira sp.
GATCAAGGACTAGAGCACACCGCAGGTGCTTCTTTTGGACCCAACCCTATGTATTTTGATTCGGAAAACATCGTAAAATTGGCCATTGAAGCAGGCTGCAACGCTGTGGCTAGTACGTACGGCGTTTTGGCTTCGGTCGCGCGCAAATACGCTCACAAAATACCTTTTGTAGTCAAAATCAACCACAATGAGTTGATGACGTACCCCAACAAGTACGACCAAATTATGTATGGCAGCATTAAGAATGCTTGGGAAATGGGAGCGGTGGCCGTAGGAGCGACCATCTATTTTGGTTCAGAAACTTCTAACCGCCAGATTATTGAAGTAGCAGAGGCGTTTGATTATGCCCACGAATTGGGTATGGCGACCATCTTGTGGTGCTACACGCGCAACGGTTCGTTCAAAAAGGACGGCAAAGATTACCACGCGGCCGCAGATTTGACAGGACAAGCCAACCACATCGGAGCTACCATTCAAGCAGATATTGTAAAGCAAAAACTACCCGTTACGAACGGTGGTTTTACCAACATTGGGTTTGGAAAGACCCACAACAGCATGTACGATAATTTGAGTACGGATCACCCCATTGATTTGTGTCGCTACCAAGTTGCCAACGGTTACATGGGGCGCATTGGCTTGATTAACTCTGGCGGAGCTTCTGGTGGCAACGATTTGCAAGATGCTGTAGAAACAGCTGTGATCAACAAACGCGCAGGGGGCATGGGCTTGATTTTGGGGCGTAAGGCATTCCAGAAACCTTTGAAAGAAGGTGTGGAAATTATCAACGCCGTTCAAGATGTATACTTG
>CAYUZF010000315.1:0-4170 GCA_964449615.1 uncultured Aureispira sp.
AAAGAAGATATCATTACGGTTGGCTCCGAACTTATCCGCAAAAAGGGGTACCACCACGTTGGCATTAGTGAAATTCTAAAAGCTTGTGCCGTACCTAAAGGCTCTTTTTACAACTTTTTTGAGAGCAAAGAAGATTTTGTTGCCCAGAGTTTGGCCACCTACGGCGAGCGCAGCTTGGTTTTTATCGAACAAGCATTGGGAGACACCAATAAAAGTCCTTTGCAACGCCTGAAAGATTTTTACAGCTGTTTGATCGAATCTAACTTTCAGGAAGGGTGCAAAGCGGGGTGTTTGGTGGCAAATTTGTCTTCTGAAATAGGCGGCACCAACGAAGACTTGGCCAAAATTGCCAACGAGCAGTTTCAGCAAAGCCTCGTCCCTATTGCTGCTTGCGTGGCAGAAGGACAGGTACAAGGGGAAATTACGCTAACTTTTTCGGCGGCGTATTTGGCCGAATACCTGCATGCGGGTATTGTAGGGGCATTTGCTCGTATGAAAGTAGAGCGCAACCGCGTTTACTTGGACAAATGGTATACCATGACCTTCGCTTTTATTGCCGCGTAATGGGTTTGATCTATATGTTACCAACAACGACCAATAGGTCTTTTTTTTGTGCTTTGCATCAATTAAACCGACTGGTCTACTTTATTTACAACAACTTATCATTCATAAAAACGAAGTACTCTAACAAGCTTCGCTAAAACAACAAGTAAAACTATGAGTAATTTATCAGGAAAAATCGCCGTTATTACAGGAGGAAATAGTGGAATTGGTTACGCTACAGCCAAAGATTTTATTGCACAAGGGGCAACCGTCGTTATTACGGGGCGCAACAAAGAGCGGGTAGAAAAAGCAGCAGCGGAATTAGGCGCTACGGGCTTGGTAGCCGATCAATCCAAGCTATCGGATACAGAAAAACTGGTAGAAGAGGTAAAAGCAGCGCATAGAAAAATTGATGTGCTGTTTATCAATGCAGGAGTATTTTTTGGTACATCGGTAGGACAAATTGAGGAAGATACCTTTGATACCCTTATGGACATCAACTTCAAAGGCGCGGTCTTTACGTTAGAAAAATTTGTTCCTATTCTCAACGACGGGGCTTCTGTCATCAACTTATCGTCGATCAACGCCTATACAGGTATGCCAACAACCGCTATTTACGGCGCGAGCAAGGCGGCTCTAAATTCGTACACTAGAACAGCCGCTAAGGAATTGGCCCAGCGCAACATTCGTGTTAATGCCGTAAATCCAGGACCAGTCAATACGCCTATTTTTGGTAAAACGGGCATGAGTGAGGAGCAAATCGAAGGCTTTGCAGCAACGTTAAAAAAGGAAATCCCGCTGGGGCATTTTGGAACACCTGAATCCATTGCCAAACTGGTCACTTTTCTCGCCTCTGACGACGCATCTTTCATTACGGGAAGTGAAATCAACATTGATGGTGGAAGTAATTTACATTCTTTAGTTTAGTGCATAAAACTATTATAAATACCTTTAGTTACTGAAAATCAAAATAAAGAAAAACCAACCCTTTCAAATACTTCAAAAAAAATCGAGTTGCTGCAAAGTGACTCGCTTTTTTTTTGAAATTGTTCTGAACAATAGTACAATACTATATTGTTATTCTGTAAATTACCTTTGTTCACTTGTTTACCTCAATAAGAACATGGAAATCTACAAAAATCTTCCCGCGATTACAGCCGTTGATATAGAAGCTTGGCGCGCTTGGCTAAAGGAAAACCATCAAAGTTCAGGGGTGTGGCTGATCATCTATAGAAAAGACAGCAACAAACCTAGTATTTATTATCCAGAAGCCGTTGACGAAGCGCTCTGCTTTGGCTGGATTGACAGCAAACCCAACAAACGAGATACGCAAAGCTACTACCAATATTTCTCGCCGCGCAACCCCAAAAGTAATTGGAGCCGTGTCAACAAAGAAAAAATAGCCCGATTAGCGCAGGAAAACCGCTTACAACCCAGCGGTTGGCGCCTCATCGAACTGGCCAAAGCAACAGGTACTTGGAATGCTCTCGACGACGTTGAAAACTTGATTGTCCCCGATGATTTGCAAACTGCGTTTGACAACAATGCACAAGCTTGGAAGTATTGGCAAGATTTTCCCCCCTCTGTACGGCGTGGTATATTGGAATGGATCTTTAATGCCAAACGCAAAACTACCCGCCAAAAACGCATCGAGGAAACGGTACGACTAGCACAAAAGAATATTAGAGCCAATCAATACCGCTCTTAATCTGTCTGAAATACTGTTTCTATGTCATAATATACGGCAGGACGAATAAAAGAGACACCAAGAATAGCCTATTTTAGATGGAATATGTTTACTTTTATAGGCGTAAGGCAACATGAAATAACATTTCCAACTTATAATTGTTTTTTCGCGTTGATATGCCCTAAATTTATTCGTACAACTTTAACCTATTTCTTCCTGTCATGAATCCTCTATTATCCTTTTGTAGCCTTGTACTGCTTTGCTGCGGCGCTTCTTTTGCCAACGCACAACCCGATCCTTTTGGCGTTTCTACTCCACTGGATGCCGTTGTTTTATCGTCCAACGAAATTCCTACCTTAAAGGAATATTGTAAAGCCCCTGAAGCGATTCCTGTTTCCAAAATAAAAGCGTCCGACTTAGCCGCTACCATCAACGACCACCAACGGCCTTGCTATGTTTTAGACGTTCGTTCGGAAGACGAATATGCGGTCAGCCATTTGCCAGAAGCGCGGTTGATTGGTTTTGAGGCCTTTTCAGCCGAACGCGTTTGGATGTTGGATCGCTCCGCGCATGTTGTCGTTTACTCGGCCAACAAAGAGCGCGGTTTTCTGATGGCTCAATACTTACAACTAATGGGCTTCAAAGATGTCCAATTATTGGATGGAGGCTTGATTGGTTGGAAGAATCTAGGCTACAAAGTAGTAGACAGCAAAGGCGAAACCGAACGTGTCCATGTAGGCAAAAAAAGCAACATCCGCCTATTAAAAAGTGGTCTAGTAGTCAACTAATTTGCGCCCATGCCCAACCGCCCAACGCCCCTAGATGCTCCTTTGAAAGAAACGCCTCGCGGTCGGCAAGATCTTTTCAAGTCGCTGTTGCTGCAAATTCCATTGATTTTCTTTTTTGTAATGGGACACTTGCTGTATTTTAATCCTATAATCGTAGGTTTGGGTGGGTTTGGTGTTTTAATGTTGGCAGAATTGCTTACGAGCAAATCCTATAGCGATTATATTGGTTTGCGGATAATGACGGGCGTACTGGGTGTATTGTTGCTGGGTTATTTTATTGTTTTTTACAACAACCCCTTTTCACGGTATGTAATTTATGGCGAACTGTTTTGCTGGGCGGCTTTATTTCTGTATCAATTTTTATGGTATGCCCCCCGTAACAGCAATGTCTCAACGACCCGACGACCACTAGGACGGTTGCTGCTTGCGACTGCTTTTGCGGGAAGTACTGCGTTGTTGAGTTGGCTGACGCTTTCGAAATACGGCTACACCAGACACATTTTTCTTAAAACCCATTACTTACTACCTCCTCTTATTTTTACGGGAGCTGTGATTGCTGCGTTTGTATTGCACCCCCGTTTTCTGCCGACGCAAACACGCCTTAAGTTCGCCGATGATTTGACTTGGCTGCGCTTCCCTCAGTTGCTTTATCTATTGGTCGTTTTGTTGTTTTATTACTTTCAATGGAATGATTTTGCGCTGAATATCTACTAATTTTTTTGTGCCATGACGGAGTTTGAAGACCCTTTGGATGCGCCTGTGCTTTCTGACAAGCAGCCTCCTTTAGATGGGCGGTTGGCCTTGCAATTACACCTGTTGTGTTTTCCATTGTTAATAGGTCTGTACTACACCAGCTATTGGCATACGCTTACGGCAGCTGCTTTTGGCATGAGTTTGTTGCTGCTGGTAGAATTGTCCTGTACACAACCTTTGTACAATCCCATTTGGCCAAATTTACAACCGTTGGGCTACATTGGAGTGCTGTTGCTTTTTACAAGCTTCTTTTTCGCCATCCTGTTGGGAAATTGGCAAACGGCGCAAACTCTACAACCCTGGGGGCTTGGCGTATTGGGACTTTACTTTCTCTTGTGGTTGCTGAAACCTGTGGAACAACAAACCGTACCACCTTTGTTGCGCTTTGCCGTGGGAGCC
>CAYUZF010000316.1:0-4169 GCA_964449615.1 uncultured Aureispira sp.
ATTGCCGCACGAAAAACAACAAAAAAACTACACCAAACGCACTGCGCCCGCTTGCATTTTTTCCTGCACAGTTGCCGAGTAGAGCCAAGGACCAATGACATCCGACCGTTCTAAACCAGCGCTGTTCAACTGCCAGCGCTCCCCAGCTTCGGCCAACAAACCCAGTTCTTGCAATTGGTACAACTCGGGCAAGTCCGATAAGGCCGCGCTGCCAAAAAAGCGCTGGTAGGCAGCTAAGTCCAAAGAATCGCCTTCCAATAGAGACTTAATAACGTAGCGCCGCCGCTGTTCCTCTGCATTGAGCGTAACGCCGTAGTCCGCTTGCGCAAATGCGGAAGCCGTTTTCTGGTGATAAGCATGGATGATGCTTTGCACGCCTTTTCGGCCAACGGCATAATCCGAACTGTAGTGAAAACGCCGCGTGTAAGAACGGGCGCCCACGCCCAACCCTACCATCCCATCCTCAGGACTGTTGTAGGGAGGAAGTGCCAACTCGGGCATGTCTTGCCGTCTAAAAATGCGTAGGGTTACTTGTTCGTAGCCTTTTTGTAATAAAAAATCTCTTCCAAAACGGTACAAGTGTAGGCGGTGGTCGTTCCAGTCTTGGGCGCGTTTGCTCAACCCTGTTAAAGGGCGCACGTAGAGCGGATAAAGAAAAATTTCTTCGGGTGCAAAAGCTAGGGCTTCTTCTAAAGAGCGCTGCCAAGAAGCACGGGTTTGTCCCGCCATACCATAAATAAGATCAATATTCTTACTAGGAATACCCGAATCACTGATCCACCGCAAAGCTTGGCGCACTTCTGCTGGTCGCTGGGGCCGTCCCAAGGCTTTGGTTTCTTCCAATAAAAAACTCTGTACCCCAATACTCGCTCGAGTAGTTCCTTGCGCGCGCAGCAACGCTAATTTTTCTGGCGTTGTTGTCTTCGGGGATAATTCTACCGAAAACGGTACTGAAAGATTGCCCAAGCCCATCGTTTGATGCACCACGTTTAGCAATTGTTCCAAATCTTGCAGCGACAAAAAAGAAGGCGTTCCTCCGCCAATCGCCACGCGATTAAACTGTGCATTTGACCCCAATGCCGTACGTACTTGCGTCGCCTGTCGCAGCAAACTACTGATAAAGGGCTGCTCCAAATCTGCTTTGGGGTTGGCTGTTGTAAACAAATTGCAAAAGCCACAACGCATCTCACAAAATGGAACATGTATATACAAAAACAACCGCTCTTTGGCTTCGTCTGTCCATATTTCTTGCAGGCCACGCGGCTCCTCCAACAGCCGATAACTCGACTTGTGCGGATAAGAATAGGAATACCCCTGAAAAAAGTTGCGCGTCTTCAAACGCTCTACCAAACTCAACATAGCAAAAAGATATAGCGAGGAAAAAAACAATCCCCCATGTACAAAAGTAAGGATATATCGCGCCCGCTCGCCTACCACCGCAAGCTTCAAAACCACCCTTCCAAGTAAGGCACCGTCCAAACGACAGGATGCGCCAAGCGATGCCCTTGGTACCCCGCTTCGCCATAAGCCGTCCCGTGGTCGGCACAGCAAACGACAAAAGTGCGCTGGGTACGGCGCGCCAATGCTTCTTGCAAAATAGACAATTGTTCGTCCACATAACGCAGTGCCGCAGCATGACTTTCTAAGGTATCTTGTTTTTGGGAACCGTCCGTTGGATTTAGGTAAAAATAATTGGGTTGATGAATAGCAGAAACATTTATAAATAGAAAACATCGTTCGGAATGCTGTGCTAGAAAGCGGGCAGCCAATTCCAATTGCGCTTGGGTAGAATGGGGGTTGGTTACGCCCAGTTCGGGATTCCAATAGCGGTGCTGAAAGAGGGCGGGCAGTACCCGACTCAGGGGCGTTTGTAGATTGAAGAACCCCACCCCGCCTATGCAAGCTGTCGTCAGGCCTTTACTGGCCAAACCTTCTACAATGGTGGCCGCCTCTAAAACACAGGTGTTGGCAACGCTGGTTTCGCTGCCCGCAAAGGCTGTAGCAAACAAACGCGGGTGCTTGGGCTGCTGCGCGGGGGTCGGAAAAAAGCCTGCAAAAAAAGCGTGGTGCGCCGCATAGGTGAAACTGCCAGGACTGTGGCGCTGCTCCCAACCCGTAGGAGAGAGCCAGTTGGAAAAATTGGGCAATTGCCCTGCTGCCCATGCTGCTTGTGCCACATCATAGCGCAGGGTATCCAACGTGATAAACACCACATCGCTTTCCGCAACCACTGCATTCATATTATAAAACATAACGACAGGATAATAAGATAAGAAAAGCCTTTACAACGGTAATTCTAAAACTTGCTCCACGATACAATCGGGCTGTCGCTCGTGGTTCCACTCGCGGCGGTGGCTGACCCAGCAGGTGCGAATGCCCAATTCGGCAGGCGCCAAAACATCGTTGAGGGGATCATCACCCACATAAAGCAGTTGTTCGGGGTGCAGTTGTTCTTGCTCCAAAATGCGTTGAAAGAGCCGTGGATCGGGTTTGGACAATTGGTGTTGCTGTGAAATGTGAATGTGAGCGCTGCTAAAAACAGCGTCCAACTGGGCGTTCTTTATTTTGCGACTTTGATTGCTGATGGAGCCGTTGGTTAGTAGGCCGAGGGTGTACTGTTGTTTTAGGGCGTGCAGTTTCTGACGAAGGGCATCCGAAGCAGGCGGGACATAGCTGCTGATATTGGTTTGGATATAATTCCATAAATTCTCATCTTCCCAACCCCAAGGTTGGTATTTTTGAATGAACCAAGCAATGAAATCGCTGCGGTCGGTATAGCCCCAATCGTCAATTTCTTCAATTTCTGCCTGTTCGTTGTAAAAATAAACCTGCGGCAGTTGCTCTTCAAAAAAAGTCTCCAAACAAGCCAAGAGCGCCGCGTTGCGGTCTATCAACGTATTGTCTAAATCAAAGTAAATACAAGTAACCAACTCAAACATAGTATTGGTGTTTTAAGTGGTGGATAACAGAAGTATACGTATTGTTGCCTCGATGCAGCACCCGTGGAAGCAAATCGCCAAAAGCATTGGCCTCTATAATATAAGCATTTTCAAAATTGCTACCCACCAGCACATCTAGACTTGCGCAATGGTTGGGGGGCAAGGCCGCTGCGGCCTGTTCCGCCAGTTGTTGCAGCAATTGCCAACGCGCCGTTCCTAAAAATGTTTGCAAATTATCCAGCGAACCGCGGCAATTGCCCAAATGTAAATTGGTCAAGGGCGAACGACTTTGCCGCACTACAGTATGCTCGGCCTTACCTCCAATGACCACCATTCTCAAATCAAAAGTGGCCTCTTCCAGACTAGCTTTAGGAATCCAGCGCTCTACTAAAATCCCTTCTTGAGCAAGGCGGTCGATGAGCCTTGCAATTTCTTTTTCTGTTTTGTAATGCGATAAACGTAGAGAATTGTACAGTTGTAATTGGTTGTTTTCAACTTGCATGTCGGTAGAGGTAATGGCAGAAACACGCTGCCCGCGTCGTCGAAAGGCCACCACCCCCGATGCCGAAGAGCCGTGCAGCGGCTTAATAAAAACTTGCTTCCAGCCCTTGTCGTTCATTGCTTGCCGCAACTCCTCGTAACTTTTGATGCCGTACACGGCCGAAGGGACAGCAATTCCCTGTTGCTCAAAACGGGCGTGGCATCGCTGTTTATCAAAGCACAAGCGAATATAGTCCAAGCTGTTGACCAATTGGATTTGTGGAAAGGCTTCTAGTGCTTGTGCTACAGCATCCAATGCCCGCATGAATCCCCAGTGTTGTTGTTGCATACCAATTAGGCTGCCCTTTGGAAGGCGGAAAGAAGGCGCGACGGCTGCCGTGAGTTGTGGATGGTCGGCTCCCCATTGCAGCAGGGCTTGTGCTACTTGCGCATTTTCGCCAGGCGATTCTATGCGCAGCCAATCCACGCCTTGCAAGAGCTTTTCCCAATCGACTTGTTGGGTCAGCAGCGTTGCGTAGGACAACAGTTTGGGCTGGGGCAACCCCGCGCGTTGTGCCGCCTCTAAAAAGAAGTGACAGCGGCGGTTTTCGGGATTTCCTAACCATAAAAATTGTAGCATAAATCAAAACGTTGTCTATTCTGCAACAGCGATGTAGCGATAAATTTCGCCGTCGTAATTCTCTTCTTCCTGTGGGTCGTCTAAGCTGACGGCAATCCCCAAATCTTTTA
>CAYUZF010000317.1:0-4126 GCA_964449615.1 uncultured Aureispira sp.
ACGCAAGTTCTAATGGAAAATTTTTATACCTATCTCATGCAAGGAGTACCCAAAGCAGAAGCGTTGCGCCGTGCCAAATTGAGCTTTCTGGATACGGGAGATGGCTTGATTTGTGTGCCTTATTTTTGGAGTGGCTTAATCTTAGTAGGAACACCTTCGCCCATGCACAGTCTACAAACCCTGTCCTCCGATTGGGGCGGTACGTTTTGGTTGGCTATTTTGGGAGGAAGTTTGGTGCTGTTGATTATTGGTTTTATAATTGCGAAAAAAAGAGCAGTGTAATATGCATCAATACAAAATACTAGTTGGTTTTTGTTGGGCAATGCTGTCTATGATCAATTGGGTCAATGCACAGGGCAGTGCTTCCACGGTGCCTACCGCTATTTATGTTGGAAATGCTATCTTCGAATCGCCCGTTAAGGGAGCCAAAGTCTCTTTGGTATTGCAAGAGAGTTTTGGGAATAGAAAACGCCCTGTTACTACTTTTGTGGGGGAGTTTATTTCGGATACTTCAGGGTTGATTACTGTTTCTCTAATTCCAGATAAAAGTTACTTAATTCAAACCTCTAAGGCGGGGTATTATACCCAGTTGTCTAAAGTGAAAACCAGTAATTTTTCCAGAACACGACAGAACAAAAAAGGCATTAGTCTGCGTCCGAGGGATGTTATTACTATAAAAGGCAACATCGCCATGACGGAGGGCAGCGAGGGCCAAATTACATTGATTGACAAAGAAACAGGGTATCGCCGCAGCGAGCCGTTGGACGAAGCGGGAAATTATGCCATCAAGGCCGTCAAAGATACGGATTACGAACTGCAAGTG
Organism: uncultured Aureispira sp.; assembly: GCA_964449615.1. Taxonomy (GTDB): domain Bacteria; phylum Bacteroidota; class Bacteroidia; order Chitinophagales; family Saprospiraceae; genus Aureispira. The sequence continues at coordinate 824 of CAYUZF010000317.1, forward strand.
TACGTAGAGGGCTTAATTGATACGTTGGTCTTACTCAATAAAACAGAACTGAATCGAGTCTCCGCAGATTTGGCCGTGATTTATGATTTTGTACCCAATGCCCCTAGAGCCAACCACCAGCAGGGAGATGTTTGGGCGTTGGAAGAAAATTACAATCTGCGTTTTATCGACCGCACAGCGCGGCCCTCCAGCGAAATTTGGCTGGACACCTTAGCGCGTGTTTTGCGTGAATATCCTAAAACTGTTTTGGCCCTTCACATCCATACCGATTCTCGAAAAAGTGACCGTTTAAACTTATTGTTATCCAGAAAACGTGCGGCTGTGCTAAAGGAAGAACTCGAGGAGCGTGGGGTGGCCGCAGAGCAATACCGCTTTGAGCTAAAAGCGGAGGATGAAATTTTGAATGGCTGTGTGGACGGTGTGCGCTGTAGCCGCCGCGAACACGAAATCAACAACCGAGGGACCGTAGCCGTGGAAGAGGGCGCTTTTTATTTCAAAGACGAATAGACCGTCTGAAGGGGGGGGGCTTATTTTATAAGGAAGTTCTAAAAAATAGACTTCTAACAAGCTGGTTACTATTGTGTTTTTATCCCCATAAAAAATCAACGCGTTTAGTTTTTTATTTTAATTCTGTAAATCGCCCCTATTTGTAGGCGCTGTCCATTGTAGGTAGCGCAAGGCGGTAGGCAGTTAGAGTTCTTGTACTATGAAATTGGTCAAATTTACTTTGTTGCTGGTAGCCTTGTTATCCCTTACTAAGTCAATAGCTGCGCAAAACCCCCTTACTTCAAGCGCTCCCGTTATTGGGAGTACGGGCGATACGGTAGTTGCTTGTTTGAACGCTAATGTCGACTTTTATGTAAATCCTCCGCTGTTGGCTTCCCTGTCAGGAATTCTTCTATTCAATATTGATGATTATATATGGGAGGTGAATAGTGCGGTAGTGCCAGGGCAGAATGGGACTACTTTGCCCCTCAATAGTACGCAATTAACGGGAGCAAGTACCTATGAAATATCTGTTCAAGCAAGGTATTTAGGGATACTTACTACTGTTAAATACTACATGTACCTTATTGTAGTTCCTCCGCCTACAGCTACTGCTGCACCCTCTGTGCCCTCTTGCCCAGGGGATAGTCTATTGTTAATTCCCGATAACCTTTCTCCAACCGATTCTATTGTCTGGAATCCTGGAGGGCCCAACTTGACGCCTTTCGGGGATAGTGCGCTCGTTGTAGTTCCCAACCAAAGCCCTTCTGTTACTTATGTTTATCAAGCGTATACCAATGTAAGCGAGAACGGTACCAACGTAGGGGTTTGTGCTAGACCACTCACCAGCGTGGTGCCTACTTCCCTGCGCCCTCCTATCAATGCGGTTCCCAACCTTACCCGTTGTGTGGGCGATAGTGTGGTATTGGATGTCAATCCCCCTTTTCCAGCTACGCCACCAGCGCCTTCTTATGTTTGGTCGGAGACGCCAAATTTTAATACACCTCTAGCATCTACCAAACGCTATGTAGAATACGGCCTTCAAAATTCTACACGTTATTACGTTCAAGTAACAGATGGGAATGGTTGTACCAATATAGACAGCGTAGAGGTGGCTGTTAATCCAAGACCACCGTCACCCATTGCCAGTGTGCTCAAGGATACGGTTTGTGTGGGGGAGTTGATTCAATTGCGCGCCAACAACATCAATATAAGTACTCGCTGGAAAGGGCCTTTTGGCTACAATTCACCCAATCCCAACCCCAATCGCCCTGCCATTGATTCCTTGCAAACAGGTTATTATTTGGTAGTCACCCGAGACAACAACAACTGTCCTTCTTATCCCGATTCAGTTTATGTAACGGTGAATCCGCGACCAGCTGCACCGAGTATACAAGGTGACACGGCGTTTTGTGAGGGGGGCTCGTTAGAATTATCGGCCATCAACCCACAAGCTGGGTTGACCTATTTTTGGGAGGCGCCCAATGGCGATAGTTTACTAGGGCCTATGGTAGAAATCGCAGAAGATTCCATTCATTACTTGAGCAATACGTGGACGCTTTGGGCAGTGAATGGTACAGGTTGTGCAACAAGAGCCGCTGTTACGGTAGAGATTTATCCGCGTCCTATTCCAACAACTTCCTTGCGCGATAAAAATGTCTGTCCAGGCGGGGCGGTGTCGTACTGGGCACCTACATTGTCCAACGTATCTCCCAACGGCTACCGCTGGGCGTTGCAAGATGGAACGCCTATTGTCACCAACTGGGGGCAAGCCATTACCTTTTTTAACATCACTCAAGACAGCAGTTTTTTTCTAGAAGTAACCACCGATGATGGTTGTGCTTATAGAATCGACAGTTCGGAAGTGGCGCTCTTTCCTACGCCTGTTCTGCCCCGTATCTACGTAGACAGTCTGGCTTGTATAGGAGAAACTGAAGCACATTTTACAACAGATACAGCGGATCAGTATTACTGGTTTTTCAACGGCAACTTGGTAGGGGCGATGGATACCTTGACCATTGACACGGTTCGCCTGCCAGATGCAGGCCCCTACGCGTTGACTGTAGTGGATACCAATGGTTGTGTTTCAGATACCGCAGTAGTGAATTTTGTAGTCAACAGCCGCCCCGCACAGCCTGTAGTTGATTCTCTGGTGGAGGTATGCCAGGGAGATGCTATTGTTTTAAATGGCACTGTTACAACGGGTTTGGTGGCTTATTGGCGGTCGCCTGCACCACAGCGTTACAACAGCAGCACCGTAACCCTTGCTCCTGGTACAGCGGATTATGGCAGTGGGCTTTGGCGCTTTGTAGTGGAAGATACAACAACAACTTGCCGCCGCCGCTCGGAGGATCTCGAAGTTCTGTTGCGGCCCAATCCTATCATCACTACTTCCACTTCTGGCTCTGTTTGTCCTGGGCAATCAGCTGTACTGTCTGCAAATTCTGTTTTGACTACCATACCTCCACTTCAATTTACTTGGTACCGAGACAGCAACCTGACCGATACGGCAAGTACAATGGCCAGTTTTGTGGTCAACAATATACAGGGCGATAGCACTTTTTATGTAGTAGGAAAGGACAGCCTTTGTCAATCGGTTGTTGAAATTGTCACAGTGGGTTTAGCGCCCCTACCTGCGCCGCCCGTATTAACCGATACCATTACTGTTTGCGAAGGCGATTCAATCGTATTGTCAACTACTACACCAGCGAGCAACTATAGTTGGAGTGGCCCCAATGGGTTTAGTGCAACAACTAGTGTGGCTAGTATTGTGGCGGCACAAGTGGCGGATACGGGGCGTTATACGCTGGTAGTACA
>CAYUZF010000318.1:0-3313 GCA_964449615.1 uncultured Aureispira sp.
GTAGCGTGTACAGATACAGTAACAGGCTGCGTAGCAATCTCTAATACGATTCCTTTAGGCGTGTTACCAGGACCTGATACCCCTGCTACTAACGTACCAACTCCTGTGTGTATAGGCGATTCGGTACGGTTGTGGATTACCAATGATACAATTGCACCCAATGTCAATTATACTTACGATTGGTATGCAGACAGTAGCTTACAGCAGTTGGTGGCTACGGGCGATTCGGTATGGGTCGGGCCCTTATTGAGCAACCGCACTTATTATGTGGTGCGTAGAAATTTTTGTCGATCCGCTTTTACACCCGTTTTCGTTACGGTTAGGCCTGCGGAAGTCGCCCCCACAATTTTGGGCGATTCTATTTATTGTGAGGGCGATTCTATAATTCTAAGTACCAACAGTACAAGCAACCGCTACGACTGGAGCAGCAGTGCGGGCTTGAACGATACCAGCGCGGTATTGGTAGTGCCCAATGCCGCTACGTTCTTAACGGGAACGTATAGCTTGCGCATAGAAGGCAGCAACGGCTGTTGGACAGCGCGTGCCGATGTATCGGTACAAGTTAATGCCAACCCCTTGCCGCCTGTGGTTTCTAGCCCACCCATTTGTTCGGGCGAACCCGCGTTGCTAGTAACGCAAAGCAGTTGTCCGCAGCAGCAGTGGTTTAGTTCCAATGGGCCTAGCGGTTCGGTAGTTCTTCCTACCAATGCTGCCTACAACAATAGTAGTTTATGGTATTTGAAATGCACCAACGGGGCGGGTTGTTCTTCGGTTTCCAACAGTATTACCCTACAAATTAATCCAACACCTACAATCAGTGCAGTAGCAGTCAATACCCCCCTTTGCCAAGGGGATACCCTACTCGTGTCGGCACAGGTTGCTAGTCATCCCAATCCTGTTCAGTACCTTTGGTTCGACCGACTTCTACCACCCAATCTAGCAGGAACGGGGTCTACCTTGTTCTTACCCAATATACAGCAGAGTCTAGTGTTGCATCTAGTAATAGCCGATAGCCTAACAGGCTGCACAACAACAGATTCTATCAACATCACCGTCCGCCCCCGCCCCAACACCCCTATTATTACAGGCAACTTGGCTTATTATTGCCAAGGCGATACGCTGTTGCTGTCTACTACAGCCAATGCTTCGCAATACAACTGGACAGGCCCCAATGGAGCAATAAGTGCAGGCGCACAGTACCAGCGTGGATTGACATTAGTCGATTCGGGACTTTATTATTTATCGGTGGTGGATAGCTTTGGTTGTGTGTCGGAGGTGAGCGATGTGCGTGTGGTGGTGCGTCCTTTACCAATCCCCGTTGCGGTATTTGTGGATGGGGGCGTGTGTGTTGGACAGGATGCCCGCTTTCGAGTGGACAGCAGTGGAAGTCCTGCGGCGACTTACGATTGGTATCAATTGCCCAACAACAGCTATGTCGGCACAGGTTCTCCTTTCGATTTGCAAAACGTGCAAGCGCGTGATTCGGCCTATTATTACGCGGTGGCCAATCTGAATGGTTGTTCCTTGCCGCTGGATTCGGTCTTGTTGCCTGTTTATGCACCTACGTTATTGGCGCAAGCAGGAAGCGACCAGTTGTTGTGCGGTACCGACACGACTACGCTAAATGCACAAGTATTGCCTACTGGATTTACAGGAGCATGGACAAGTGGTAGTGCTGTTGCTATACAACAACCCACCAGTGCTAGCACGGCCATAGGGCCGCTGCCTGTAGGGCAGCATGTTTTTTATTGGACGCTTTCGAATGTTACTTGTACCAACTATTCGACCGATACACTATTGGTAGACGTGTTGCCTGCTACATCGGAGCAGGCCAATGCTGGGCCCGACCAACAACAGTGTGGGAGCAGTGGCATTACCATGGCTGCTGTTGCGCCTCAAATTGGCATCGGTTGTTGGCTGCAAAGCAATAATCAAAGCAGTGCGGGAGTGGTGGTTGTAGATACCTTAGATCCTAATACTGCAATTTTGGGCTTGCAAGAGGGACAGCAATACATTTTCGTTTGGCAACTAAAAAATGGTCGCTGTGGCACTTATTCTTCGGATACAGTCGTAGTTACCATTGATAGCATTCCTACTACGTTGGCGGTTGCAGAAGGAGATTTTACCGTTTGTTTAGACGATAGTGTTGAGCTAGAAGCGGTAGCGCCGCCCAGTGGGCAAACAGGGGCTTGGACGAGTCTGGACGGTGGTTTTGTGTTGTTTCCCAACCAAGCGCTCAGCCCTGTTGTCAATTTGCCCGAAGGCGATCATGCTTTTGTTTGGAGTTTGTCCAGTAGAAATTGTCCAAATTATAGCGAGGATACAACAATTGTGACCGTACTTTGGCCGCAACCAGTTGCGGAACCAGATTATATAAATTTAGCAGCGAACGGAAATAGTATTAACGTTATCAACAACGATCAATTGACGACAACTTGGACGGTAAGTATACAACAAATGATCAATCAAGGGGAACTTACGAATTTGAATAACGGAGAAATTACCGTAACTTTGGAAGATGTGACAGCACCAGCTTTCTTTATTTATGAGCTTTGCGATGGCTTTTGTGTGAACAGTTGTGACACCGCAATCGTTCTCATTAGAGGAGATGTATTGTCGGACTGCCCCATCCCCAACATTTTTACTCCTAACGATGATGGTGTCAACGATTTATTTGAAATTCCTTGTGTTTCTGAACAACGTCCTGCACGCTTAGAGGTATACAACCGCTGGGGGGATCGCGTCTACCAAAGCGATAATTACCTCAATCAGTGGGATGGTACCCATGTTGGCGCTGCTCTACCTGATGGCACCTATTTTTACATTTTACAGCTCACGGACGGCGACCGCACACAAGGATCGGTGGAAATTCGTCGATAACCGTTGGTATTGTAAGAACATTTAAGGCGTCAAAGAAGGAACCATATTGCTAACTGTTGTATTATGAAAAAGATGAACCCCCTATTTTGCGTTTTGCTGCTGTCCTTTTGGGTCGTAGGCGCTCACGCACAGCAAGAAGCCCAATTTACACAGTTTATGTTCAATAAACTGTATTACAATCCCGCCTACGCAGGCAGCAAAAAAAACCTCTGTCTGTCAGGTATTTATCGCAAACAATGGATTGGCATAGAACGTGCGCCACAGTCGGCCACCCTAAACGCCCACGGAGCCGTTTGGAAAGAACGCTTGGGGTTGGGTCTGTCGATCAATTACGATCAAATTGGGTTTACCGACCAAGTGAATATTGCCACCAACTACGCTTATATCATTCGCTTTAAGCGCGAGAATTTTTTAAGTTTTGGACTGCGTGCTT
>CAYUZF010000318.1:3323-4100 GCA_964449615.1 uncultured Aureispira sp.
GCTGTACAACGTTGTTGGTAGGCGTTCCATTGCCTGCGTGCTTCGTTGAGTTACACGCAAATCCGTTGGGGCGAGGCCGAACCTACACAAGTAATTGACCAAGCTATTCCTGGCGGCGTCAACAGCAAAGTACAGCCCAATTTTGGGACAGGGGTGTATTACCAAGCCAAGCATTGGTACATCGGCTTTTCGGTTCCTAATTTATTTGAACAAGAGATAGATTTTTCTCCCAGTAACAACAGCGCCAGTGTAGTACCTAAGATTCGACAACATTATTACTGGATGGGCGGTTTGTCATTTGATATAGCCAAAAACGTTCAGATTCAACCCAATGTGCTGTTCAAATACGTCGTGAATACGCCTTTGGACATGGACTTGAATTTGAGTTTTGTGTTTTTTGAGAAGTTTTTGGTAGGAACGACCTTTCGTTTGGGAGATTCGTTTGACGTGCTGATCAAATGGCAAGTAGCGCCCCAGTTTCAGATCGCTTTTGCTTATGACATTACGTTGACGCCCTTGCAGCAATACAACGCAGGCACTATAGAGGCAATGGTGGAGTATTGTTTTATAAAGAAGAACGAGAAGGTAAACAATCCAAGGTTCTTCTAACCTTCAAAAAGTAGGGGAGGCTCCTGCGAAGGACGCTTCTCTTTTTAACTCCTTTAGCAGTAGATATATTTAATTATGACAGTTAGAACATTTCTCCTACTTAGTGTATTCCTTTTTAGTAATTATTTTAGTCAATTCAGTTAATCTACACCACACCCATCCCTCCGG
>CAYUZF010000319.1:0-4024 GCA_964449615.1 uncultured Aureispira sp.
ACTGCGCCTTGTCGCCCATAGAAACCCACGAGTACCCGACACCTGCCCAACGCCCTTCGTTCAGCTTGCTGAACAAACAAAAAATTAAGCAGGGGTTTGGCTTGTCCATTCCGCATTGGCGCGACAGCTTGCGGGCTTGTTTGGAACTTTTGTAGTCTTTTAAGCTGTTTTTGGTTCAATTCATTGCTGCATTGGATTTTTTTTGATAGTTTAAGTTTTCGTTCAAGTAAGCGTTGTCTTTGTTGGTTCATGTCCGACAAATTGCCCGCTGTTGTTCGAAACAACTCCTAATTCCCTTTACCACTACAACACCAATTCATATATGGCTATTTTACCTTCTTCTAACAAAAAGCAACCCCTCCTAGTACATTCGGTAGCGCCCAACGTCAACTTTGCGCAACAGCAGGTACAACACCTAGCAGCCCCGATCCAACAACAACAAACTGTAGAGCCTATTTTGATCAAACACATTGATTGGTCGCACAATAAAATCGACCCTGCTGTCAAGACACGCAGTACAAGTGTTTCTCACGAAGACAAAATAGACGCCCTGTTAGACAGCATTCGCACCGATTTGGCTAAGTTGCGCCAGTTGCATCGCGCCATTATGGAAGCCACGCATTTTGACATTGTTTACGAAAAAAACAACGCCAATAAGGAACAAGAATACAGCGCATTGCTAAAACGCGTCAATGAATTAAGCCGCGAGCAACCCAGCCAAGAATTGCTGAATGAATTGAAGATTATTGAAGATGAATTGGAATTGGATTGTGCTAATATTGATACGCTGTTCCCGCAAATGATCTACAAGGCTACTTACATGGAAAATTTGATGGCCATTCGGGTGGAATTAATTGGTTATGAAGAACTAAAAGCGGAGGCGCTGGCTGCCCAGTGGCTTGCCGCGCACGGGTGGCGGGTGCTGGCTGCCCTAAACGGTATTCGCTCGGCTAGAGCAGAACTGGCAACCACCACCAGATTGGAACAAGAACACAACGATTATACGCCCATTTCGGCAGTCGTACACACCATCAGTGTTTACAACGAGATGCAACAATACAAGGCCAATATTCTAGCGTTGCAGGTGAAGGATCAAGTCCGCGCCAATAAAACCCGCAAAAGTGTGATGGCGGGCATGGCAGTAACTTTATTGATTCTAATTGGTACGCTCGTAACGCTCAACTATTACAACATTACTTGGCGAGAGATTCGGAATTTTCCGATTTTGGGCATTCCTATGGGCATTGTGGTTTGGAGTTTTATTGGAAGTTTTGCCGCTATGCTGTCGCAGTTTTATCAAAAACCCGTGCAGGAGTTTGGCAACACCATCAAATGGGTGATTATTCGCCCTGTTTTGGGCGTTGTGATGGGCGCAGCGGTTTACTTGGCGCTTTACAGCTTGGTGCTGAGTACCAGCAATACCAACAGCCTATTGCCTTTGTTGGTCGCCTTTTTTGTGGGCTATAGCGACACTTTCACGTTTGATATTCTCAATACCATTCAGCGCACTATTACAGGAATGTTTAATGCCAATCAAATGGACAACACGCAGCCTGTCTATGTTTTGCCCCATGCCCCACAGCACGTACCCGTAGCGCAAGAAGAGCCTGTTGTTAAAAAAGCTCCAAAACCGACTGCACAGCCTCTGCCTGATAAACTCCCATTAAGACCCGATAACCTTCCTACTACCAACCCCAATGCAGGGGAAGATGAGTAACAGGATGGAAAAAGGCTTTTGCCTCATCCTACTATTTTTTTTAACAATTATAATTTTAAACCTATTTCATTCAAAAATTTACTGCTATGGAAAACTCCCCATCTATACTCTTAGTACTGGTTTATTTAATCGTTTTTATCATTCTCCCTATTGCTGGCATGTGGAAGATGTTTCAAAAAGCAGGGCAACCTGGCTGGGCGGCAATTGTTCCCATTTACAACGTCTACATTTTACACAAGGTAGCGGATCGCCCTGGTTGGTGGCTGTTGCTTTATTTTATTCCTTTGGTCAATATAGTCATTTACATTATTGTTTTGAATGACATCTCTGAGAATTTTGGCAAAGGAGGCGGTTTTACGATAGGCCTATTTCTGCTAAGTTTTATTTTCTTTCCTATTTTGGGTTTTGGCGATGCCACTTACAAAGGCAGATTAGAAGATTCATTCCACGGCGACATTTTGGACGACAACAGCTTATACCAGTAGAGACATACAGCGCACTGCTTCCTATCGAAGCTTCAAATCCTCTTTAAAGCGGTGGGTGAGTGTGTGTATAAAACTGTCCATTACTTTTTGCTCGGCTTGATCGACGCCATTGCTGGCTGTTGCGATGGCTTCCATCACCTCCAACATGTCTTTATAGGCTGCTTTTGGCCCTACCTGCTGGCAATAATCAATGACTTTTTTATAGGCTTCTTCGGGCGAGCTTTGTTTTTTGCGCTCGTAGTTGAACGACCATTTGATTTCTGCCGCCCAGGGATTGTCGGCGAGTACGCGCTCCAAAGCACTGATTTCACTTTCTTGGATGAACCCATCGGCCATAGCCACGACGTACAACAGTTCTCCAAAGGCGTCGTATAGGTGGGTGGGATTGTCTTGCATGTTGTTGTTGTTTTATGGTTATAAAGTAGTAATGCCCGTGAGAAAATTTGTCCAAGAAAACTCGGCTTTTCGAGCGCGCACCCCTTTGCGGAAAGCAGTTTCTCGCTTCTCCTCGTAAAAATTAACAATGGCATCCGCAACCGCTTTGGGGTCGTTGGGCGGCACGACGTACCCCGCTTCTTCGTGGGCTACTACTTCGGGCAAACCGCCAACCGCCGTGACCAACATGGGCACTTCAAAATGATACGCCAATTGCGTGATGCCACTTTGTGTAGCCGTTTTGTAGGGCTGTACCACCAAATCCGCTGCGCCGAAGTAAGCCGCTACATCTTGCTCAGGAATAAATTCCGTTCTCAAAACCAATTGCTCTTGCAACGCTTTTTCTTGGATGATAGTTTCGTATAAATCAGGGGAAGCGTAATACTCCCCCGCCACAATAAGTTGAAGCGGTAGCTGGCGAATACGCGGGTCGGCTAGCGCTTCTAGCAACACATCCAAGCCTTTGTAAGCCCGTATAAACCCAAAGTACAACAAATAACGCGGTTCGGTGGGCAGTTGCAAGTGCGCACAAGCCGCTGCCTTGTCCATGCGCGCCCCGTAACTGTCGTAGATGGGATGCGGCAGATAGCGCACCATTTGGTCTGGCCTTAAAAAAGGCTGCAATTCGCGCTCGACGGAGCGAGACATCACCACAAAAGCATCAACGGGTTGCACGTAGTAGCGCGCAAAAACCGTGTCCCCTATGCGTTTTTCATGCGGTACTATATTATCAATAATGGATACCACTTTGCTGTAGCCGTTTTTCTTTATTTGTCTTAGAATGGTTCCCAAACAAGGGCCCATAAAAGGCAACCAAAAACGGCAGATCACCAAATCGGCTTTTTTACGCGCCAGCGCCTTGCCCACCGACAACCAATTGAGCGGATTGACCGAATTAATGGAAACATTGATGTTCAGGTGTTCGGGGGCGGGGTCTTGGCTGTATTGGGTTTTGCCAGGAAAGAGTATACTGGGGTATTGCAAACTGAAGGTCACCAATTCTACCTCGTCGCCTCGCTCCATAAAAGCCGTAGCCAAACGTTCGTTAAAAGCAGCCAAGCCACCCCGCAAAGGATAAGCAGGCCCTATAAGGATGATTTTCATACGCGTTTATAATTCAATTAGCGGACGACTTGAATGACACGCGTCTTAGCCAATTTGTTGTGTACAATTAATTTGCGGCGATCGTCTTTCATTATGATATAAAATAAGTGCAGGATCAGCAAGGGCAACGGAAAAGCTATGATGAGGCATTTCACCAAACTTCGGACAGCAGCGCCGTGTTTGCTCACCAATTTTCCATCTTCTCGAATAACTTTTAGCCCCATGATGCGTTTGCCCAACGTGGCGTGCCAAGTCGAACTTTCCAGCAATATATTGTATGCCA
>CAYUZF010000320.1:0-320 GCA_964449615.1 uncultured Aureispira sp.
GGTGCGTTTTAGGGTGAGGATGAGCGGGCCTTCTTTTTTCTTAATTTTGTGGGGCGCACGCTGCTGGGGGGTGTAGTCGGCAACGGCTGCTGCCAAAATGGCGACGTCTGTTTGCTCAAAATGCTGTGCAGCGGCTTGGTACAACTCGTCTGCAGAAACGAAGGGGACAACAGTGATGTTGGAATGCTCGGCAGGTTGCAGCGCTGTTTTGGCACAGATTAGGGTTACCGTTGCGCCCGCTTTGGCCATCTGTTCGGCTATAGCGGCGCCCATGCGTCCTGTGGAGTGGTTGCTGATGAAACGCACGGGGTCTATGGCTT
>CAYUZF010000320.1:330-4023 GCA_964449615.1 uncultured Aureispira sp.
GTAATCAATATCCGTTTGCCCACCAAACGCGGCTGCTCTTGTTTCTGGAAAAAGTCCGACAAATGCGCCGCCATCGTTTCGGGTTCGGCCATGCGTCCTTTGCCCACAAGTCCACTGGCCAATTCGCCGTCTTCTACGGGCAAGATATGATTGCCAAAGCTTTGCAAACGCGTTACGTTTTGCTGCGTAGCGGGATGCGCCCACATATCCAAGTCCATAGCAGGCGCTACAAAGACAGGGCAGCGGCTCGACAAATACACGGCTAACACCAAATTATCACACAAACCATTGGCCATTTTGGCCAGGGTATTGGCCGTAGCAGGGGCTACTAGAAGCGCATCGGCCCACAACCCCAGTTCGACGTGGTTGTTCCAACCCTCGCCCGAATGCACATCGCTCCACACCTCATTTTTGGAGAGGGTAGAAAGGGTAAGCGGAGTGATAAAATCCTGTGCAGAAGGCGTCATCACCACCTTAACCTCTGCTTGTGCTTTGATCAATAAACGAACAAACGTTGCCATTTTATAAGCGGCAATACTACCCGTAAGGGCAACCAATATTTTTTTTCCAGAGAGATACATGCCTGACAATTACAACATCAAATAAAAAATCCTGACAATTAGGAGGTTAATTGTCAGGATACAAATTTCTTATTTTCATCGGTAGAAGCCCAATTACTTCTGCTCTTCTTCATCTTTGAAACGGTGGTATACCTTTCCGTCAAAGAACTCGTGCAAAGCGATGATGCTAGGGTTGGGCAACCGCTCATAAAACTTAGAGATTTCAATTTGCTCTTTGTTCTCGTGAATCTCCTCTAGCGTATCTGTGCTAGAAGCAAACTCGTCCAATTTGGCATGCAATTCTCTCTTTAGATCGACTCCAATTTGGTTGGCACGGCGAGCAATGATGTTGAGCGATTGGTAGATATTACCACCACCCAAAGCAGAGATTTCATCCAAGTTGCGCGCAACAATGTAAGGATTGATGCCCTGCGCTTTCTGCTTGATTTCGTTATTTCTGTTAATATTCATTACGAATCCGTTTTATTTTGTTAATGGGTGCTGTTTTAATATTGACGACCTCGCCTTTGTATTTGCTGCTGTCGTAGCGTTGATCGAAATCCTCTATGGCTGCTAGCGTTTCTTTGTAGCGTTCGACTTGCTTAGATAAGACCGATTGTTGGGCGTATTTGTTCAATGATTTGATAATCATGTAACGTATTTGTTCCCCTTCTTGCGTATCTGGAAAATCTACTAACATACTTTTAAAAGAATGCACCGCAGATTGGTAATTTTTACGCTGAAAATAGCCTTTGGCACTGTACAGCGCCTTGCGTTCTAGCTTGGCGCGCAGGTCGTCGATGCGTTCGTTGCAGGCCGCTACTTTCTCACTTTGGGGATACGTATTGGCAAAAATCTGCAAACCCTCAATCGCACTTTTAGTATCCTCCTGTGTCAGGCGGTAACTGGGCGAGAGGCGGTAAAAGGCATCTGCGCTCATAAATAAGGCTTCCTCCGCATATTTTCCATTGGGGTAAGTCGTCGAAAATTGCTTAAAGTAATAGGAAGCAAACGAGTAGTTTTCCAAATGGTAGTGCGTGTAGGCATAATGAAAATACACTTTTTCCGCTTTATCGGTCAAGCGCACTTCTCCAATCAAATCTTCAAACAAATACTGCGCTTTGAGGTATTCCTCCGCCTCGTAAAATTCAAACGCTCTGGTCAATTTTAGATCGGTATCGGTCGACAAACGCAATTTCTCAAATTTGTTCTGACAACTGGAGAACAATAAAACTACGGCTAGTAAAAAGCCGCAAAAAATTCCTTTCTGATTTAGCATAGCTGCAAAGGTACGATTTTATTAAAAATAATCGGTAAGAACAGCACTTAATTTTGACAACTAACTGCTATTTATACAAGGCAAGGATTGTTCCAGTACCCAAATGGAGGCATGCTTTTAAAAACGAGAGGATTATTGTATGGGTTGGGAGGCTACTCAAAATCGTCGTCATCGCCCAGTTCTATTTTGGCACCAGCCAGTTCGGCCAAACTGTGGTTGTCGCCTGCGGCCTTCGCCACGTCCATGCCGTTGCGGTAGGTAAAAAAAGCTTCGCGCTCGCGCCCCAACTGTTCCAAGAGTTTGCCCAAGTGGTAGTAGGTGCCTACGTACTTGGGGCTGTCTTTGGTCAAACGCTCGTAGTAGGCCAAGGCGTCCTGCCATTGTTCGAGTTTTTCGTATTCTTTGGCAATGGCAAACAAAATAAACGGCTCGTTGGGTGTTTTTTCTAGGAAGCTTTGCAGTTGTTGTAGACGCGGGCTGCTCATGTAACGGTGATTTGTACGGTCAGAATAAGAATTCTTACAAAGATACTAGTGGCGGTGGTATAAGCAAATTAAAGAGAGCTTTTTGTGGCAAATGGGTAAGGGACGGCTAAACATCTTTTCGGTTGACGCTTGAATTAGGTACACAGCCGCTTACTCTTTTTCTGCGTCTTCCTCCGACAACAAACAATCCATTGTTACGTATTTCAAATTATGGTCGTAATGCAACACACAAGCTCGGCCCAGCGGTGCTTCTATTAATTCATGTTGTGGTACCCCTTCTTTAAGCACTGTTTTCAACCCTTCGTTCACCATATAAACATAATAATGGTCATGCTCTTGCTCGATGTCCAAGTTGAGGTAAACGAGTGCTTTGCCCGTATGCTGTAGGCTGTAGGCTAGCAATTGCGTTTCATTTTTGATGAGAATTTGAGTCTTGCCTATTCGCCGTTGAAGTTGTTGGGCATTGGGCTGCTCGCTTTTGACCAACAAAATAGGGGGCGTCCAATTGAAATTGGTTTCCATTTCAGAGAGGTAACGGGAGAGGGCAGCGTTGCTGAGTTGCAACGAAGCGTCAGGCGAAATGGTTGTCCAACTCGTACTTAAAAAACCAGTTAGCAGCAGCAATAATAATTCTTTCATAGTGTGTTGTCTTGTAGACGGCTCTTGATACAGCTAAATAGGACAAGCTCAGAAAAAAGCCGTCTGTTTAATTATTGGCTACCGCTTTGACCAACCAAAGAATATGGGCGTTCTACAAGCTAGACAAAGCAGGGAGTATCTGGAAACTTATAAACCCAGCGCCGAAGAACCACTTCTGGACTAAAATGGCTGCTTCAAGCGAATAGGAAACTAAAAGACTCAATTAATATACAGCTAATAATTTACTCGCCTAAACTTTACACCGTAGTTTTGAATAAAAATCACTTTTGTGGCTTTTTTTTGACGGTTATTAGCAATTTTCTATTAAATACAATGTATTAAAAACCATTTTTTTATAAATAGTAGGCGTGGCAGAAGTCTAACAAGAGCATTAAGTAGAGCCATACTTTTGAGATCCCCATTTATGTAGTATTTTGGAGGGCGCACTGTAACCACTTTTATTCTACTACCCAGCAAAACAACTACAACAATGACCACCACAGAAATAATTGCCCTGATCGACGATCTACAAATTTACGAAGCCTTAGACGAGTTGGACGAGTTGGGCATCGAAGATGCTGAATTGGAAGCCTTGAAGGAAGAGTACGACGACGGTGCCAAACCTAATTTTAGAAAACGCTTGAAGCAATTTGTAAAAAGCTTGGATCAAGCCAAAGAAGCACCCAAAGTGGTGGAGCCCACCCATACGGTGCATAATGTAGGAGACAAC
>CAYUZF010000321.1:0-3957 GCA_964449615.1 uncultured Aureispira sp.
TCGGGAAAAAAGGCTCGCTTAAAAATGGTTGATTATTTTTGTTACACTGTACTAATTCACTCACCTAATCAAACATAAAAACGATGCGCCTGATGTTCGCCATACAGTTGGTTGCTTTGATTGTCCTATTCTTTATCACCTATTTCTATTGGCATATTTTCCGTGTCAACTTGCAAAATATAGAAGTGCAAGGATTCAATGAGGCGGTGTATTCGGCTCCAACACAGGGCTATGCTTGGCGGGCTTTGGGGGTTTGTGCGTGGACAGTATTCGTGGGTATCAAAATTCATAAAAAACTAGAATTGGTGAGTGTCTTGATGTTGGGGCTGGGCGGCGTGTTTTTTCTGTTGGCTTTACTAATGCTGTTTCAACCGCGTGTGGCCACGATTGCTGATGTTCGTTATTATTGGTACTTTTTCAATACCGCAATGTTGGGATTAACAGCGCTAGCCTTTATTTTTTACGATCAAAATGCACAGCCTATAGCAGAGACCGACTACGACGACGTACTGGATCATTTGAGCGACAATAGCGCTGACCCTTCTTAGCGCAAACCTACGCGGTACTTTTATTGGGAACAGATTACAACAAGTAAGTTTTTTTCACTATCATAGGCCTCACTTTTCTTGTTTAGTTGATGCTTATGAAACAAACGCTACAAAAAGCGACAGTACTATACGATACGACGTTTGCCGAAGGAACCATTTTGGATTACGAAGCGCTGAATGAAATGGGCATTGTTTGCGCCATTACCATCCCCGCTCCTCAAAAAATACTCGATCGTTCACCTTCTGCACACCAACTGGCTATTTGCGGCATTGAATTTCCTGCGCAAACCACCTTCTTTTATAAAGTTAGTTACGAACAGGCGCTGTACGCTTCCCAGCGCGTACCTAGTAGTTTGTTGTTGGTCAAAGATTTGCACATTTTAGGTTTGGTCATTCCCGCCTCCACCGAGTGGACCATTTTGAGCAACATTCAAGAAGAAAAAGAAAGAAACCCCAATCAACCCGAAGATGTGTCTAGTGCATTTCGCGCCACCTTACTGGGAATTTTGCAAGAACCCATCACGTTACAAAATATTAAGCTACGAGCCAAAGCACGGCTGGTTTTCACAGAATCGGAACTGAGTTGGAGTTACCAAGCGAGCAATGCACAAGAAGGAAGCATTGACACCAAAGGTACAGTAATCAAATACCGCCCTTTTGTAGAGCAAGCTCTAGAAGTAGGCAAGTTGAGCGAAGTACAGTACGATGCCCTGCATTTTTTGGCCACCGATTATTTTAAAGACAACGTAGAATGGGCGAGTACGCTGTTGGGGCATTATTACAAAGAAAAAGGAGAAAAAGAAATAGCGGGAAGCTACTACAGCCAAGCTTATCGCCTAGCATTGACCCACCACGCCCCCAACGATATTGAAATTCAGCAACTTGATTATTGGCTTTCTAAGCTGCGCTTAGGGGTTTCTGTGATTGAGAAGAAATACATTTTGCGGCGGCTATATCTGACCAATATTTTTCTATTGGTGGTACTGTTTTATACAGGCGTGCATTTGCGAGAGGAAGAAACCGCTTTTTTGGCAGGTCTGCGCCCCAAGATTACCGAATACGACTGGGCTGGCATGCTCTACGCAGCTAGTGTCTTGGTAGGTAGCGCTTTTGCGCTTTATGCCAGCTGGCGTACGTTTGTTACGCTGCGGCGCATAGGTGCTCTGATGCTGGGGTTGGCCATTGTAGGGTTGTTCTATTCTTTGTATGTTTTGGTAAGCCCTGCACAGGAGTTGATGGATGAAGTACTATTGGTTTATGGCCCTTATGTGGTGCTGTCGCTGTGGGTCAATGCTTACGCGCTGATGTTGCGCGACAAAGAAATTTTGGAAGAAGAAGACAAGTAGGAAGCGCAGCTAAGTACATCAAAACTAACAAGCATGAAATGCGACACCCAACAATTTGCACAAGATGTATACGCCATCGTGAAGCTAATCCCAGCAGGAAGAGTAACGAGCTACGGCGCTATTGCCAAAGCGCTAGCACAAGCGCGGCAAGCTCGTTTAGTTGGTTATGCCCTGAACCGCTGCCCCGAAAGCATTCCCGCCCATCGGGTGGTCAATAGAAATGGCGTGCTAACGGGTCGTGAATTTTTTGGAGGGGATCGGATGGCTGTGCTTCTGCGCGAAGAAGGAGTAGAGGTAAGGGACAACAAAATAGTGGATTTTGAAAAGGTATTTTGGAATCCCTTGATAGAATTATAAAACTGTTGATACTAGTATTTTACTTGAAATGCTTTTTACAATTAGTTGGTCAACTTTCTTGCAGGTAGGCAGACGTAAAGCCGAATACAATAACACCAAAATGTATTCCGCTAAGTTTGGTAATGACAATAGTATTGGAGCAAAACTACAAAGCGCAAAAAAAACAAGATTACATCTATTAGGTTGAATATCAAAATTCTATTCAAAAATTAGCTAACTCTGCTACATTCTGAAACAAGTAAGTAGTGGTATGCTCTATTCTCAAAAAAAAGGCAAGAATGGAAGCTATAGTCTGGCAGAATAGATACCCTCATTTTGTTTAAAAGTTCGTTTATTTGTGGCCAGAAAGTCCATCTTTTGTACTTGAAGAAGTACAAAAAGGATTTTTTTATTATTACAAATGTGTTTTATTGTAATGAAAACCAAGATATTTATACTATGATAAACGTCCAGAAAAAAAACTTTAGGCAAGCAATATCTACATCATTCTGTTTTATACTCTGTCTGTTTTGTATACTTCCCAACTTGTTAAAAGCAGAAGGATCCAGAGATGTAACCCCTGCTGGAACAGGTACAGCTACAGGCAACAATCAATTTATAGGCTACCTCCAACACGACGATGGCAACAATTCGGATTTATTCATGAAGCCTGGCGCCTCGCCAGATTATCGGCTATACGTCCGTATGTTGCCCAACGAAACCGTTTACTATGGCGTGCGGCGTATTCCTACCAATTCGAATGATAATCAAAATGATATGATTATCACCATTCGAGATGCGGCGGGCAATGTGGTCGCCACCAATACCTTGGCGCGAAACACAGGAAGTACGCGGCAATCGTCTCTGCTGCCCCAACCAGGCGTAATTGGCAGCTATGCCGAAGCGTCAGCAGGGCCATCGGCACAAGTAGGTGCCACTGGCTACAATGCACTGGCCTATACCAATACCACTGGAAGTGCACAAGATTTTTATGTAGAATTTACGCAAGTGAATGAAGCAGCAATGCCCAACGGCGGAGGCGGACCTCGAAAAAGTTGGTACGACCTCTGGGATTTTTCGGTGTACAACACCGCAGGCGACTACAAAACAGGCCGCCTACACGCCCGTGCTTGGTCGTTTACTGCAGGAGCTGGAAACCATGAACTTTCCACAGACTTTGATCTCTACGGTCTAGCACCTGCACCTGCTGGTCTATCAGGCTTTTTTGTCAAACGTGTTCGTCTGGCAGGAATGCGCCCTTTCGGATTTTTTACCTATTTCAATGAATTTGGTACCAATACAGGTACTACCATAGAAGAGCGCCGCCGTAGCCAAAACAGCAATACTGCTTATCCTCAGTATGATATTTTTGTCAACGATCCCGATAGTCTAGAATATCCAACTGCAACGCTGCCGTCTGTGACGGTACAAAGTTTAACTTTTTATTGTAACCCCGCTACCGAGGTGGGCAATGTATTGATTCAATTTAATGCTACCCAACCTGGACGCGGATTAATTGTAGTTGACTTGGATGGAACACCTGGCTACCAAGCGAATACTAGAGATGTATTGATCGAACAAAATTTGCCTAATGCAGGACAAAATATTCTGGTTTGGGATGGGTTAGATGGTTTGGGAAATCCCGTACCTTCTGGAACGGTGATTGACTTTAGTTACCGCTTTGTTAATTCGCCGCTGCACGTTCCGCTTTGGGACGTAGAGGCGAA
>CAYUZF010000322.1:0-282 GCA_964449615.1 uncultured Aureispira sp.
AATCCTCCTCAAAACGGTAATCCAGTTCTCGGATGCGGTTGGCCAACCAGTTGTGGGTGCGGTTGATGTCAATAGGATTCAGGCAGTAGTCGGGCCAAGCAATGGCTTCGCGTTGATACACTCCATTGCGCAACAAGTAATTATAGTTGGCATTGATGTAGGCCATGTAATAGTCCTTATTAAGGAAAGTCGTGCGCAATGTTCGCCAGCGCTTACGCAGCAAGTCCTTAAAACCGTTGGGCTGGCAATCGTGTAACAACCGATCGTAAAGCCCGTTGGACA
>CAYUZF010000322.1:306-3955 GCA_964449615.1 uncultured Aureispira sp.
TGCCTGTTGTGCCGTCCAAATCCCAGGGTACATAGAAAAAAGGCTCTCCCGCATCGTATTGTGCTATGAAAAGGTTCTTGCCCGTGTTGTCTCCTGCATTAATAAGATTTAGAAAAATAAAATAGTCTACAGCGTTGTCTAAGTCAAAATGTTTGGAGATATCGGTATAGAAAACGCTGTCAGAACTGTTGAGGACAAAATCACAAAACTCGTAGAGGTTTCCCCAATCAAAACGGTTTTGCGGATATTTTTGGTCAAAACCTTGCCAAAAGTCGGAACGGTTATCAAAAGAAGGGTAAAGATCGGTGAACGAAACCGTACCAGGCCACCAATTCACCCCTTTGTACAACTGTCCTCGGTTGTGGGTAGGGGCAGGTTTTTTAAGCTGCAATTGTTTGCGGTCAACGCGCTCCCCCAACGCATATACGCCCTGGTAGATTCCATCTATAAAGACTTCTACATACCGCATTTCTATACCATTCACCGCTTCGGGCTCTTGAGCTTGATAATAAAGGCTGCTCATACTTTTCCACAGCGCATTGTTGGACTTACCCCGCAAGCGCAATGGCTCATTGTACATAGCCTGCAAATTCCAATCATCGTCACTCCGCAGATCCAACAGTTGTACCGATTTGCTGCTGGAATCCGTAGCGCTGTTCCAAAACTCTATGCGCAGTGATTTTTTGGGCAACGACAACGAGCCCGCTCCTCGGTATTCGATGCCGATTGCAGAATGGAGGTGCGTACCGTCCGTTTCCGTCAAGGTCAAGCGCGCTAAGGTAGACGGTTCATCTACGATGGGAGCAGTAGTATAAATATCCACCAACGGAAGTTCCGTAAAATAGAGTTGGTAAGCTTGTGCGGTATTGTCGTGAATAACCGTATACGCTTGGCCAACTGCAAAATTAGAAACAGGAGTTGGAAAAGTGTAAGGTTGATCGATGTATAAAGTATTCTTAGGACTGCTATCAGAATTGAGGGTAGAGAGCGTTTGATTGACAACAATAAGGTGGCGCTGGTGGTCTACACTGTAATGTTCGGAACCGATGAACAAAATATTCATGGCTTGGGTAGGGTGATAACAGAGTAAGAAAATGAAGAATATTTTCTTAATAAACATGCTGTAATATTGATAAAAGAGTCTAAATTAACAACGTTGATGCTAACTGTGGGGAAGAAAGCTGGTTGTTATGAATAACCCAAAAAAGAATAATTTGTTCAAATAAAATAATATTGAAGATGTATGAAGGTGAGAACGGTTCAAAAAGCCTCAATTTGCCAAAGCAATTGCAACAATACTGACCCGAACACCCTCTATAGCAAGTAGTGTTTGGGCACAAGCTTCTAAGGTTGCTCCTGTGGTGATCACATCATCGACCAGCAAGAGGTGTTTGCCAATCAAAGCAGCCTTATCGGGCACCGTAAAAGCTTGATGTACATTCTCTAAGCGCTCTAAACGCGATTTTTTAGTTTGCGTTTCTGTATATCGGTTGCGCTGTAAAGCTTGTTCCCAACAGGGCTTTTGAAGGATTCCAGACAAACCTTGACCAAACAGAGCCGCTTGGTTGTAACCGCGTTGCCGCATCTTTTTCGGATGCAAAGGAACGGGAACAATCGCATCTATTTGTTGATAAGAAGCGATTGTTTGCAGCAACTCCCCGCAGCGCCGTCCCAATTCCAGTCCGACCTGTTGTTGGTTGTTGTATTTGAGTTGGTGGATCAATTCTTGAAGAGCGCCACCTTTTGTAAAAACGAACCCAGAACAAGCATGCTCCAGCTCTATACGCCCCATAAAACGTTCCAAGACAGGATTAGGCGTCTGTTGATGGTAATTGCTGGATTGTATGTGGTATTGGCAATTCAGACACAACACACTAGCGCCTATACGGGGCTGCTGTGTACAAGCTAGACACAGATTGGGATACAAGAGCGACAACAAACTGTCTATAGGAGTGCTTAAGGCTTGGTAAAGATTCATGGAACAACTAGAGCGTTACTATAAATGAAAAAAGATATTCAATGCTCAATAAGCAAAGAACAGAGCGTCATTAAGGCGTAACAAAATACTATAACTTATGCAAAAGAAATAAGAAAGCCCCTAGGAATATTGGATATGTAGCCGATTAGCTTTAATTTACTAGACTAAGAATGAGCGGTCTGGTATATTTTTTTCTTTGAAAGAATTTATCCCCAACCCTAAAATGGCACTAAATTTATGTTAACAAAAAGATAAGAAGAAGACGAGCCGTAGTTTTGTCTAATTTTATCAAAAAAGTAAATGACAGTTGTTTATGATCTCTACCAAGCAACTTCCATGTATACTAGCTTTTATAAGAATATCTTCCCTCACCTTGTTTGTCCATATTCTAAGGGCATTCTATTTTTTAATCCATCCGTTTGAAACAACGGATCAATAAAGTATTATGAATAGTAAAAAAGTACTATATACGTCCCTATTGAGTTGGAGTGTTTTTGCGCTTCAAGCACAAAATGTTGGCATTGGAGAGCCGAACCCGACCTCCAAGCTACACGTAACACAAACCGCCAATGTCGATGCCGTTTTTGTTTCGCAAGCAGGTACGGGCAATGCCATAGAAGTACTCTCTAATGATGCCACCAATACAGGATCAGTAGTTTGGTTGCGCAATGCTACAGACGGTGTCACGCTGGACGCCTACCAAAGCAACCCTGCGGCTACCGCCTCCAACATACTCTCTTTTAACGACGGGCTAGGTACAGGTGTCAATATTCAACAGCGCAATACGGGAGCTACGCTGCCTGGTATATTTATAGACCAAAACGGAAATGGAAACTTTTCTAGAGGCGTAGAAATAGCAATGGGCGCTACCACCATAGCAGATGCACAAAGCATTTACCAATCTGGTGCTGGAGGTGGTCAATACATCGATATCATTAACACAACCAACGGAATTATCGCCTCTGCCATCCTCAATAGAGGGCTAGGTTTTGGGCAGCAAGTCGACTTGCTCAATCCCGCCAATGCTTCTGGTATTTCTTTTATGAGAACCGCAGGAATAGGTCGGGGATTAGAAATTGATCTGAACAATACAAACAATACCCAGATTGGATTGGCCGTTTTTCACGACGGGTTGGGTATTGGTGGTTATGTGGATGCCAACAATACCGCAGGAACTAACAATGCCGTTGGTTTTTTTGTGCAGTACAACGGTTCTGGCGGTGGTGCTGGAGGTGGTGGTAATGCCTTAGAAGTACAACACAACGGTACGAATAACAATGCGGTGGATATATTGACGGGAGATCCAGGACTCGCGCCTGGCCCTGCCAACACTACCAATGAATTTCCTTCGCTGTCAATCAGCCACATGGCGACAGGTACTTCACCCGCAGTAGGCGGCCTAAAATCGGCCATCAATGCCATTAACTACAGCGAAGACCCTACCATTATTGCACAAAACCAAACGACGACTACAGGAGCCGTATTTGAAGGTTATATTACGCCAACAAATGCTACCGCTGCTATAGCAACCAGTATTTACGGCCGTTCAGATAGAGCCACTCCCAATGGTTACGGTGTAGGGGTATGGGGTGATGGGGGTAATTATGGTGTTATTGGAGGAACTAGTACTGGTGCCGGCAGTAGCAACTTTGGGTTGTTGTCGTTGACCAA
>CAYUZF010000323.1:0-1350 GCA_964449615.1 uncultured Aureispira sp.
TTAAACTCAATTTACAATTAAGATTCTAGAAGCGATATACGACACACCCACTTATGGAAAAACTGGTTTATCCACTCCTGCATTACCCGTTGTCCAACGACCAAATTTTGGGCGTTTTGGTAGGCACTTCTTATCAATTAATTGATACGGATTTGAAGCGTTTAAAGTCGCACTTGGCAACACACCTAAAACGCAATTACAAAAAGTACGACGATTATCCTTATTTGCCTTTGGTGACGTTTCAGTTGAAGACTTTTTACATCAAAACGCGTCCTGTTTACAAAGAGGACAACCGTTCTTATCCTTCGCGAACAACCATAGAAGTGCCTGTAGATGCCGTATACGGCTCGACCGATCAAGGACAATATTGTTGCTTTTTGCCGCTGTTTGGAGAGAATTTTTATTACTACGATGCAAAACTACTGCCTGCATTGGTCAAGAACTTTGCATCCAATATTTTTAATCAAAAAACACCCGATGCGCTGTATCGAATGGTGCTGGGGGCGCGGCCCAGCTTGGATGAAGTAGCGTTGCGGGTCAATTATGAGCGGGATTATACGTTTAACAACAGTTGGGGCAACGGCAATGAATTTGCGGAGTTGGAGGCGCTGGCAGAGCGTTACCCGTTGCAGAAAAAACTGCGGCAAAACATCGCTGCGTTTCCAGAAGCGGCTTGGGAATTGGAACAGCAAGTAGACGAAACCATTGATAAGATGGTAAGTACCCGTTCCAATGTGCTGCTGGTTGGCAAACATGGAACAGGCAAAAGTGCGGTATTGCGGCAAGCCATCAAAAAAATAGCGCATAAAAAATCTAAAATAAATCTAACTTTTTGGCAATTGGTGGCGCAACGCATTACGGCTAGAGCCAAATATTTGGGCGAGTGGCAGCAACAGGTAGAACAATTGATTTACCAATTGGAGCGCGCCAATGGAATTTTGTGGGTGTTGGATGTGGTGCAGCTTCTGCAAACGGGGGGCGAAGGCCCAGAAGACAGCGTAGCCGCTTTTCTAACCTCTTTCTTGCAAGCGGGAAAATTGCAGCTATTAGGCGAAGTAACGCCCGCTCAACTCGAAAGTATGCGGCGCTTACTGCCAGGATTTGTAGAAAACTTTCAGGTGGTACAGCTCGAAGAAATGCCCGAATACCAAGTGCAGCGCATTCTAGACAAATTAGCCGATTATTGCCAACAAAATTTAAAAATAGAGCTGACCAAGTCCGCTCGTACCTTGAGCTACCGCTTGTTGCGTCGTTACTATTCTTACGAAAGTTTCCCCGGCAAAGCCATCAAATTTTTAGGGCAGTGTATCAGCAAGGCTCAAAAAGAGCAACACACACAAGTAGACAAGG
>CAYUZF010000323.1:1360-3903 GCA_964449615.1 uncultured Aureispira sp.
GGTAGTCGCTAACTTTGTAGCACAAACGGGTATGCCCGAGTTGTTTTTGCGGGATGATTTGCTGTTGGAGCCCAGCGAACTGCGCGCTTATTTTGAGCATCGAATTATTGGACAGAAAGAGGCCATTACGGCACTTTGCAATGTGGTCAAGATTTTCAAAGCGGGGCTGAACAGTCCTGCAAAGCCTATTGCTACCATGATTTTTGCAGGGCCTACTGGAGTGGGAAAAACCGCTTCTACCAAAGCACTGGCCGACTATTTTTTTGGAAAAGGACAAAAAAAATCACCGCTTATCCGTTTGGATATGAGTGAGTTTCAGCATCCTTCTCAATTGGCGCGGTTCATCGGGGCTGGGGGCGAGGTTGGGAAATTGGTACAAGAGATTCGCGAGCGGCCTTTTTCAGTGTTGTTGTTGGATGAGATTGAGAAAGCCGATCCTTCTATTTTTGATGCCTTATTGACGGTCTTGGACGAGGGCTTGTTGGTCGATGCTTATGGGCGCGTGACCAATTTCAGGAATACCATTATTATAATGACGTCCAATTTGGGAGCCTCTAATCGCGCCAGTGTGGGTTTTGGTAAGGGCAATGCTACCAATTATGAGTCTGCAATTGGTAAATTTTTTCGTCCTGAATTTGTCAATAGAATCGACCACATTGTATTGTTTGACGCCTTACAACAACAGGATATACGAGCCATTACGCGCCTAGAATTGGCGGCTTTGCAGCAACGTGAGGGGTTCAGTAAACGGGGTATTCGCCTGACTTTCAGTGAACAACTGGAGCGCTATTTAGCGGAAGCGGGCTTCGATGAGCGATATGGGGCACGGCCTTTGCAGCGTACGTTGGAGTATGAAATCATTGTCCCGCTGGCCAAATGGTTGTTGGCAAACCCCAACACAACCGATGCTACCTTACGTTTAGATAGGAAGAAAGGGCAGTTGATGATTGCCTTATAGAATACCCAAGATTCTATTACCAAAGCAAAGTAGAGCATTATAAAACAGTTATTGGTTGCATGGAAGGCGTTGAAAACGCTCGCAGTACTGCTTCTTTTGGGGAGCAGTGCCCCGCTATGGGCGCAACAAGACAGCAGCCAAACTCCGAAACCGCTCAGTAATTGGCGCATCAAAACCTTTTCCCTGCCAAGCGATACGCTGCAACTGGATTCTTTGCCCGTTTTTCCCAATTCTGTTACTGTAAAAAGTAGCCTACCTATTTCCGATTCTATGTTTGTGGTACAGGGCAGTCGGCTGATTTTTAAACAGCGGCCTACGGATAGTTTATTAGAAGTTCGCTATCGAGTATTGCCCTATCCTTTAGAAAAAAAACAACAGCACAAAGATATAAGCGCCATTGGCAAAAGCATGCAGCACAATGGGTTGATTGGAAGTGGCTATCGGTACAATCCTTATGCAAACAACGGCGATGCCTTTCAATTTGGGGATTTGGACTACAGCGGTGTTTTTGCGCGTGGGTTGTCTATTGGCAACAATCAAGACTTGATTTTAAATTCTAATTTTAATTTACAAGTGGCGGGCAAGTTGGGCGATGTGGAGATTTTAGGGGCGATTAGTGATAATAATGTGCCCTTACAGCCCGAAGGCAATACGCAGCAGTTGGATGAATTTGACCGTATTTTTGTACAATTTAAATACGGCCGACAGCGCTTAATTGCGGGCGATTACAACATTTCGCGCCCGAAGGGCAGCTATTTTATGAATTATTACCGCCGCTTGCAGGGCGGGCAAGCGTTTACGGATCTCAAAGTGGGCAACGGTCGCCTAAAAACCGATGCGAGTTTTGCGGTATCTAAGGGAAAATTTTCGCGACAGCAGTTTGATGGGCAGGAGGGAAACCAAGGGCCGTATCGTTTGCAGGGAGCCAACGGGGAGCCTTTTGTAATTGTAATTGCGGGAACGGAGCGCGTATATATTGACGGTAAGTTGTTGACGCGAGGTGCGGACAACGATTATACCATTGATTATAATTTAGGAGAAATTACCTTCACGCCACAGCAGTTAATCACCAAAGATCGCCGCATTCAAATTGAATTTAGTTATACGGATTTGACCTTTTTAAGAACCGTTATGACGGCCAACACGGAATACGAGACCAAGCGGGGGCGCTTCCGTTTCAACCTCTACTCCGAGCAAGACGCCAAAGGCCAAACGGTTGCGGAAGACCTTTCGGATTCGGCCAAAGCGGTGTTGCAGCGCATTGGAGACGCCACGGATCAAGCTTTTGTATCGGGCATTAGCATTCCAAACGGGCGAAAACACAGGCGTGATTTTTTACGAATTGCGCGACACGTTGGTAAATGGGCTGCTGTACGACAGTGTGTTGGTGTTTTCTGACAACGAAGATTTGGCAATTTACAGCGCGCGTTTTTCTTCGGTGCAATCGGGCGGGAACTACGTGCGGCAACAAGGCGCGGCCAATGGAGTCGTTTACAGTTGGGTGGCTCCCGATCCTTTGACAGGACGCCCAAACGGTACCCACGAGCCTGTGCGCCTGCTCAACACCCCCAAACAACGGCAATTG
>CAYUZF010000324.1:0-746 GCA_964449615.1 uncultured Aureispira sp.
TTGCGGCTCAGGCCCGTTTCATTGGGTTGCTTGTGTCCATCGCCAAAATAAACTTTACTCGACACCACATAAGAGCTGCGTCGCCAGCCTACTTGTTTGAGGATATTGCCCATGACTATTTCCGATTTTCCTTCGGCATAGATTTCCGCGTTGTCAAAAAAGTTTACCCCTTTTTCATACGCTTCGATCATCAATTCTTTGGCGACATCGTCGCTAATTTGTTTGCCAAAGGTCAACCAAGAGCCTAAGGAAAGGGCACTGACTTTTAAGCCTGATTTACCCAAATTTCTGTATTCCATAATAGTTGTGGTTTTATTTATAAGGTGGCTACACCTATTTTAGCGCATAACGCTTGTATGTAATTGTTGTTAAATTAAGACCCGCGCCTCTCCGCGTTTGAGGGCATACTGTCCTTGTTCGGTAGCCAACACAGCTTCCAGCGAAATAATCTCTCGGGCAGGCTCTCCAGGCTCTTGCAACATCAGTTGCCACCACCCCACTCGATGGGATTTTCCCAACTTGTACCCAACGTTATCAAATACGCCAACAGGATAAAAGCCTAAACGTTCATGAAAATTGACACTGGGAATATTGGGCAGCGTGATGCCCGCCAAAGCCACGCGGTAATTTTG
Source organism: uncultured Aureispira sp. (assembly GCA_964449615.1). Classification (GTDB taxonomy): domain Bacteria; phylum Bacteroidota; class Bacteroidia; order Chitinophagales; family Saprospiraceae; genus Aureispira. The sequence goes on from CAYUZF010000324.1 coordinate 633, forward strand.
ACAGCGCAGCAATTCAATTAGAGAAGTATAGAGCGCAGTACCGCATTTTTTGGTCTTGGCATCCTCGCGCACGTAAACGGATAATTCTCTTGTCCAGCGGTAAGCTTGTTTAAT
>CAYUZF010000324.1:756-3895 GCA_964449615.1 uncultured Aureispira sp.
TGCGGTACACATCGGCGGAGGCATAGCCCAAAATTTCCCCTTCGTGTTCATACACTAAAAAGGGCGCTTGTTGTTTGATTTTGTTGATTTTCTGTACAAAATCCGACAAAGCAGGAACCGTCGTATCAAAAGTGACGGCAGTACGGTCTATAAAAGGGGCGTATATTTCTAACAGAGCTGGGGCGTCTGCCTCTTCTGCAATACGAATCATAACGTGTTGTTTAATTGGGGGATTTTACAATAGTTAGCAACAAATTACTGGATATTCTTGATTTTTTAGTAGCAATAGGGTCTAAAAATTAGAGCCGATCGCAGTTTTTAAAGTATTTTTTTAGACAAAAGGTTGAAACTGACAGTGCCGCAATTGCTTCTCCAATACATCGCGCCGTAAATTTTTACCAATAAATACCAAACGACTCTGCCGAGGCTGCCCTGCTTCCCAAGCTTCGCCCGAAGAAAACACACACATTTTTTTAACCGATTGTACGATGGCTTTATGATCTTGGTACTGAAAGTGTACGATGCCTTTGACGCGGTACAAATGTTGTCCTTGTATCATCAGCAATACATTGAGCCAATGCCTAAATTTGAGGACATCCAACGGTTCGTCCAGCACAAAACTTTGAGTCACAATATCGCTGTGGTGATGGTGGTGGTGTTCCTGGTCGTGGTCGTGGTCGCAATGGTCATCACAGACATGCGCGGCACGGGTTTGGTGGGCGGCTAGCTTTTCTTGTACGGTTTTGTCTTCGTAAGCCTGTACCTGCAGCAGGGAATTGGGCAATTGCCCTTGATCGCACTGGGTGAGACTGGCCAAAGGATTGGCTGCTAAGAGGCGCTGGCGAAGCGTTTGCAGGGTTTCGGGCGGCACTTCGCTGGCTTTGTTAATAACAATAGCATCTGCAAAAGTCACTTGGCGTTTGGCTTCTTCGCGTTCTTCTAAAGCCTCGATGCCGTGGTGCGCATCTACAATACAAAGCGTTGCATCCAAGCGAAAACGCGCCTGGATTTGTGGCTCTGCAACAAATGCCGCCGCTACACCGTCAGGCTCTGCAATACCTGTCGTTTCTACAATCAAATGCTCGAAATTTTGGCCACTGTTGACCAATTCGACCAACGTATCCACCAATTCGCCGTTGAGCGAACAACAGATGCAACCGTTGGACAGTTCAAAAATGCCGCTGTCGGCTCCCACTACTAAATCGTTGTCTATTCCAATATCTCCAAATTCATTTTCTATAATGGCGAATTTAGTCTTGGGATTGTGCTGGATGAGGTGGTTGAGTGCTGTGGTTTTGCCTGCCCCCAAAAAGCCCGTAAGAATGGTAACAGGAATGCGTTGTTCTGACATGGTACTTGGAATAAAGTAGTTGAAGTTGTAAGAATGCTGTTTTATTTAACAATTTTAGCGCTAAAAGTTTAGTACATCTTTTAGAACTAAGGACAAAAATAGTTGTGATAGGTAGCCGAATTGGTCGTTGCCAACAACTGTTGCTCGTCGGTTAGAAGCTGCGCCCACAAATTGGCTTTGTCAGCAGCTTTTATAACCTCGAAGGAGCTTGTAGCCAGTGCGTTCTCCAACCGATCTGGATGGGCTTGAATTTTTCGGTGCAAAACCTGTAAAACGCTACTGCCGTCCAGATAAAAAACGGTTTGTTCGACGCGCTCTTGGGCATCCTGCCAACTGCTCTGCTCGTGTGCAACCAGCACCGCTTCCGATTTATTTTGATAATACCAGCGTGTAGAACGTCCGCCGTTGGCTTGTGCTAAAGAGAAGCGTAAGCCGCGCAGTTGATCGCCCTTGCGCACCTGTGCCACCACGCCCCCGCTCTGTGCCGAACAAGCAAAATCCAAGCGCTGCACCGCATGGGCTGGCGCTTGATCTACGATTTCTTGCAAGAGCGTACGGTTGGCTATTTTATCCAGTCGCGCCTGCTCTTCGGGAGACAAGGCGGACTGTACTTCTAACAACCGCGTATCGCTGTTTTCCTCCAACAAAGCAGGCTGTTCGGAATTGGCGCAAGCCCCCAAGAGCAACCAACCCAATAACCAAATACGATTCATTTTAAGCCGTTTTACCTCCATAATGGTTGACAAAAATACAAAAAAATAGCTGCCCCTAGTCGATTAGGAACAGCTATTGAATAGCCCTTTTTAGAAAAAAACTATTTATAAGTTAAGCTTACTCTTTGATGACCAATTTGTGGCTCGTAGTAACACCGTCTGTTTCTACATTGACAATGTACAATCCAGCAGACAAGTTAGCGGTACTCAAACGCTCTACATTGGCACCTTGTACCAAGTTCAACGTTTGTGCAGGCATTACATACTGACCAATGCTGTTGATCATAGTAACGGTTGCTTCGCCGTCCTTCTTGCTGTTGATTTCCAACATAACCTGTTGGTTTCTGCTGGTTGGATTTGGATAAACACGTGTGGTAGTCGCTTCTTCTTCAATTTGATCCACTCCAATTGTCCAATCGTTTACATAAAATTCTGCACGAGCAGACTGCAAGCCTGTACGGTCGCAGAAGCTCACTGCATTTAGTGGCATTACCGTCCAATTGTAGCGTTTGTTGGGCTCCAATGTAAGCCAAGCATCTGTACCCGTTATCATAAGGTCGTACGTTCGTCCATTCGTTAAGCAAAGGCCCAAAACATTCGCTTCACAAATTTGAACGTGGTACATCGTAGCACCAGGAACAGGGTCCCAACGGAATTGTAACAAGGGCGTAGGCGAACTAGAGCCGTCGTTGGGGTACTGTACCGTAGCCGCTTGTGTAATTTGAACATCTGTGGGATCGTCGTACAAAGTTTGGAATCCTCGCGCAACGATGTCCATCTTCATCGCATCTGATTGCTCTTGGGAGAAATCTGTTGCACAAATATCGCCGTAATAACTCATTACGTTTGAAGACTGTGTAGTTCCTGTAATGGTTTGGTAAGGCGCATACGTTTCCATAGAAAACACAACCCCTGCAATATCTGGCCCAAACACCTGCAAATCAGCTGGAGTAAATAAGTGAGATTCGCCAGGTGCCAATGTAACGGGCAACGTAAGGGTTCTGCTTCCAGAAGAAATCTGCACCCCGTTGTTGTCGGTAAACACGTCTGTGATGACGATGCTTTCTCCTACCAG
>CAYUZF010000325.1:0-2678 GCA_964449615.1 uncultured Aureispira sp.
GATCGCTGTAAGGCTCGATGTCGGTTTCTCGTAGTAATTGGAAATTTACCTCGTAGTCTACGTCGCCATCTTGGCGGGATTGTTCGCGGTACTGCCATTGCCCGCCCGTTGTAGTTTTCACGTGGTTGAAATGGGCGCTTGCAATTTTGTCCGATAGATTTTGCCCTCTGGTAGTAAAGACCATAAAACCGCGTGTAGCGTCCATTTTTTGCAGGCTGTTGCTGCTGGAGATTGCATTGGAGTGAAACGAGTGTAAATAACCACAGTAGCCATTGGCTAAATGGCTTCTTACCAATTCGCTACGAAAGGACAACGGCCAATCTTTGTAAGGATGGTACGTTCGTATACACTCAATACCCGCCGCATTACAGCGTAGTATAAAACGCTCGGCAATGATCCGATTCTCTACGCCTTCGTAGTAGTGGCCGTTTTGGTGCAGCTGGGTACCACTATGATAGGCGCGTTTACCACTGGTTATGTATTTGCCGTTCTCATTCATGGCACCATGTCCAGCGTCTACAAAAACCGCAAATTTAGGGGGCGCGCTTTGTAATGTCGCAGGCCGCCACTGTTCGCGGTGGTTGTGCAAGATAATCAACACCTCCTGGGTTTTGAGGGTGGGCACACCATTGGAGGGCAACCCATATTTTTCTTGAAAACTTATTATTGCCGCTTTAGTTTTTCGACCTAGTATACCATCAATTTCAAGCGGTATTTTTAGTACATAGCGCAATTGGTGTTGTATTATTTTTATTTTTATTTTCGTTAGCTTCATCCTTGATCGCTTTGATGGTCGCCATACTTGGAGGCGACTAAAGAATTTTGTTGATAATATTCCCAGAATCGCTCGTGTTGGCTGCGTTCTTTGGTGTTGAGCGCTGGCAAGTTATATTGATAATTAATGATAGGGCGTAGGCGGTGGCGCAGTACTCTTCCCAATCTTGGGGCTTGTATAGGAGTAGACAAAATTAGTTCAAAACTAAGCCGCTTAATATCATAATTAGACAAGGGGCCGTTTTTCCTAAAATAACGGCTACAGCTGGTTTGTACTGCCCGCGACCACCCCACATACAGCACAACCCCCTTTTGGCGGATGATAAAAACCACCACACGCGCTTGGAATTTTCCTAGCGCAATGTGTCCCTTTGGGGCTAATATTTGTAGTGCTGTATTTTGCATTCATTTTTTTTAAGCGTTGCTATTCAAAATTAAACTGGGATCTAAGGGCTGGAGCTGTCCGCTGTCGTCTGCGTAGTAGGCGCGCAGATCGTCGTTTTTATCGAATTGGATTTCTAGCTTAGAAGTTTTATCAAAATGATTGAGAATGGTTTCTTTATAACCACCGCCCAGTGTGGTGATGACGGTTTCCATCATAAGTTTAGTTTGTACGTTTTCGTGATCCTTAACCATCGTTTTACAAACTTTCTCAAACAAGGGTAACACGTTTTCCGAACCGTAGCAAACTAGTGTAGCGCCTTTGTCTGTGAGAGGCAAGGTGTAGGTAGCAATAAGCTTCTTTTTTTTGCGGCGAATTGTTACCACCATAGCGTACATATCTACGCCTTCATTTTCTGCTATTTCCGTCATGCGCTGCTCTATCTTTTTTAGCAACTGTTTTTGTAGTTGTTCGGCAGCTAAACGCAATTGGTCCCGTAATTCAGGGGGGAGTTGGGCTAATTCAAAGTTTTCTAAGTCGTTTAAATTTAGTTGTAGCATGTGAGTTTATTTTTTGATTGGTTTGTAGTTGCTGTTGTATTTTTGGAGCTTCAACGGATGGGTAGTAATCGTAGCGTGATAGTATTTTCTTTTCGGACTACTTAGCCATTCCCAAGCCTTTAAAATTTGATCAAATAAGTTAGGTTCTATTATTCCCCGCTTTTGCTTTGGGGGAGGGGAAAGTGTCTTAAAAAGTATGATGTGAGTAAGCAAGGTATACATTTGTACAGGAAAATAATGTAAGTGGTGCGAGAGCATGTAAACCCATATATCCTTATGCTTACAGCGTGAGAAAACTCCTTTTTGGGCTGTAGTCAATCTATTACTCAATACCGACGTGGCGTCTTCTATAATTAAGCAAAGTTGCTTCAAATTATTGTTCATATTAGACAGTGCTTCGTAAAAAGCTTTTTCAACTTTCTTGTTGATAGCACCTAATATTTTTACCCGCTTCCGCCAAAACAGGTGCATAAAAGATAGTTCGAAGGGATGTTCTTGCCCCTTGTATTTGAATTGTAATTCTCCGTTAAGCAATGTTAGTTCGATGGGGATATATCCTTTCCAATCGCTAGGTTTGCCGTAATTGTAAACAACAATTGTCCGCCTTTGCATTTGCTTGGCCATACGTTCCATCAAGGAGGTTTTGCCGCCGCCCATCATCGCAAAAACAGCGCAAAGAACGGGTTCAGGTTCAGGACTCAGTGGTGTTCCTTTTGCTATTCTGCGTTTACGTTGTATGGCCATGTACAATTTGTTTTATTTCACTAGCAGAAAAACCTGCATCAAATAGTGCCTGAATCATAGGCGACGGCTTTACGGTCGATTCGTCCACGTTGACGTAATCTTTGTTATTGGGGTAGTGGTAACACCCTGAACTTTTGTAAATCGCAAAGCGCGTACGGTTCTCCATAGCTTCTGGCGTCTGCGAGTAGTCCAATTGTTGCAGGTCACTAAGAGCAGAC
>CAYUZF010000325.1:2688-3865 GCA_964449615.1 uncultured Aureispira sp.
TGCAGGGGCTTCGTCGCTTTTGTGGTTGGCTTCTGTGGATGCTTCTTTCGCGATGGTTTGCTCCTTGCCTTTCTTTGCTGCTCTACGGTCTATATAGGCCATGACGGCAGAAGGCGCCAACAAAAGTAAGAGGTAAAAACCGATTGATTGTTTCGGCGACATTTCAAAGGAAATACCACCCTCTGCAAAAGCAAGTTTTATCGATTTTTTAAGCTTCTTTTTATACTTTTTCTTTCCTCTGTAACGGCTTTTATCACCACCACCAATAGCCACACAAAGATCGGCTTTTGCATCGTCTAAAACGTCTACCAAATCCGCTAACGCTTCGGGGGCTACATTGATAATCGTATCAATTATATCAACTAGAGGATCCGTGTCGTTGTCGCTTGTCGCTTTCTTTTTCTTTTCGGAGCTTGGTTCTGGATTGGGTTCAGGATCAGGACGAGCGTTGTCCTGTTTTATAATTTCTTGTATAGGGTCTTCGTGTTCTTCCGTATCTTCTCTAGGATATTCTTTTTCTTCTTCTGCGTCGTTTTCGTCTTCTTCTGCATCGTTTTTCGACCTAGTCCCCAGAATTTCATCATCTTCTTCTTGGCTGGAATCGTCGTTTACAGGCGGTAAATAGTCATTATTAGAAGTATTTGCTTCAAAATCGTTTTTTTCTTCAAAACTCATTGCATCGTTTTTTTTGAGCAGCTAAGAAGCTGTTATTAATAGTATGTAGTGGGAAGCGGCTAAGAATGGTTTAGTACGTGCCTATGGGCATATTGGGGGCGGTCAGCTGCTGGCAGTTTTGAGCCTCGCTGCTGGTTTCTTGTGGTGCGGGAACGGGTGTTGTTTGCTTTTTCATCCACCTGGATAATCCCATTGTTACAAAAGGGAAAAGAACTAAAAGAAAACAAAACTTAACCAAGGGGAACGAGGTGTCGGGTTCGTTTGTGTTTTCATTCAGTTTATGGAGGAAATCCTTATCAGGAAAAAAGGGCATAACCAAGCATTTTGTAAACATAACGCGTTGAGAACGCGCAACAGCATGTAAGAAAAAGACTCTAAAACTGAGGAACTGCTTGGTATACGTAAAGAACGGGCGTTCCCTCGAATAAATCAAGAAAACGCCCGCAACGGAAGAAAAAAAGGGCGGATATATGAACGAAAGTTGTGTTTTTCTGTCTTTGAG
>CAYUZF010000326.1:0-2292 GCA_964449615.1 uncultured Aureispira sp.
CATGAATCCATCTAATTTTACCTACATCGCGGGTGTTTACCCCGAACTGGCGCATATTGGGCGACTGGCCGAACGCAACGTATTTGGTGATCCCAATACGGCACTTACCAAAATGAGAGTCCTCTTGGAACGCCTCGTCAAATTTATTATAGAATACGAGGGAATCGAAAATGCCCATTACAAGAATCTCAACGATAGAATACAGCTGTTGCATTACGAACAGATCACACCGACAGGGATCAACAGCCTATTGCACAAAATCAGAAAGTCGGGCAATAAGGCCTCGCACGACCACAAAAGCCAAACGGCGGAGGCCAAATATATGCTGCGGCAAATGGTGAAAATCGTACAGTGGTTTTATGCTTATTACGAAGAGGACGACCAGTTTCCCGAATTTATAGAGCCTGTTCCACAAGTGGACAATTCGTACAAAATACAGGAATTGGAATCGGAGTTGCTGCTGGTGAAAGAGCAAGCGGTAAGCTATAAATCTAAGTTGGAAAAATTGCAACACCTCACCGCCGAACAAAAAAGCGACCGCAGAGCCCGCGTAAGCCGCGCCGTTCTAAAAAGAGAAGAATCGGAGTGGGAAACTCGGGAGCGCATCGACCAACAACTTCGGGATGCAGGCTGGGAGTGCGATACCAAAACGATTAACTTCAAAACCTCCAAAACGCTTCCAGAGAAAGGGCGCTACAAAGCAATTGCAGAATGGAAATGCGGGAACAAATGGGCGGATTATGCCTTGTTTAATGGGCTGGAATTAATCGGAATTATAGAAGCCAAAAAGCACAGCCGAAACATCATGAGCGATTTGGAGCAAGCCATGATGTACAGCCAACACGCCACTCCTATACACGACACCACTTTCCCCGAGCATCCCAATCAAAGCAACTACCCTGTTCCCTTTGTTTTTGCCACCAACGGCAGGCCCTATTTGGAACAAATTAAAACGGTTTCGGGCATCTGGTTTTGGGATGCGCGCCGACCCACCAACAGGGCCAGACCGTTGCCCGCTTGGTTCTCCCCCAAAGATTTAATAGAAAAACTCCAGTACGACCAAACCCAGGGCGAAGGAAAACTGCTCCAATCGGATTACGAGTATTTGGCGGATGCCGATGGGTTGAACCTAAGAGATTACCAAATCAAAGCCATAAAAGCGGTAGAAAACAAATTTATCCAGCAGCCCGATGACCGCAGGGCGTTGCTGGCCATGGCCACAGGAACAGGAAAAACGCGCACCGTGATTGGCCTGTGCTATCGGCTGATCAAAGCAGGACTTTTTAGAAGAATTTTGTTTTTGGTAGACCGCCGCTTGTTGGGCACACAAGCTACGGACGCGTTTAAAGAGGTAAAGGTGGAAGGGCTGCAAACTTTTGCGCAAATTTACGACTTACAAGATTTGACAAAGGCCGCCACGGAGTTGGATACCAAAATTCACTTTGCAACGGTGCAAGCCATGGTGCAGCGCGTGGTGTACGGCGATGCGCCGCCGAGTATCGGGGAGTACGATTGCATTGTCGTCGACGAAGCCCACCGCGGGTACATTTTAGACAAAGAAATGGAAGAGGAGGAGTTGATTTTAAGAGACCAACGCGATTTTCAAAGCAAGTATCGGATGGTGCTGGACTATTTTGATGCGCATAGAATTGGCCTAACGGCGACGCCTGCCATCCATACGGCACAGATCTTCGGCGACCCTGTGTTTACCTATTCTTATCGGCAGGCTGTAACCGAAGGGTATTTGGTTGACTTTGAACCGCCTTTTGTATTTGAAACCAAGTTGGGGAAAAACGGCATTGTCTGGGAACCTGGCGACCCCATACAAGTGTACGACCCCGAAACCACGGCCATCGTAGACCTCGGCGTAACGGACGATGAAATTAGAGTAGAAATTGAAGGCTTTAACAAAAGAGTCATCAACGATAGCTTTAATCGAAACATCTTAACCAAATTGATTACTGATTACGGCCTCGATCCAGAAGACCCCAAAAAGACCTTGATCTTTGCAGCTACCAACCCACATGCCGATATGATTGTTGCTATACTCAGAGAAGAATTTGAAAACTTGGGCGAAGAAGTACACCACGAAGCCATTGTCAAAATTACAGGGGAGACAAAAGACCGAGTAGAAGCCTTGCGAAAATTTAAAAATGATCGGTATCCGAGTATCGTGGTAACGGTTGACTTATTGACCACAGGCGTCAATGTACCTGCTATCTGCAATTTGGTTTTTATGCGCCGTGTCAATTCGCGGATTTTGTACGACCAGATGATGGGGCGGGCGACTCG
>CAYUZF010000326.1:2302-3820 GCA_964449615.1 uncultured Aureispira sp.
GCGACGAAATTGGCAAAGAAGTCTTCCAGGTGTACGATTGCGTAGGTGTTACCAACCTTATGGCCAAAGAAAACGTGATGAAGCCCGTTGCGCCCTTAGTCACCAAAACCTTTGCAAACTTAACCGAAGAGTTGGCCCTCATCGAAGACGACTACCTGCGAGAAGTCAAACTAGACCGAATTCTTGCCAAATTGCAACGCAAAACTCGTACCTTTGACCAAGAACAGCTGGAGCGTTTTGCCGTCTTTGCGGAGGAGCCTGACGCTAAACACTTTGGACAAAAACTAAAAGCGGTAGCGCCTTCCGAATTGCACCAAACCCTAGCCGAATACGAACATCTTTGGACGTATTTGGATCGGGAAAAAGGCAGAGCGGTCAACTACACCACGCTGTACAGCGAACACGAAGACGAGATTTTGAACGTCGCTAGGGCTTTTGACAAACAGTTAAAACCCAAAGACTATTTGGAATCCTTTACCACCTACATCCAACAAAATAAGAACGAGGTGGCCGCGTTGAACATCGTCTGTACCAAACCCAGTAGTTTGACCCGCAGAGATTTAAAAGAACTTAAATTCTTACTGGATGAACAAGGCTACAACCGCCTCCAATTGAACACCGCTTATAAGTTGTTGACCAACGAAGAAATTGTAGCCGACCTCATCACCCACGTGCGCAGAGCGGCCTTAAATACGGCCTTGATCAGCCACAAGGAGCGGGTCAAACAAGCCGTTGAGAAACTAAAAAATAACCGTTCGTGGAATCGAGTTCAATTGAAGTGGTTGGACAAAATTAAAAAACAACTCGAACAAGAATCGGTGCTGACGCTGGACGACCTGAACGAACCACCTTTTAGCGGGGAAGGAGGGGTAAGACGGCTAAATAAAATATTCAACAACCAGACCGCAGACATCATCGAAGAACTCAACGAGTACCTGTATCAAATTGCGTAATACTAAGATCGCAGTAAAAAAAGACCGACAAAAGCAAGCAAAAAAACAATGGCATTAGGAACACAAGAAATCGTTAGTAAACTCTGGAATCTCTGCAACGTACTGCGGGACGATGGCATTACCTACCACCAATACCTCAATGAGTTGACCTTTATTCTATTTCTGAAAATGGCCGAGGAGACGGGAAAGGAAGACGATATTTTGGAGGGTTATCGCTGGAAAGACCTCAGCAGCAAAGAAGGATTGGAATTGCTCGATTTTTACAAAAAACTGCTCCTGACGTTGGGCAAAACGGGCAAAGGGCGCGTGCAAAAGATTTACAACAATGCCCAAACTTCTATTCGAGAACCCGCCAATTTGCGTAAAATCATCAAGCACATTGACGAATTGGACTGGTTTGAAGCGAAGGACGAAGGCTTGGGAGAAATGTACGAGGGTTTGCTGGAAAAAAATGCCTCCGAATCCAAATCGGGCGCGGGGCAGTACTTCACGCCGCGGGTATTAATTGACTCCATGGTGCGCTTAATGAAACCCCAACTGGACGAACACATCAACGACCCTGCTT
>CAYUZF010000327.1:0-3792 GCA_964449615.1 uncultured Aureispira sp.
AAACAAATTAAATTAAATATTTATTATATGATAATAACAATATAAGCAGGATAGTTAGTTCTAAAAAATAATTACAAATATTTTTATTATAAAAATAAAACGGTGCTTGTAGATAGTTTGCAACAACGGTTAAACGCAGGAGATGCGCTTTTGCAATACTTAGAAGGGGAGGAGGTGCTGTATCAATTTGTATTAACTACAGACACGCTCATTCTACGCCGCATTGCTTGGGAAGATTACCAACGCACGGTGCGCAAATACGCCAACCATTTTACCAACCCCAAAATGAAGCAATATTTGGCTTCGGGCGCTTTTCAAGATTTTTGTAGAACAGGACACAGTTTGTACTACCGTTTGGTACACCACGATGTGTTTAAAAATGGCCAGCGGTTGATTATCATTCCCGATGGCTTGTTGCAACAATTACCTTTTGAAACGCTACTGACGGAACTGCCTTTGGACAGCATCCACAAAACAGCATTTGGGAAATTGGATTATCTGCTCAAAAGCAAGCGCATTCATTACCACTACAGCAGTCGATTGTGGTGGCACAGTTGGCAATTGACCAATCCCAGTCCCAACAACGAATTGTTAGCACTAAGTGCCAGTTATGGCAACAGCGAAGCTTCCAAACGGCCCGCTGCCTTGCAGCAACTGCGCCAACAATTGCCTGCACAGGCTTACATGGAAGGTTTGGTAGATAGTTTAGCCGAATATTATGCGGGAGATTTTTACACCAACCGCTATTCAAGCGAGTACTATTACCAACAATACGCATCCAATTATGGCCTGTTGTTTTTGGGTTTTTACGGATATAGTGGAGCGGCAACGGGAGGCGTTCCAAGCATCGTACTGGCTGAAGACGACTATGCACGGGAGGACAATTTTTTGTCTTTGTATGAAATACAGGAGCAGCCGATTCAAGCGGATTTGGTGGTGTTGAATAATGTTTATCAGGAAAAGAAGCGGGCAGGCGCGCAGCAGAGAAATTTGTTGGCGCTGGGCAGTAGCTTTTTGTATGCGGGCAGCAAAGGCGTAGTGGTACCGCTGTGGCAACAAGATTCTACCGCGGTGGCGGTCATTCGCTATTATTACGAAGGCTTACAACAAGGGTTGGAAAATGACGAGGCCTTGCGCCAAGCTAAGTTAAACTATCTACAAACGGCTTCTTCTAGTGCCGCACATCCGAGCAATTGGGCAGGATATATTTTGCTGGGCAACCAACAAACCATAAAATTAGCCGCTCCGATTACCTACATTTGGTGGTTTGTTATTCCAATTGCTTTTATCGGTTTTTTGGGTTGGTGGAGTCTTCGAGCCTTGCGGCAAAAGTAGGCGGGAAAAAGCCCATTTTCCAGGGTTTGTAACGGGCGGGAATCAAGGTGAATTGTTGTTTTTGCTGTTGTTCTTTTCTAAGAAAAACTAAGCCCATAAAAAACAGATCAATGCTTAGACTTACCTGCGGATGTGCTTGAATGGCCTGCCAAGCTTCCTGCATGTCGTTCGACCAATTGATGTCGTCGATGACAAAAACGGTATCGGCATGGCTATAGGCCAAGCAAGCTTCAAAATAAGCAAGGGTAGGCGCTTTTTGATGATTGCCATCCAAATACACATAATCCACCCCCCCCAAATCTCTAAGGGCTTGCGGCAGCGTCTCTTCAAATTTACCGAGGTACTGTTGAATGTTGGTCGCCTTTAATTTTTTGAAATTTTTGGCCGCCTCGGCGGCAATACTAGGGCAGCCCTCCAGAGTAGCCAACGGAGCTTGGCGCAACGGCAAGTATTGATACAAGCTGCTGATACCTAAGGAAGTGCCTACTTCTAAACGCCGCTTGGCCTGAAAGTGGTTGACCAAACGAAATAAAAATTCTCCTTGCCAAGTAGGAGAAACCGCTGTTTTGGCAATTTGTGCTACCGTGCGCTGTGCGTTGTGTTGTACTCTGGAGCCTGCCCCAAAGTCTTGGACGGTCAACAGTTGGTTGTTGCGTTCGGCCAACTCTCGTACTCGTTTCAGCGCCCCAAAATCATAATACCGCCTATCGTCTTCGATGACTTGTTCCAAAAGTTCAAAAACAAAAGGTGAATGCACGGTATACTTCGTTTCTGCCTGTCGATAATACCGCCAAAATCTCCCCAAATTACTCACCAGTTACAACAAATTTAGTACTGCCACAGCACATTACAAAATAGCTTGATTTTATATAAAACAACAACAGCTTATTCCACTAAAAAGAGGCGTCCAAACGCATGGAGAAATTTCTAGGCGCCTCCACACGGCCAGGCTGTATGGAATACTCGTTGTTCAACAAGTTATTAACCAAAAAAGAAACCTTTAAAAATTTAGTCGCTTGGTATGCCAAACGCGTATTAAAAAACAGTGAACCGCGGTTGTTTTCTTCTCTAAAATAGTAAATCTTAGTCAGCGGATTGGCCGAGTTGCCCTCCTGCCCGTTCAAAAACTCGTCGATTGCCTCCATGTGCGACAGATACTGCACCGTCAAACCTAAAGAAAAACCTTTAAACGTCGCTTGTACGTCGCCTTTTACCGTGTGTCGGTTTCTGTATTTTAGAACGTTGTAATCTACAGTAGAATAAGAAATAATGTCCGCTTGCACCGTGCTGTCTTCAAAATTTTGGTACTGGGGATTGAGCAACGTATAACCTGCTAATAAAGCTACTTCTACGGCTCCTAAGTTGCCCATGCCCGTCAAGCTCATATCTAAACCTGTGATGCGCGTATCGCCAATGTTTTGCACCTGAAAAGCCACAGGGATATTAAAAAACTGAGAATTGATCTCCCGCGAGGCTTGAAATTCCATCATGTTTTGGTACTCCGTCCAAAAGCCCGCAATGTCCAAAAAGCCTTGCCATTTGCCCAACCTAAACCCTTGCTTTATACCCACTTCGGCACTCCAACCCGTTTCCGAAACCAAGCGCGGATTGGGCGCAATGGTAATGCCCGCCGCAGGCGTTGCAATAAATTTTTCCAGCACTGTAGGAAAGCGGTAGCCCTGACCCCAAGAGGCTCGTACAAAGGTAGCTTTAGTCAATTCGTAACTCGCCCCGATACGAAAAACAGGGCGTTGTTCCATCGTATCGTTTAAGGCATACGCTTGGTTGCCAACCACCGTGCCGTTGATGCTGATGTCGTAGCTGATCGAATCGGGGTAGGCCGTTGTATTAATTTCATAGCGGGCACCCAAAGAGATACTCAAGCGTTTAAAAAGTTTTTTATCCAGTTGTATATACGCCGCGTAATTGTTGTGGCGGTATTGGTTGGAACCATATACCTCCGCGCTGGAAAAGACGGTATTGGCGACCAAACCCGCTGCCACTTCCAAGTTGCCCAACTCTTCAAAACGGCGTTGAAATTGGTACTCGCCAAACAGCGTTGTCGATTCGTTGCTTTGCTGGGCTTCGTTGTTGTTATCAATAAGAAAAACCCGTCCCTGAATGCGGTGGCGATTCTCCAGTTTGTCATAAATAGTGACCGCAGGGTCAATGGTCAACCGCCAATTGGTACCGCGTGGGGCGGGGGCAAAATCCGTTTCGTAATAGCCCAAGTTGGGGTCTATGCGGGTGTGGAATAAAAAAGAACTTTGAGCACCTGTATTGAAATTGGTATTGAGTGTGAAAATGACTTTTTCGCTGTGGCGGTAACGCGTATTGAGCGTAAGGCGGGCGCGGTTGTCGTAGCCAGGCATAGAATCAATTTCGCCGTTGTCCAATTGGCGGTAATTGCGCATAAAGGAACGGTTGAGGCTCAAATTGCTGCCCAAGACCACATCA
>CAYUZF010000328.1:0-3787 GCA_964449615.1 uncultured Aureispira sp.
GTATTTTCAACGCTGGAATAGGTAAAAATAATCGCTTTTTAATGCGAGAACTTTTGAGGGACTACTTATTAGGACTAAAGATAGTAAGGTTTTTGTACTCTAATAAAATTGAATCGCTTTATTTAGCGTTGTCTAATGGATGCACTTTGCGCCGCTGTTGTGGCGCGTCTTACAAAACAATACAACCATGCGTTTATCATTAAGTTCACTGGTCGTTCTCTTGGCCTTATTGACCGCTTGCCAATCCGAAAAAACCTACTCGTTAGAGCAGTTGCGCAACAACCCATACAACGCTTTGGGCTTAACCGTTGCCCAAGAATTGGCCCGCCAAAATTACTTGCAAATTTTCGAGCAATTTCAACCGCTCTCTATCGAAGCATTGAAACAACAACTCACCCAACACCCCTTAGAGCTGCACGAGGCTTCTTTTGGGTTGTATTATTTGGCCAACGCTTACGCTAAAGAAGAGCAACTGGATCAAGCCTTGTTGTACCACCAAGCCGCTGCCAACAACTACCTCAACCCGCAATCGTACCTCAAATTGGCCGAGCGCGAGTTTTTTGTCACGCAAGACTAAGCCCAAGCCTTTCGGTACCTGCACCACGCCTTAGAATTGGCCCGTGACATCACCGACAACAACCGCAGCCACCCCGTCGCCGAAAACATCAAACACAAAAGCCAGTTCTTACTGGAAGCCCTTGAAAAAAAGGCCAAAGAAGGCGCCTTTGATCGGGCGGCAGTTTGGGAAGAGCTGCGCACAGTAATGACCGATGTGGTCAACCGACACCGAACCATGTACGGAAAACCAGCGCTATAATATTTCCGCTTTGGCCATGCGGCGTTCTCGCTCGATTTGTTGCAACGCCAGTTGGGCATTGGGTGTTGGATACTCGCCCGACAAGCAAGCCATACAGGTATTGAGCCCCATGGTGTCAAACTGTTCTTTCAAATCTGCTAAGGACTGGTACACCAACGCATCTGCCCCGATGTAGTCGCGAATTTCCTCCACGCTTCGGTTGGCGGCAATCAGCTCGGTAGTCACCGACATGTCTATGCCATAAATACAGGGATTCAACAGCGGTGGTGCTGCCGAGATGAAGTAGATTTCTGCGGCACCTGCTTCTCTCAAAATTTGTACAATGCGCTTGGAGGTGGTACCGCGCACGATCGAATCGTCTACTACGGCCACTTTTTTCCCTTCTACTGTTTTAGCGATGGGATTGAGCTTTCGCTTAACAATATCTTCGCGCTCCGATTGTTTGGAAGAAATAAAACTGCGCCCGATGTAATTGCTCTTGACCAAGCCACGGCGGTGCGGCACCCCCAACTCCTCGGCCAAGCCCGAAGCCGCAAAATAGCCCGACGTCGGTACATCGATTACAATATCGGGTTCCAAACCCGCTGCGCGCACTTTTTCGGCCAGTTGCCGCCCCATTTTCACCCGTTGCCCCGCCACCAAGCGTTTGTGCAGATACGAGTCTTCCCGTGCAAAATAGATGAATTCAAACACACAAAAGCGCTGTTCAATCGCATGGCCATTGCGGCTGTGTACTTGTTTCTTTTTATCAATAAAAATCATCTCACCAGGTGCCAAATCGCGCACTACTTCGTAGCCCAAATGGTCAAAACAAACCGTTTCCGATGCCACGCCATAAACCGTGCCCTCTTGGGTTTCTTTTTTCCCTAGAATAAGCGGGCGAATACCGTTGGGATCACAAAAGGCCAGCAAACCGTGGTTGGCAATAATCGACACCACCGAATAGGCCCCCTGCACACTTTTTTGCGTAGCTTCTACGGCATCAAAAATGTCTTCGGGGCGCACGTTGCCCAAATCTTTAGAAGCGCGCAATTCGGAGACAAACGTATATAGAAGCAACTCCAAGTCATTGGTAGTGTTGGGCAAGATATGGTGCTCGCGGTACAAGCGCTCACTAATTTCTTCAAAATTGGTCACATTGCCGTTGTGGCACATGGAGATGCCAAAAGGATAATTGGTACCAATGGGTTGCGCATTTTTCAACTCGTTAGAACCGTGCGTGGTGTAGCGCACATGCCCAATTCCAATATCGCCCAGCAACCGCTCCAAGTGTTTTTCCTCAAACACGTTGTTCACCAAACCCAAGCCTTTCTTTTCGTGAAAAAGCTTTTTAAACGTCGTAATTCCTGCGGCATCCTGTCCACGATGTTGCAAGGCCGTTAAGCCCATCATCAAATCGTACACAATCTTTTCCCGTCCAACAAAACCTACAATTCCACACATAATAGTAGTATTATCAAAGCAAAGACCATTGCTAATCTCTGCCATTATTAAAATAAGGGGCTGTTCTTACTGCCGAGCATCCGTTTAGGATTGTCGGCGTTTTAAATCTCTTTCTAAAACGGTCTTAATCGCCTCTTTATAATGGGCATGTTCTACGGCCAACCCGCGTTGCTTAACGGCATCCAGAGTATTGGCACCGCTCAAATCAACAGGATACTGCGCTATGATGCGTCCCGTATCTACGCCCTCATCCACATAATGCACGGTGATGTGCGTGGTATCCAACTTATTCGTTACCGCCCATTCGTACGCTCCTAAACCCTGGTGTTGGCGGGTATCTGCAGGATGGATGTTGATGATGTGCCCTGCATAGGCTTCAATCAAAACAGAGGATAAAATCTGCATGTAGCCTGCTAAAATCAGGTAGTTGGGGCGGTAAGGTTGCAATACTTCTAAGACATCCTGGTCAAAATTTTCTCGTCTTCTTCCTTTAGAATCAAGGGCTTTGGCAGGAATTCCTGCCATCCGGGCTGTCTCCAACCCTTTGGCTTTGGGGTTGTTGGAAAAAACCAACACCACTTCGGCCAAGTCTTTTAAAATGCCTGTAGCACAAGCGTCCAAAATAGCTTGCATGTTGCTGCCGCGTCCCGATATAAAAATAGCTAGTTTCTGTTTCATAATGTTTGCTCTTATTGGGTGTATTACCGATTACAAATAGAGGCCCTTATGATCGCGCTGACCAATGTCCTTTCTATAAAAATGTCCTTTGAAGCTAACTTGTTCACAAGCCGCATAAGCTTTATCAATAGCTTCCTGTAAAGTTGTTCCTTGTGCAACAATGTTCAGCACCCGTCCACCATTGGTACACAACTGCCCGTCCATCATGCGCGTACCCGCCTTAAAAATCAATGCCTTTTGGCTGGCCGCTTCCAGTCCTTGAATGGGAAACCCCTTTTTATAGCTTTTGGGATAGCCGCCCGATACCTGCACCACATCCACAAAGTAACCTTCGTTAAATTCTAAGGTAATTTCCGACAAACGCCCTTCCAAGCAAGCCCGCACAATTTCTGCCAAATCGGTTTTTAAAGCAGGCAGCAGCACTTCCGTCTCTGGATCGCCAAACCGCACGTTGTATTCCAACAATTCGGGCCCGTTCTCGCCGAGCATAATACCAAAATATAAAACGCCCCTGTAATCCATCTTCTCCGCTTGCATGCCGCGCAAAGTAGGCGCTACAATTTTTTCTTCGATCGCTTGCGCTAATTCTTCTGTCCAAAAAGGTACGGGACAAAACGCCCCCATACCGCCTGTGTTGGGGCCTTTGTCGCCGTCCAACAACTGTTTGTGATCCTGCGAAGGCAACAACAAGCGAATGGTTTGCCCATCGGTAAAGCCAATTAGAGATAACTCATCGCCCTCAATTTTATCTTCTATCAAAAAAGAACACTGCTCGCTGTACTGCTGGCGCAAATCCTCCAACGCTTCAAACGCTTCTTGTTCGTTGTCGCACACAAACACCCCTTTGCC
>CAYUZF010000329.1:0-2892 GCA_964449615.1 uncultured Aureispira sp.
AAAATAGTGGTTATTTTTAGGAAATGTTTCGATATCCAGCTAAATTAGTAGATATTAGCAAGGGGGGTAGATATCCAGCCGTTTTTTAGTTATACCAAAAAGAGACACCACCCACCACAAAAAAAAGCCCTCCAGAATAATCTGAAAAGGCTTTTAAAACTACTTTTAGTGGTGCTCACAGCAGGGTTCGAACCTGCAACCTTCGGCTCCGGAAACCGATACTCTATCCAGTTGAGCTATGCAAGCAGTGGTACACCAAAAAATGGTACAACAAAGATACAAAAATCGTTCGCGCAAAGTTCCCTAGTAAGGATTTTTTTCTTGTGTGGACTAAAAAAAGGTATTAAGACCAATAGCGCTCGTCGTTTTTACTTTTGTAGAGCATGCCCGCTAAGCCCGCCACGATGATGAGTAGAATGATTTCGGGTTCGGCGCCGAGGAATACCCAGCCTAGCAGCAACGCCAGCACACCGAGTAGGGTAGAGGTCATAAAGCGGCCTGTATTGTTGCCCCTGCTGATGATGTACATCATTGGAATGGCAAGGGTGATGCGCAAGGCGGCACCGATGATGCTGATGTCTACAATGTCTCGCCAAAAATAGGCGATTAGAGTGGCGGCTACGACAACCAGCGCTGTGAGTTGTTTGGTGGCCTTGACTTTATCGTTGGCAGTAGAGAGAAATGCACCGTGGGAGGCGACCGCAAAAACATTGGTATCGGCAGAACTCATCAAACCTGCAAAAAAGAGCAGGAGCAAAACGGGATACCACATTGGAGCTAGAAATTGTTCCATCGCGTACAAAAACGCATAATCGTGGTCTAAGGTAGGGTTTTGCGCCAACGCGGATAAACCTACAAAGAGCAGTAGAAAAACGACCATCAAAACAGGCAAAACGGCGAGTGCCATGCCACGTCTTGCCGTGTCGGCGTCGCGGGCAGCGTAACAAAGTTGGTAACGATCGGCCAAGCCGAAGACCGATAGGCCGCCATAGAGCAACATACCAACAATTTTTCCTAGACTTACTTGCTCGGGCGCGGGCGTTTGCAACAGTTCGCCTAGTTCCACTTGCTCATTCCAAACCACCATTATTACCAAAAAAAACAGGAAAACTAAAATAATAACCGTCTGCACCACATCCGTTAAAATCACGGCTTTAAAACCAGACAACAGCAGGTAACAAAGCAGAACCACCGAAGTGGAAACCAACGCTACTTCGTAAGAAAGCACGTTGAAATATGCAATGATTTTGGCACCGCCCACCAAACCCAACACCACCCAAAAAAACTGCACCGCAATCGTCAATACATTCGTCAACCGACGACTGTTTTCATTAACGGTGATAAAGCGCACCAAGTCGCCCTGTGTATAAAATTGCTGCCCAATAGAATACTGCTTGACTTTGGGCGCTGCCCACCAAGCAAAACCCAAATACCCAACGGTAGCTCCCAAAATCAGCGGCACAACACCCATTGCGCTATATTCGTGGGCATAGGCGGTGTAGGTGATGAACGTACTCACCCCCACAGCCCCCGCAAATTTAGAAGCTAAAATGTGTAACGTTGGTCGATTGCGCCCAGACAGTAGATACTCTTCCTGCGTCGCTTGGCGGCCATAGAAGTAAGAGAGTCCAATCAAAAACAGACTGTACAGCACAAAGAGTAAGTACATTAACATAAAGCCAAAACAACTTAGCGGATTATAGAGAAGATTAGGGGTATAAAAATAGCGCTTTTGCCCTAGAAGCACCCATTAAACGGTATTTATTTCTATAGAAAATGCACCATCAAAGATAGCAGAAACCCCATAAACGAAAGAATGGCTCCGCAATGCAGAACCATTCTAAGTATACATCTAATTCTAATATCCGTAGTAGGGGCGATGGCTTAGCGCTCATCGCGGGTGCGCAAGCGCACGGTAATATCTTTGGGGCTTCCTCGGCGATCGACAGTAACTACAATGTCTTCGCCTGGGTTGCGGCTGGCAATCTGCTCTTGCAATTTGGAAACCGATGATGTTTTGATGCCATTCACACGAGTAATTACATCGCCCGTTGCCAAATCTGACTGAATGGCGGCTCCGCCCTCTATCAAATCACTTACATAAACGCCCTCGGTTACAGCCAAGTTCAAATCGTTGGCCATATCGTTGTCCACATCTTGGATCATAATGCCCATAAAAGCGCGGCGCACTTCCCCATAATCAATCAAATCCTGCATCACTTTTTTTACCAAGTTGATTGGCACTGCAAAAGAGTAACCCGCATACGTACCCGAAGGGGCATAAATAGCGGTATTGATACCAATTAGCTGGCCGCTTGCGTTGATCAAAGCACCGCCACTGTTGCCAGGGTTAACGGCAGCATCGGTTTGTATAAACGATTCGATGCTGTATTGGCCATTCAAAATATCAATGTTGCGTCCTTTGGCGCTGATGATTCCCGCCGTAACGGTAGAATTTAGTTCAAAAGGGTTGCCGATGGCCAATGCCCATTCTCCGACACGCGTCTGGTCGGAATCTGCCAAATCAATAACAGGCAAACGATCGTCGTCGTCAATTTTAAGGACGGCCAAATCGGTGGAGGGGTCGGTGCCCATCACCTCGGCTATGTAAGAACGGTTGTCACTCAACGTTACTTGAACTTGCGTAGCATTTTTGATAACATGGTTGTTGGTGACAATATAACCACGGTCGCTTACAATAACTCCCGAACCCGTTGATTTAGAGGGGCCAGGACTACCAAAGAACTGGTAATAACGACGCTCTTGCTCGTTGCGCGCTTGGCGCTCGGTAATGGAGGTAATGTTGACGACCGCAGGCATCGCCCGCTCGGCAGCATCAGCAAAATCCGCAGGCGCACCTCTTCAAGATCCCGGAGTTCTTGTATCAAGCTT
>CAYUZF010000329.1:2902-3730 GCA_964449615.1 uncultured Aureispira sp.
AAGCCATAATTGTTCACCAGTTTGGGGGCAACAGGGGGCGATTGCTCTACGGTAACGGGCGTAACGGGCGTATCACTTTTTAGCAATTGTGCCCCGCCGAGGGCTACGCCGCCGCCAAGGATACTGGCCGCGACTAAGGATAGCATGTTATTCTTCATAATGTTCCTTTATTATAATACTTGAGTTAGCTTTGAATTGGAATACCTACTAGTTCGTAGGGGGATAATACTTGGTTAAACGGCAAATTTAAAAAAGAGGTTACTTTATTTATTCGCCTTAACAAGATTTTAAAAGATCAACGACCAGTTTGCCGTTTTGTTTTCTTTATTCCAAGTTACTCAAATAATCGTGCTAATTATTTGGACAAAGGCCACTTTCACAAAATTTTAATAATAATCCTAAAAGGTCGTACACATGCAATAATTGTGTAAGCCTTCTCCAAAACCATTTAGAATCACCGACTTAGTTGCAAATCCGTGGCGTTCATAGAAGCCTTTGGTATGCTGTGAAGTGTTAATGCAACAGGGCCAGTCTGGAAAGGTTGTTGCAATTTTTTGCAGGCGAAAGTTAGTTAGTAGGGTTCCCCAACCTTGTCCGTGTTGGTCTTGATGCACCATACCCCAAGACAAGCCCGTTTGTTGAGACGCTGGACACGGAAAGAAACCGCCACAGGCCACTACTTGGTTGTCGTTGATCAGGACGTAATAATTGCCGCCTAGTGCCTCTTCGGTTTGGAGCCAATCCAGGAACGGTTGTCGCTCTTCGGGGGTGAAGTAGGGTGGGCAATTGCTGTTGAAGATGGCTAGACAAGCGGCCTGGTAGGCAGGG
>CAYUZF010000330.1:0-3673 GCA_964449615.1 uncultured Aureispira sp.
GGGCGCAGTTGTTGCACTGCATCAAGCTCTCTCGGCCTCCAATCGCACTAAAAATTCTCTGTAAAAATACCCGCTTTCTTTTGTTACAATACACTGAGAGAAGCATCGGCTTTAAACGCTTCGGTTTTTTCTGCTATTAGCTCATCGGTTAAGCCCGCGTGTTTTGCTATTCGCTCTAACTTAATCATTAACAGGTTGTGTTAAACCTGCCATTTGTATACGCATCATTTTTATTTTAGAAAGGTTTTCTCCTGCTTTTTTATCGCCTTTTAGGTCGTCGTAATCTGTTCCTATAATCCATTCTTCTACATCTACTAGGGTTTTAGGTGTATCGGAGAATAAACTATCTACTCTATCTTCTAATTTATAAGCTATAATTTTTGCTTGACCTTGCTTTCTTTGTGTTCCATAAGCATCTATCTCAAAATTTTCTGCCTCCTCCTTACGCAATGTAGACACAAGGTGGTGTCCAACAACTACATCGCCGAAGTCACTGGTATACAAAGCTATGTTATAAACGGGGTCTTCTTGGAAGTATAAACCGCTGGAATGATTAACAAAAGTATGGTCTAGATGATAAATGTCTTTGTAAAGATTATTGTCTTCTGGAATTGGTGAAGAAGTAAATTCCCCTACAGGTACAAATCCAGCTATACACCTTAATAAAGTAGTCTTACCCGTATTATTATTACCTAATAAGACCGTCCACATACTAGGTTTATCGTACTTATCTGTAAAATCAATGGTATATTGTCCCTTCAGGCAATTCACCCCCAAAACCTCTAGTCTAGTAACATAAACGGGCTCCTGCACCAAAGTCTCTTTTTCTACACACATATCCTTTTATAATAGTTCTACCAAAAAATAAAATCAAGTTCAGACTAGGTCGTGCTTGTTGAGCGGAGTAAGCTTGTCCCGAATTTAATTCGAGGAAACAAGCACCCTTCCCAACACCGTCGTCAATTCCGCTGCGGCATCCACTGCTACATAATGCCCACAACCTTTCAAATAATCCACAGGCACGGTCAGATTTTCTTGGTGCAAACGCTCGATGTGCGCCCCACAGAGCGGATCTTCGGTAGCAACAATCAAATGCTTAGAGACCTCAAGTTGCTGGAAGGTAGTTGCCAAAGATAACAATTCGGCCTGCTTTCCATGTTGTATAGGGTCTAAAATCAATCGAATCGCCAGATTAGAAGACAGATTTTGGTGTGCAGCTAGGATGTCGCGGATGTGTTTGCCAATGGCACTGGGCTTGGATTGCGAAACGCTGTGCATGATTTGGCGCAAGCCAAACGAACTGCCTAGTAGTTGTTTGAGCAACGGTATTTTAAACAGCGTGTGGCTGCGTTTGTCCAAAGGCGTGCTGAAGGTGTACAGTACCGTATTGAGCAGCACTAATTTGCGCACACGACTCGGATGGTCTTGCGCCCATAGAATAGCGGGCGGCCCTCCAATGTCGTGCCCTACCAGCGTTATCGGTTCTTCTGGATCTAATACAGTCTGTAGGACGGTGTTTAAAACTTCTTTCTGATGTGTGAAGGTGTAGGCATAGTCCGTTGGTTTGTCCGAATGCCCAAAGCCGAGCCAGTCCAAGGTTAGGACGCGGTACTGCTTTTGAAGCGCCTCTACTTGGGGCTGCCACAACAGAGCATTCGTAGGCCAGCCGTGTAAAAAAATGACCGCTTCGCCTTGCCCCGCCTCGTAAACGGCAATCTTATGTCCTTCGTGTTGAATGAGTTGACGCATAATAGAACAGCTGTTTTAGTATAAAAAAATTAAGCATGTTGGGCTTTTTCTTCTGCTTCAATAGGCAATTCTCGCAAATACTGGTGGATTTGACTAATGGCCATAGAACCTTCTCCAACGGCAGAAGCTACACGCTTAACCGAACCCTTGCGCACATCGCCCACCGCAAAAAATCCTGGAATACTGGTCTCTAAGGATTGCGGCCCGCGACGCTCGTAGATGACACAAGACGCCAACTCTTCTTTTTTTAGCAAATGGCCTGTACAAATAAACCCCTTGTCGTCGGTCACCACCAAATCTCCCAGCCATTCGGTACAAGGCTTCGCACCAATAAACGTAAATAAATTAGCGATGGGCATTTTTTCCAACTTACCGTCCTTTTCCCAAGTGATGGATTCCAAGTGGTTGTCGCCGTGTAACTCGCGCACTTCTGTATGGGTGTGTAAATGAATGTTCTCGGCGGCATCTACGCGTTGAATGAGGTAATCACTCATACTGCCCTTCAACCCTTTGCCCCGCAGAATGATGTGTACGGCTTTGGCGTGGTCTGCCAAAAACAACGCGGCTTGCCCAGCAGAATTGCCACCGCCTACAATGCCAATTTCTTCGCCCTGGCATTGAGAAACATTCATACCTGTAGCCGAATAATAGACGCCACTGCCCTCGTATTTTTCAATGTTATCCAGAGGCAATTGGCGATAAGCAGCCCCCGTCGCTGCCATAACTGCTTTGGTCTTAATAACCTTGCCATTGCTGGCACAGAGCAAAAAATGATCGCCTGTGTGTTGGATGCTCTCGGCGCGGTGGGGGATGGAGATGTTGCAACCAAATTTTTGCGCTTGTACATAGGCGCGGTTGGCCAAATCGTTGCCCGAAATACCCGTTGGAAAGCCCAAGTAGTTTTCAATTTTAGAGCTTTTGCCCGCTTGGCCACCTGGTGCAGTGTCGTCGATCAGAACCACGCTTAAGCCCTCCGAAGCAGCGTAAACACTGCCCGCCAAACCCGCAGGCCCTGCCCCAATAATCAATAAATCAAATACCTTATCTTCAAAATCCATCAGTACCCCACTGTGGCGAGCCACCTCGTCAATAGAGGGGTTGCGGCAAACCTTAGAGTCGTTGTTGATTAAAATGGGCAAATCTTCTTTAGATAAGTTGAAATTTTCCAACAACTCCAACGCTTCTTCGGAAGTATCTACGTCCAAGAAGTTGTACCAAATATGGTTTTTCTCCATAAAATCGCGAATGGCATAGGTTTCATTGCTGTTGCCAGAACCAATTACTTTGATACCACCTTCAATTTTATTCAGCACCGTTTCTTGACGCAAGAAAAACGCATTCAACAACACATCGCTAATGTCGCTGTATTTGCTAATGACCTCTTTTAATCTATTGGGCTTGATGCGCAATACTTCCGTATCGGTACAAGCCTCGGCATGAAACTGCGCGCTTCTATTGGAAAGCATGTTGCTGTCGCCTGTGAATTCATTGCGGTCGTGTATCGTAATCACATTGCCATTAACCGCATCAAAAATTTTTACTTGTCCTTTTAGCACTACAAAAAAATCAAATTGATTGTCTGTTCTACTAAACAAACGGCAACCCTTTTCGCAGACCTCTACGGTTCCGTATTCTTTCAAAATATCAATCTGGCGGGTCGTCAGTTCGGGAAATCTGGGATCTTTCATAATTTAAGCGTCTTTGTATAATTGGATAGGAAGGAGGAAATGGATGCGCCCTCGTTAATATAATAATACAAATCTCAACGCAAAGTTCATAAAACCGCAGGGGCGTATTGCGGTTGGAGCATCTTATAATACAACTCAACCACAATAAAAAAAGCGCTACCCTAAAAAGGATAACGCTTTGTGCGGTCTGGACGGGACTCGAACCCGCGACCCCCTGCGTGACAGGCAGGTATTCT
>CAYUZF010000331.1:0-3650 GCA_964449615.1 uncultured Aureispira sp.
CTGTTTACGCACTCGGCCGCCAATGGAGCTTTGCCCGTCCTCTGGGCCGCGTTGGGCCCCGCTGAAGGCGGCGATTATTTTGGCCCTACAGGCTGGAAAGAATACCGTGGAAAACCTGGAAAAGTAGATTCTACAAAACAATCTAAGGACACAACGACCGCAAAACGATTGTGGGATTTATCGGAAGAAATTACCGCGTTCACCTATCCCTTTTAGAAGCGCTAAGCTATGAAATGAACAAGTACCCCATTGAGCTGTTAGGGCAAAAAAGAATCTCCTTCTATCAACCAATACACACACACTATTATTATGAGCTTTGACTTAAAAAATATTTCTTCTCAACACGGGCGTTTGGCTGTTGTTACGGGCGCCAATGCAGGACTAGGCTATGAAACAACGCTGGGTTTATTGCGCAAAGATGTAAAAGTAATTATGGCTTGTCGCAACATAGACAAAGCTAAAAAAGCTAAGGAGAAATTAGAGCAAGAGGTTCCAAAAGGTGAAATAGACATCTTAGAAGTAGACTTAAGTCGCTTGGCTAGTGTTCGCGCTTTTGCAGAAAAATTTAAGGCGAAGTACCAGCGGCTAGATTTGTTAATCAACAATGCAGGCGTAATGATGCCGCCCTATACCGAAACCGAAGACGGGTTCGAATTGCAGATGGCCGCAAATTATTTTGGGCATTTTTTGTTAACGGGATTGCTGTTGCCTGTGCTGCTGGACACTCCACACTCCAGAGTAGTTTCGCTCTCTTCCATTGCCCACCAACGAGGCGAAATTGATTTTGACGATTTGCAAAGCAAAAAAAGCTATTCCGCCATCAAGGCTTATGCGCAGAGCAAACTGGCCTGTTTGATGTTTGGGTACGAATTGCAACGTCGCTTGGAAGCCAACGAACACAAACACACCATTTCTACCATTGCCCACCCTGGTGTATCGGTGACAAATCTAGGGCGGCACTTGCCCAAATTCGTACAAGTTATTTCACCTCTAGTAGCACCGCTGTTTACCCATTCGCCCAAGAAAGGCGCGCAACCTACCTTGTGGGCAGCACTGGGGCCTGCCGATGGCGGCGATTATTTTGGCCCGACGGGCTGGCGAGAAATGAAAGGCGAAGCTGGCAAAGTAGATTCTACTTCCTTATCTAAAAACAAGGCAATTGCGAAACGGCTCTGGGAAGTTTCGGAGGCGTTGACAAACTTTGAGTACAACTTCTAAGTTGCCTTAATTTGTCGTAGCACGATAATCCAAATAGGCCTCTAAATCAGGGTATTGTTTAAAAAGTACCTGTGCTTCAGGCACAGTGATGGGCCAGCCATCTATATAAGCCAAAATTTCTACCTTACTAAATCCCTTATCCATAAGTTGGTTGTAGGTGTATTTTATATCCACGAACGTTTTTTCCAAGCCTACTAAGTAAGTAACATAGTTGTCAACAGGTGTTTTTTCGGTGGTAATGTTGTGGTGCTGTTGCAAAACGGGATGTTGAAAAATGGTAGAGCTTTCAGTTAACTTAATTTTGTAGCTAAGCCCTTTTAGTTTTTCTTGATAATTAGCAGCAGCCTTGTTTTGCATCATGGCACTTACATTGGGTTCTACAACGTCTATTGTAACGTTTTCAGGCAATTGATCGGTGTTGTACACAGCCATAGGGTTGATGGAGCCGTCAAAGTTTTTGGCACTGGCTATGGGGTAGTTTTGGCTACAGCCTCTCAACAAAACTTGTTGGTTGTTTACGCCATTGTCCAACAACCGTTTGGCGACCGTTTCTGCTTGCTTGACGGTCAAGTATAAATCGGTAGCGGCATTGCCTTTGCTGTTGCTGTGGGCAGACAAGACCACGCGCAATTGTGGATACTTCGCCAATGCTTCTTCTAGGTTTAGTAACGTAGTTCTAGAGCCGTTGAGTTGCCCCGTACTAGCCTCGTAATAAATGGGCGACAAGCTGTAGTGCTCTACAGGTGCAGGGGCAGTGGTGTTGGCCACAATGGGAACAACGGTCTGTTTGCTGCTGTCTTGCGTCGCCAATTTGTTGTATTCTAATTGTGCAATAAAAGACGTGGTACCTTCGCTTAGTTGCGCCTTCTTAGGAGTTCTAAAATACAACGCGTACAAATCCAAACCACCCAAACTTCCGATACGGTTGGAGGACAAATAGCCAGTACTTCCATCGCTTCCCAATATAAAATCTTTGTCGTCTGCACTGGAATTGAGCGGCACACCCATGTTTTGGGCGGGTAGAAAACGCTGTTGCGCCAAATTATAAACGGTTTCGTAAATATCGTGCCCACCCATACCCGCAGCTCGATTGGAATTAAAATACAAATGTAATCCAGATTCATCGTAACGGCTGTTTACCTGGCTGCCTAAGTTGACCGCAGGTTGCCACTGCGTTCCCTTTCTTGTGCTGTAATACAAATCCGTTCCTCCAAAACCACCTGCGCGGTCGCTCGCAAAAATGACAGTACTATCGTTGACGAAAAAATGCTCACTGTCCCAAGCTTTCTGTTGTTCTTCGCCGTTCGCCGACAGCGCCGTCAAGTTGGGAGCAAAAGGCAGCAAGACCTCTACGCTATCTTCGTCAAAGTTATCTTTAAAAACTTGTGTACGTCCATTAGAGAGTTCTTTTAGTAAAAGTAGTTGGTAGCCGTTGTCAAAGAAGGTCAGTAAGGTTTCGCCAAGAGGGGTGTTGTAGCGCGCTTGGAGTGGACGCGCAGCAAGAAAAGTACCTTGCTCTTTGTCCGCCCTATAAATATTGCTGCCCGACCCATCGGCGTACAAGGGGCGTTTGGAAGAAAATAAAATGCTGTTGGGCAGCAGTGAATTAATGCAAATCCGATAATCGTCGTAAGGACTGTTGATCTCTTGACCCAAGCCTGTAACAATGGCACGGGCATTAATTTGCTGAATTTTAGGGCCATTGATGCACTGCAAAATAAGGCGCTTAAATACAGGGCGTTGCGGAGAATCTGCCTCCAAATTGCGTAAATATTGCTTATAATGTTGCGCTGCCGTTAAAAAACTGTCCTGTAAGTGGTAAGACCGCGCCAAAAAATAAGCGCTTTTCGGCGCAGGCCGTCGCGCCAATTGTACGTGTTGTTTTAGCGCTTGTACACTAGCAGCGTACTGCTGCGTATAGAACAACGCCACCCCCATATTATAATACAAACCACCGTCCTCTTTGTACTTTTCCTTTATTTTATAATACTCCGCCAAAGATTTCTGGTATTTTTCTTTCTCGAAAAAATCTTCGGCCATACGCTTGATTTTAGCAGGGGATTGCCCCAAGCTAGGAGCAATACAACTAAAAAAGAACAGCACAAGGACAGTATTGTATTTCATAGTAAGTGGATTGTTATTGGCGAATAGGCGCTTGGTAATGCTTCCAAATTTCCCGCCAAGGATGAAAAACTACCACAAAGATACAAAATTCGGTAAAGCACAACCCCATCAACCCATAGTCCAACACAAAAAACAACACCCAAAGCACACCCAGCCAGCGATCAAACCGCCGTGTGAAAAAACCAATGCCAAAACTCAATTCTACCAACCAACCCATACACCAAAGTAATTGACAAAGCAAGGGATGTGCAAGCAACCAGTAAATAAAGTCCGAGTAGCAAGCCTCAGGATTTGTTATTAAATAATCT
>CAYUZF010000332.1:0-3553 GCA_964449615.1 uncultured Aureispira sp.
AATCGCACTAAAAATCCTCTGTAAAAATATTCGCTTTCTTTTGTTACACTGTACTAAAATAGGGATTTAGTTAAGGGATTGTAGTTTTATAAAGCGCACTCCCTATTTTTGGCATAAATTTGTAGCCACAAGGAACTAAATGGCACGTTTTTGCCCTCTGTGCTGTTTTAGCACGTCCATTCTTCGTAGAATTCTTTTGAAAATTCTATGTCATAAAAACTTCCTATTATGTTACGATTGTTCAGTTTATTAAGTGTTACTGCCTTATTTTTTATCGCTTGTGACAAGGCTAAGGTGCATCCTAAAGAGGAGGCGCAAGTTGTCTTTAAATTAAAATTAGACCCCACCCAAGTTCGCCTTAACGGCTTGGCGCAGCCTGACCCACTGCCCGCAGGCCATGCGGGGTTAGACCCTGTTTATAATGGTTTTAGTGCACACAAGATAGAATTGGTACCCCATGCGTTTACCCCTGTCAACGGCGGGGCGATGGTGTACAAAGGCGAAGAAACCAACATGGGCGGCAGCAATGCCATTAATTTTTCCGAAGCCGTGATCAGCAACGATGGCGAAACAATGGTTCGTGTCCCTGTTAGTGAAATTGCGGCAGGAACTTATCAACACATCCGTGTCTCGGTAAGTTATCAAAATTACGACATTACTTACAACATCAACAACGTTCCTTTGGGCAATGGCCAGACGATTGACCTGCGCCAACAGAAAGGAACCATCGCTTCTTTTTTGGGCTTCAACAATTACATTACCCAAGTACAACCCAAAGATCAATCTAAGACCATCAACGCTAATAAATTGCAAGGGTACTGGGCATTTGAAACCAGCTTGGCCCCTACCTTTGCCGCCTTCAACGACATTTATACGGGCGAAGCGGCGGCAACTACCGTCGTTAACCCATTGAGTGCCACTACTCCAACCCCACCTGGTTCTTGTCTAGTAGTGGGAAGTTTTGACGGCAACGGGTTGGTAATTACTGGAGATGAAACCGAAGACATGGAGGTAGAGCTTTCTTTTTCTACCAATAAAAGTTTTGAGTGGCAAGACGACAACGGCAACGGCGAATGGGATATTGATGTGAGCAACAACACATTAGAGCCTGTGGTGGATATGGGTTTGCGCGGATTAAAACCTACCATAAAATAACGACAACTAAACGCTTTGCTACGTGTTTAAGGAAACAACGGCCATTCGCATACGGCTGTTGTTTCTTTTTTTTTACTGAAACACTTACCTTGCGGCCAATTCAACACCAAACACCACAACCACACTATAATTACTATGGACTTTGCAGCAATAGTCGAATTATTCAGCACTTCCCGTGCTTGGATTTCCTTAGGGATGTTAACCATGATGGAAATCGTTCTGGGCATTGACAACATCATTTTTATCTCCATTGTCGCCAATAAACTACCCGAAGCACAACAACCCAAAGCGCGAAATATCGGTTTGATACTCGCCATGCTCCTGCGCATTGTCCTACTGTTTGGGATTACCCTTATCATCGCTATGCGCGATCCCCTATTTACATTCGATTTCTTTGGGCAAGAGGCCAAAGTGACGGGGCAAAGCCTAATTTTGCTAGCAGGTGGTTTGTTTTTATTGTATAAATCTTCCACCGAAATTCACCACAAATTGGAGGGCGTCAATGAACCGAACGAGGACCTCAACCAACGGGCCAAAAACAGCATGCAGAGCGTTATCGTACAAATTTGCTTGCTCAATATTGTTTTCTCTTTCGACTCTATCTTGACGGCAGTAGGCTTGACCCAAGACGTAGCCCGCACACCGATGGCCTCTGACCCTACGCGCTTTTACGACCCGCTTCCCATTATGATTCTAGGGGTTATTTTTTCTATGATTATAATGATTGCTTTTGCAGGTGCGATTGGCCGATTTGTCAACAAACATCCTTCCATCCAAGTATTAGGACTTTCTTTCTTAATTTTGATCGGTTTTATGTTGGTCGTAGAAGGTGCCCACAGCGCCCACTTAATGCCCGAAAATGTACACATTCCTAAGGGCTACATGTACTTTGCTATTTTCTTTTCTTTGGGCGTGGAATTGCTCAACATCAAGATTCGCCAACGCGGCAAACCTGTTCAATTAAAAGGAGCGTTGGAAGAAGCGAAGGAACGCAGGCTGTATGGAATTGATGAACCCGAGGAATAAACTTAACCTCAACAGTTGAAAATTTAATCTGTTTTTCTCTAGAAAAAAGCTATAAGAACGTTATTTTAACCTCTTGATAGCTTTTTTTGTTTTTATGAAGTAATACCACACCCTCCTTCATATTTGTCCTAAATACTAAGTCGCATATGAGATTATTTAATTTTTTACTACTCTTGTTCTTCTCGGGACAGGCTGCCCCGCTATGGGCCAACAATTTACAATTGAACAACGTTAGTATGGTTAACGATTCCACTATTACTTTTGACGTAAGTTGGGACAACAGTTGGCATGTTAGCGGTATTCCTGGCAACCACGATGCGGTTTGGTTGTTTCTCAAGAAACGCGAATGCTTGGCCGAACAATGGTCGCATGTAGATCTAAAACCAAGCGGGCACACCGTTACAGCGCCCTTAGAAATCTACATGGACGGCAAGAACAACAAGGGTTTGTTTGTGCGCCGCAGTGCCAATGGTACAGGCAGCGTAAGTGCTACCGTTACGTTGTTGTTGACCAACCTTTCCCCCAATCGTTATGATTTTAAGGCCTTTGGCATCGAGATGGTTTACATTCCACAGGATTCGTTTTACTTGGGCGATGCTGCCGCCTCTACGGGCTTTCGCGAAGGGGGCAGCGGCAATGTTGCGCCTTATAAAGTAACGTCCGAAAATGCCCTACCATTTGCCAATACGGTGGGCAATCTGTACACGATTCCGACGACCAACGCGTATCATCCACCCAGCAACAGCATTCCCGCTGCTTTTCCTAAAGGCTACGGTGATTTTTACTGCATGAAACACGAGGTTTCGCACCACCAGTATGTTTCTTTCTTAAATACTCTGACGCCTGACCAAGCTGATCAGCGAGCATTTATTACCACTTCGGCGCGCAACAATGTTCAGGGAGCTTGGCCCAATTATACCACTAACGTACCCGACCGCGCTAAGGGCTATCTTTCCTGGAACGATCTGCTGGCCTACTTAGATTGGTCGGCTTTGCGCCCCATAACGGAGCTAGAATTTGAAAAAATATGTCGCGGCCCCCAAATCCCTACCGTTAACGAATATCCCTGGGGAACGCCTCAAATTGTAGACGCCAATACTTTAGTTAATGATGGCACCCCACAGGAGGGCGTTTCGGATGCCATTCCTACTGGCCACGGCATTGCCAATTACAACAACAGTATTATTCGCGGCCCGCTGCGGGTGGGCTTTGCGGCCAAAGCAGGAACCACCCGCCGAGAAGCAGGTGCAGGGTATTATGGCGTATTGGATTTGGCGGGTAATGTGAGTGAACAAGTCGTGGGAATCGTGGAAACGCAGGGTTTGGACTACACGGCAGAAGTAGGAGACGGCGAGTTGACTACCTTTAACAA
>CAYUZF010000333.1:0-1566 GCA_964449615.1 uncultured Aureispira sp.
ATTGGGGCATCTGCACGATCAAGATTATTGGTTTGATGTGGGCAAACCTGAACGATTGGCAGCAGCAACGGCTTTTTTAAATTCTCTATAATTACCTCCTATCATGAACGCATCTTCTGAAGGCAAACAGTTTGCTAAGTTGTTTCTAATTTTTATCTTAATAGAGGTGGTTCTCTATACCATCATTGTTTATTTTGACAGCTTTGGAATTGCCATTGAAGGACCTGTTAAGAAAAATCCTGCCTTTGTCGTCTTTTACGGCTTGTCAAGTATCATTTTTGTAATTTTTATTAGTAGAATTAGCAAACGCTAGGTTTTTCATTTGTTTTAGCTGTGCTAATAGACTTACTGTACCTCTTTTGTAACGCTGTTGGCGTACAAGTCGGAAACAATTTAAAACATCGTTGTTTTGTTATTTTCTATGGGTTAGTTGATTAGATCAACATATACAGCAGCATTCCAGCGCTGTTGCCGCTGTTGACTAAACGGTGCCCCATTTTATTAAAATCGCTTCTTTTTCGCTTATTTTCTTGCTTTTTAAAGCTGTGTTTGAGTGCCTTTCTAAACTGGCAGCAAGCTCTTTTTCGTATTTTTCTAATAATTTTTTACACTTTTTTTGATTTTTTTAAGCCTGTGTTTAGTTGGTTAGAAACCTTTTTATAGTAAAACTTTGGTAAGAACATAATTTTCTACGATTGCTTTATTTTCTTTTATTTAAGAATAAAATTTTGACTATAGTCTTTACCTTAGAATCATATGCTGCTTTATCGATCAAAGGCCAACAATTATGCCCTTTTTACAGTTATTTTTTATTATAAAAAATATTCTCTACTTTATCTTTCTTTTAGCTAGAAAGATATGGATTTAAGCCTTTTTTATGCTTACTATTGTAACGCAGCAAGCAGGCTGCTCCCCGAACAAAATAGACAAAACAGACGTGTTTCGATCTCCCCCTTTTCGATCACTTCTCAGATACACTTTGATGCAGTTGCTCCCTTCGACTGGAAGAAGTGGTTTTAAAAACTAAAGGTTGCACAAGCAACTTCCATACATTTCTATTATCTAATCAAATTTTTTTCTTATGAAAAAGTTACTAGTCGCACTGTGGCTATGTTCCACGGCGCTCTATGCCCAGCAAACAAGTACCATTGCCAGCCAAAATCCAACGCAGGTGGCTCCCATTAAGATTGCGGACGAAGTTGCGCTGAATGTAGAAACAGCACATCCGTACAACCTTTCTAGTCAGACAGGGGTCGTGTTTGAGCAAGAATTTTACAACAAGAATTCTTCGTACATTAAACTTTACTTTGAAGACTTTGACCTCAACCCAGGAGATTATATTGAAATTTCAACACACAACACAGGAGAATCCATCATTTATGCCGAAAAGGGGAAAATCATTGACCGAGAAGGAACGATGGTTAGCAACTTTTGGTCACAGATTTTGATGGACGAAAAAGTTACGGTTCGTCTGCACGCTGTAGCGGGAAGTAAGCAGCACAGCGGCTTCAAAATCTCGCGAGTAGCTTATGGCTATTCGGAAGCGCGCATCAATGCCCTCACTCA
>CAYUZF010000333.1:1576-3529 GCA_964449615.1 uncultured Aureispira sp.
TATTTGTGGCTCGGACAACAAGCAGCGTATTGCCTGCTATAGCGGAACGACGCTTTTCAACAAATCTAAGGCCGTATGTCGTTTGGTAATCAACGGCTCTAGCTTATGTACAGGTTGGTTGCTCGGTAGCCAAGGGCACGTTATGACCAACAACCACTGTATTGGCAATTCTAGTTCTGCGGCCAACACCGATTTCCAATTCAACTACCAGTACAGCAATTGCACGGGTGGCGGAGGCAGCTACTCTACCATTTCAGGCGCTAATTTTGTCAAAACAAGCAGCTACTACGATTATACGCTGGTAAAACTCCCCAGCAATCCCACGGGAACTTACGGTTACTTGCGCTTGGCGCAATCGGCAGCATCTGTAGGCAGACGCATTTACATCCCACAGCACCCAGCTGGTCGCCCAAAAGAAGTATCAGTGAACACGGATTGGGGTGGTGTAAACGGCAAATCAGCGGTAGACCAAGTGAACACCAATGGCTTGCGTTATTATGCTGATACAGAAGGCGGAAGCTCTGGCTCTCCTGTTATTGATTACTACAGCCACCATGTAATTGCCATTCACAATACAGGAGGTTGCCCCAACGGTTCTGCGGGTCGCTCCGACCGTTTGATTAGCAGCATTGGTAGCTCTATGCCCAGCAATGGGGTTGCGCCCAATAGTTTCACGGGTAGTTCTAACAACGGCAGCTTGGGCGCTAGCAACGACGGCTATTCGCAGGCAGAAGGCCTCGCCTCTTCCAGCACTTCGTTGGCAATTTCCCCCAACCCCGTAACGGATCTATTAACAGTAATTACCGATAACTACGCCTTGGGTCAATACCGCATTACCAACGTTCAAGGCCAGACCATGCAGGAAGGCCAGTTGCTGGGCAACAGCATTCAGGTAAGTAACTTGAACAGAGGGGTCTACTTTATTACTTTCTACAACGATAGTGAACAAGAAGTACGCAAACTGATCAAACAGTAATTCTTGCGGCTACTGCTACAATTAGACATTATTATCTACTACTTTTTTTGCTACAAAAAATACTGTTCCTTTCTTTAATTGGTGTACAGGTTTTAGCAATCATTCCGCTTCGATGTTCGTCGAGCGGAATGTTTTTTTGGGGGTTACTGGCTGTTTCCTAGCGCATGGAGTCTTGTTTACAAACGTGATTTTTTGCTCTTTTAATTATTTTTGGCGCAAAAGTTTATCCACCTTATTTGGCTTAGAAACCTTTTTATAACGAATCGTTAGATGAAATTATATTTGCCACCTCAGGAAAAAATAGGTCAACAAACAAAATAAAACACCCTACTCAGTATATAAATCAAAATAAAATTTCTATTTACATTACAATGACAAACCTTAGCAGTATTGTCGGTATACTTTTTTAACTAAAAAATTATCTTCTGTATTCTAGCTTATTTACCAAACAAAATAGCTTCTATTAAAGCTTTTATTACTACTATTGTTGGACAAACAATGACTTGTCCCTATCCTAATAGGCTAGCACCAGTTTCGTTCCCCCTTGCACTACTGTTGTAAAGCGTTGATTGTTTTTAACCATCTAATTTAACCAACAATTTATTTGTATGAAAAATTTATTTCTACTGCTCTGCTTGTGCAGCAGTACTCTTTTTGCGCAACAAAACAACACTAGTAACAACACTGTTGCAGCCGACCACAGCACACATGCGCCCCTCACTGTTGGCGACGAGTTCCCCCTCCAATTGGAAACCAACCACCCTTATACACAAGGACAGCAGGGCGTTATTTTTGAACAAGAATTTTACAACAAAAACTCGGCTTATATCAAGCTTTATTTTGAGGATTTTGATTTAGGACCAGAAGATTACATCGAGATTTCTACCCACAACACAGGAGAATCTATTATTTATGCGGGTAAAGGAAAAATTATTGATGCCACAGGCAGTATGATTAGCTCGTTTTGGACACAGGCG
>CAYUZF010000334.1:0-3506 GCA_964449615.1 uncultured Aureispira sp.
GGGTACATTGAGTTTAATTTTCTGACCAATGTGGCCACGGCTACTTGCTTGGTGGTCTTGTTCCTTTTCTTTGCTGTTTGCCTATGAATTTGCATTTAAAAACTGTAGACGTTTCCACTAGTTCCTTTAACCACCAATAGAAAACGCCCCTAGAGAATAGAACTTTCTAATGGTATTTTATAGGTATTTCCACCATTCAAAAACTAAACACTAATGAGTAAGCAGGAAAAAGAAATCCCACAGATTGGACTGGGAAATATGCTGATGAATTATGCGCACATCAATGAAAATTTAGTCGCTTATTTCAAAGAAGTGCTGGAGGAGAACGATGGCTTGGTTAAAGTAAAGCTGCCTTATACGCTGTTGCTAACCGATCGCGCTGATGTTTTGGCGCATGTTTTTCAGAAAAATCAAAAAAATTACATCAAGACCAAACTGGTGCGCGAAACGGTGCGCAAACAAATTGGCAACGGTCTATTTACGTCCAATGGTGCCTACTGGCTCAAACAACGTCGTACCATCCAGCCTGGCTTTCACAAAAAACGCTTAGAAGGTATTGCGCGGATTATGGTGGAGGAAATCAACACCTATATGCATGAAGTTTTGGACGCCTACGCCGATACGAGCGAAGAAGTAGACTTGGTAGATGAAATGATCAAGTTGGCGTTTAAGGTGATTACTAAAAGCTTGTTTGGACAGGACTTTGAAGATGAAAAGCTGGATTTGATTGGCGAATCGGTGGAATTTGGGCATCATTATGTGATGGATCAGACCCGCAAGCCTTACCTCAAACCCTGGTATCGCCTCAACGGTACCCACCGCAAAAACGAACAATTGAAAAAAACTAGGGACGAGATTATTCTAGGGTTTATCAATGAGCGGCGACAATCGGGGGAGCGCGTAGACGATTTGTTGGACATGCTGTTGGTCACCAAATACGAGGATGGTTCGGGCATGAGCGACCAGCAACTGCTCGATGAAACCATTGTGTTGTTTGTGGCGGGGCACGAAACTTCGGCCATCACTATGGCATGGGCTTGGTATCTGTTGGGCAAAAACCCTGAAATAGAGCAAAAGGTATTGGATTCTGTCGAAGAAAATTTAGGCAAGCGGGATCCGACCTTTGACGATGCGCGTAATTTGGGTTATGCGCTGCAAGTTCTAGAAGAAACGATGCGCCTCTATCCTGCGGTTTGGTTTATAGACCGCGAGCCCATGGAGGACGACAACATCAACGGCATTCCCATCAAAAAAGGCGAAGACATCGGTACTTCTGTCCACAGCTTACACCGCAATCCTAAGTACTGGGAAAACCCCGACCATTTTGATCCAGAGCGATTTACAAAAGAGAACAAAAAACAACAAGTGCCGTTTTCCTATTTGCCTTTTGGCGGTGGACCGCGCCTTTGTATCGGAAAGAATTTTGCTCAAATGGAGATGCAATTTATCTTAGCTATGTTGATTCGTCGGTATAAATTCACCTTAACATCTCAAGAGGAAGCAGGCTTCAAACCCATGTTGACGCTCTGCCCTAGCGATGGCGTAAAGGTGCGCATTGAGCGGCGGTAGATCGGCATTTACCTACACCTATTTCTTTCCTACAATCTTACTGCCGAATCACTTTGTAGCTCCAAGATGTCCCAGCTTGTTTTACCGTTAACCAGTAAACGCCGCTTGGCCAATTGGGAACTTGTACCGTAGTTTGCGCATCTAACACAACTTGCGCTTGTTGCATCTGTTGTCCCAATACATTGCGCCATTCCAACTGCACCTCACCGAGCGCTTGGGTCGTTTCCAAGTGTATTGTAGACGAAAAAGGATTGGGATACACACGCAACTGTGCTACGGGCGGCAACTCCCGAACAGCAATGTCCAAATCAGGACGTACGCGTTGAATTGCAGCAACTAAATTAATGCGTCCGTGACCTACCATGTTGTTGGGAAATACCGTCGTGGGCGTCGCGCCACAGGTATCGTTGCGGTACGTATAAATACTATCTGCGGTCATTTTTAGTAAGGTCTCTATAGAATCTACTTGCCCTGCCAAACTCGGCTCGGCACTGATGAGCAGCGCCACGGCACCCGCTACATGCGGGCCTGCCATGCTGGTTCCTGAATAGCTGGCGTAGCCTCCACCTGGAACGCAAGAACGCACGCCCACACCTGGGGCAGTTACATCGGGTTTTAAACGGCCACTACCATCGGCCAAGACCGCACCACGACTGCTAAAATTGGCTAGGGTATCGTTAAAATCACTCGCCCCCACTACAAAACTAGCCTCGTAAATAGCAGCGGGGTTGCGAATGGTATTGCACCCCCCCCAACCATCGTTGCCCGCAGAAACTACGACTACCACACCAGCATTTTTTAGATTTTCTACGGCTATTTGTAGCATATTAAAATTGCTGGCATTGCACCCTTCTGAAGGTGGACAACCCCAAGAATTGGTGATTACGTGCGGCGCTTTGCTGGGTTGTGGATTTAGGTTATTGGTGTCTGTTGGTGCCAAAAACCACTCAAAACATTCTAGGTAAGTTGCAGGCGTTCCCCAACCATTTTCCATGTTGCGGCAGCCAATCCATTCTGATTCTGGCGCTACTCCAATTTCGTTGCCCATTCCATCATCCCCAGACATGGTGCCCATAGTATGCGTACCGTGCGAATTATCGTCACAAGGAATCTTGCTGTCGTAACCACAGCGGTTGAACGTATCGCTGCTAATTTGGCCGTGTATGGCATCGTGCCAGTAGTAGCTGTGGTCATTGGCTTGCCCTCTATATTGGTTGTTAATGGCAGGATGCAGCCAGTCGTAACCTGTATCCTGTCCTCCGATCACCGTTCCGCCTCCCTTGATGCCTTCTGCCCATAATTCGTCGGCTTGGATGCGCTCTATGCCCCAAGTGGTGGCTTTGGTAGTGCCCATGCTGGGAGTGGCTTTTGGAAGCGGGTTCTGAATGTGTGGGTTGGGGGCAATACGGGCGACCGATTCGTGTTGTGCCAGCTCGCTGATGACGGTACGGTTGGCCTGAAGCCAAATGCCGTTGACAATAAAGTAAGGGCGGTAGGGAATATTTTTGCGGGCGATTAATTGAAGAAGTGGCGCTTGTGTCTCCTGTGCTTTTTGGCGCAGCGCATCAAAAACAACTTGTGCTTTTTCTACTTTACTGGCACTTCGGGGGGTGTTGGTGCTTGCTTGATCTTTTAATAAAACAAAACATTCTACTTCGGTGGCTTGGTCCAAGGCCATCCATATTTCGGGATCTACCTTGTTGCCCCAATCCGCTGGTTGTGCATGCACGCCGCTAAACACAAATAGAAAACAGCCAAAAATTCCTATGAGTCTTTGTAATTCCATAACCTGTTTGATTCTTGTTGGTACTTTATTTTTTGTAATAAAAATAGCACACAAAGCGCGCCATAGTTAGAAGAACATCCTTTTCCGAAGTTGTTCTATTTAAGTAGTCCCTCAACTAAAGCGTAGCGCTCATGAACGAAGGGAACTAAAA
>CAYUZF010000335.1:0-3439 GCA_964449615.1 uncultured Aureispira sp.
GTGAACTTCTTCTCATCAATCGCATGTTGAATTTCACTTGATAAACCGTTTACATCTTGGTCGCGGTCGGGTTCCCCATCGGTAATGAGTACAATGATGGGTCGGTAATAGGGCTGGCCCGTTTCTTTGTACCACTGTTTGCGCTGTTCGGTTTTTCGCATGGCTTCGCGCACCGCATCCACCAGACGCGTTGTTCCCGATACTTGCAGCGTCGGCATGTCAAAATTGTCAATCAAGGCAGGGTCTTGGAGGCTCTTGATGCTGCTGCCAAAGGTTATAATGCCTACTTCTAAGCGATTGGCGGCAATCAAATCCTCCTCTATAGCCGCATAAAACTGCTGTAGCCCTCGATTGAGTTCGCGAATAGGCGCGCCGCTCATAGAGCCAGAAGTATCCAGCACTAAGGTACACAAACATTTTTGTTCGTAGTTATCAGGGGTTTCTCCGTGAAAATAACTCATTGATTAATAGGTTTATGTGTTCTTTTTTAAAGCGAATTAGTTCCTTCTGCTTCTCGTTGGTCTACGTAAAGCAGCAGCGTTGGTACGGCTAATATAAGAAAATCTCCTCCGTTCTGATAAATTAGTAGGGGGCAAATGCATCTACCCTCTACTAATTTATTTCTTCAACAACCCGCTTTATTTCTTCAACAACCCGCGGCTGCGCCCAAAAGGCTCTTTACCAAAACTACTTTACTTTATTGTAAATGTCGCGCATCACACCGCCGCTGTTGATGTCCATCCAACGAGATTTTAGCGTATTGACATAGACCTTGTTGCCGTTGAGGTAGTAAATAGATTTGGTTTTTCGCACAACGTTGCGCTTGGTATGGTATTCTAATACAAAACCAATTTCGTCGTGTCTAACGCCATTCTCCTGCTGGGTATTGTTGTATCGGTTGGTGGCCGAAACCAGTATTTTTTTTCCTTTGCGCTTGACGCTGCTTGGAAAATAACACAATTCGAATTTTTTACTGCCATTGCCATAATCGCCCATACATCTCGTTTGTGCCTGACCATCTGATGCCAACCAAAGTAATACACTAATCAATAAGATAAATTTCTGCATTCTACGTTATAATAAAGTTAAGAAAACGGTGAAAATACTTTGCTCACTTTTAAATCTAGTGCCAAAACCTAGCCGACTTGCAACGTTCTACAAACACCTGATTAACTTTACAAGAATTAGATGCGCGTTTTTTCTTCCAAGTAATGTTACTAGTTTTACGAAATTAGGTATTAATACGCTGTTTTAGTGTTCCTTTTTTGAAGATTTTTGGAAAGTAACAAGTAACTCGTCTTACATTTTTCATTCCTCAAAACAATACGATATGTCCACTACCACTTTTGACGGCACGAATACCACTTCGACCACTAGCCCTGCCTTTGTTGTAGAACAACTCCAACAGCTGCTCGACAACAACGAAGCCATGCGCAACGATTTGCTGCATTCCATTCAAGTTGCTTCCAATAAGGCCAAAACAGCCCTCAACACAGACTTGTACCAAGCCATCAATGAAGAACTACACGGCAATGGCTGGCCTACAACAATCGAACACTATTACGATTATTTGGATTCTTATGTGCGTCTGGTACCCAATGAAAGCAACAACCCCAACTATCCCAACGCTTGGCACAGCACGGGAACGAGCAACGGCTACAACCAAAAAGTATACGATTTGCTCTGCCAGTTTTACTGGTTGGTCGATCAACCCAATGCGCAAGGAAAAACCATGCAAAGTTACGAAGCTTTTGCCTATTGGTTGGTGGATTTTGCGCAGGCTTGGGGCGCGTTTTTAGATACAGAAGCTTCTTTGACGCCCGAAAGTTT
This sequence comes from uncultured Aureispira sp., assembly GCA_964449615.1. Taxonomy (GTDB): domain Bacteria; phylum Bacteroidota; class Bacteroidia; order Chitinophagales; family Saprospiraceae; genus Aureispira. The sequence continues at coordinate 1,831 of CAYUZF010000335.1, forward strand.
GCGTTCGTTTAAGTACAATCCCATGTACAATTATCCGCTCTATGCCGACCATGCGAGCAGTTGGAAAACATTCAATCAATTTTTCTCCAGAGAGTTTAACCAAGCAGACGCTCAAACAGGCCTTTCGCCCTTGCGCCCCATTGCGGCACCTCAGGACAACCAAACGCTGGCAGCCCCTGCGGATTGTACGTTCAAAGCTCGTTACCAAATAGATGAACAGGGCAACGTACTCGACCACACAGGCGCTGCGGTACAAGTAACCCTAAAACACACCCACACCATTGGCACCATTCAAGAACTGTTGGACGGCAGTCCACACACCGATGCTTTCAAAGGCGGTACGTTTGTCCATTACTTTTTGGGTCCTTACGATTACCACCGTTTCCACACTCCTGTACACGGCGACATTTTAGAAATTCGCGCAATACAAGACAAGGTGTACCTAGCTGTGAACCTAGAAAACGGGCAATTCGACGCCCCCGATGCGGCTCAAGATGGGTATGAATTTCAACAAACCCGCGGTTTGGTCGTAGTAGACGCAGGAGCGCCTGTAGGCAAAGTAGCCATTCTGCCCATCGGTATGGCACAGGTGTCGGGCGTAAACATGTATACGGAATTAAAAGACCAGACGGTGGTCAAAGGGCAAGAGTTTGGTAAATTTCTATTTGGCGGCTCGGATATTATTTTGTTGTTCGAGAAAAATCCTGCCTTGTATTTGTTTAAGCGTGATCCAGGACATGTGCCGATTCATTTTCAATACGGGCAAACGCTGGGGTATTGGAATGAAGCGGAGCAGTCGTAACCCTTCTTGTTGCGGTCAACTAAAAAAGCATTCTACCGACCGTTGTGGCTGGTAGAATGCTTTTTTTCTTTTGTAATAATGCTAGTTGTTTGGAGTAAGCAACTTATTTTATCGCTTAATTACTTTTTGATAATACAGTTGCTGGCCTACTTGAAGCTGCAAGAAATACACGCCTGTAGCGCCTTTGATTTCCAACTCGTGTACGCCCTGCCCTTGCAAGCGCTGCTCTTGTACCAATTGTCCGCTGGCATTGAATAGGCGCAGCTGTGCGCCTTCCAGTTTGCCCAAATCTAAGGCAAAAACGCCTGTAGTGGGATTGGGATGAACCTTTACAAAGGGGGCAGCTTTTGAAAGCTGTTTTACAGAAGTTCTTACGAAAGCCACACAAGTAGAGGTGTCTATACAACCGTTTTGGGTCACAGCTACGGCGTAATTACCGTTTGTTATAGGTGCAAAATCAAAGCTAGTAGCATTTGTTATAGGTGCATTACCGCTATCACAATTCAACCACTGGTAAAATGTATTGCTGCTTGCGGTCGTAGTATCTGCGATAATGCTATTGCCATTTATTTGGACAGATGCAATTGCACTATTAATAGTCAAATCCAAAGTCACCACTGAATCACAGCCTGCTGCATTGGTTATAGTAAAAGTAGCCGTGTTGTTAGAAACAGTGTACGTATTGCCGTCTATCCAAGTGTAACTGTTGCAAGCGGTCTGGACATCTGTGCCTGTAGTGCTGTTGTTGATAGTCAAATCTAAAGTTACTACTGAATCACAACCTGCTGCATTGGTTATAGTAAAAGT
>CAYUZF010000336.1:0-3356 GCA_964449615.1 uncultured Aureispira sp.
AGCGGCAAAGTGTTTGAAAAATAGTGGAATGGTCTCAATTCCTTTGTAATAATTGAACAGGCCAAAATGCTCATTGGGGGAATGAATGGCGTCGGAATCCAAGCCAAAACCCATCAAAATGGTTTTGACGCCCAGCACCTCTTCAAACATGGCTACAATAGGAATGGAACCACCCGAGCGCTGTGGAATCGGTTTCTTACCAAAAGTCGCTTCATAAGCTTTTTCCGCTGCTTGGTACTCAATTCCTGTCGTGGGTGTTACCACGGGTTGGCCGCCGTGGTGGGGCGTTACGGTTACTTTTACAGAATCGGGGGCAATGCTTTTGAAGTAATCGGTAAACAGTTGGGTAATTTTATCGGGATCTTGGTGCGGTACCAAGCGCATAGAAATTTTAGCGTAAGCTTTGGAAGGCAGCACGGTTTTAGCGCCCTCGCCAATATAGCCGCTCCACATGCCGTTGACATCCAGAGTTGGGCGAATAGAAGCGCGCTCCAGTGTGGTATAGCCTTCCTCCCCTTGCACCGCATCAATGTCTAGGTGTTTTTTATACGCCTCTAGCGAAAACGGTGCCTCGTTCATCGCTTTGCGCTCGGCCTGCGAAACTATTTCTACATCGTCGTAAAAGCCAGGAATGGCAATCTCGTTTTTGTCGTTGTGCAGTTGGCTTATCATTTTGGCCAGTACATTAGCGGGGTTGGCGACCGCGCCCCCATAGATTCCAGAATGCAAATCGCGGTTGGGGCCCGTCACTTCTACTTCTACGTAGCTCAAGCCGCGCAATCCTGTGCAAACCGACGGCACATCGTTGGCAATCATGCCCGTGTCCGAAATTAAAATTACATCGCAGGCAAATTTATCCGCATGTTCCTTCAGAAATGGTCCCAAACTAGGCGAACCAACTTCCTCCTCTCCTTCCAGCATAAACTTAACGTTGCAAGGCAGCGCATCGTTGTTCACCATTTGTTCAAACGCCTTGACGTGCATGTAAAGCTGCCCTTTGTCGTCGCAAGCACCACGTGCATAGATCGCGCCTTGCGGGTGTGCCGCTGTTTCCTTTACAACGGGCTCAAATGGGCCAGATTCCCACAAATCGAGGGGGTCGGGCGGCTGTACATCGTAGTGTCCGTACACACAAACGGTTGGTAAGTTCGGGTCGATTATTTTCTCCCCATAAACAATGGGATACCCTGCGGTCTGGCAGAGTTCTACCTGCTCCGCCCCTGCTGCCTCCAAGCGCTCTTTCAAATATTCAGCGGCGTTTAAAACATCTTTTTTATACGCCTCATCCGCGCTAATCGAGGGAATGCGCAACCAATCTAGCAATTCATCCAGATAGCGTTGTTTGTTCTCAGATAGTTGTTCTGTTAACTGTTCCATATTGTTGTTGTAATTCTAGTAGTGTATTTTTTAAGAAAAATCTATTTCTGTATTGTCACCAATGTTTAAGCTCAAGCTCAATCCCTTGATCGAGGCATCGCTGCCGATGATGGACTTTTGCAAAACGGCTTCGTCAATATGGGCATAACTGCCAATAATAGAGTTGCTAACAATGGCGTGGTCCAATTCACAATTATCGCCAATACACACATTGGGCCCTACGATTGAATTTCTAATTTTACAATTTTGTCCAATGCTTACAGGTGGCACAATGATGCTGTTTTCGTAGCTTGGGTGCTGGGTGGTGGCATTTTCTTGGCGTTTGAGCAGCATCGCGTTGGTATCCAGTAGAATGTCTTTTTTACCGCAATCGTACCAATTGTCCACTTCAAATGTTGTGAATTCTACGCCCTGCTCCACCATGCGCATAAGGGCATCGCTCAGTTGATATTCGTCAATGGTTTGGATGTTGTGCGCTATAATATACTCCAGTGCTTCGATTAATTGCGGTACGTCAGAAATTTTGTACAGCCCCACCAACGCCATGTTCGATTTGGGAATACGCGGCTTTTCTACCACACGGCTAATAATACCGTTGTTTTTACTCCCAAGCAGGAATGCGGCTGTTCTAGAAGCGGCTTTAAATCACCCTCAACAATGGTATCGCCCAGCACAATCAATAGTTCTTCGGCCTCTTCGAACGCTCCAATAGCTTTGTAAACAGCGTGCCCCAAACCTTTGCGAATTTCTTGGTAGACAAATTGAATGTCCAAATCGGGATAACGCGTTTCTATATAATGCTTGATCTTATCCCCCAAATACCCCACAATCAAAATAAACTCCTTAATACCCAAATCGTTGACCAACTGGTCGATGATGGAGGCAATGATGGGTTTGCCCGCTACGGGTATCAAAGGTTTGGGTTGGGTATAGGTATGGGGCCTCAATCTGGTTCCAACACCCGCTACTGGTATGACAGCTTTCATTTAATCCACTAATTTTGCGATAAACAAGCGAGCACTACTTCAATGCGTTGAATTAATTCCCGAAAAGGAACAAAATAGCGTTACAAGATAGGTCTACGACTTGCTTTTTGGTTAAGACCTAATATAACTCAATTGTGGGTTTAACACGAACAATGTTCCTTATTTTTTGCAATCTATTTCAGCAGTTGCCCCAGACACTTTTAAGCGACAGCCCCGCTTTCAATTCTGTTATACCTTAGGCTACATCGGGCTTTGCTCTTCTTTGCCGATTTGCGCATTTGCACTCAAAAGCTTTTTCTATTGCTCAAAAATTTGTATTTTTGTCATGCGAAAAACTAATCACAATCACAGCTTTAGCAATGAAAGTTTTTACAGACAGTTCTTGCGCATTATAATTGGGCTCCCCCAGCTTTCCTGCCGATTGTTTTCCGTAGCACCTCTTCAACAGGTATTTTATAAGCTTCTTCTTCTTTGCCAATGGCTCAATTGAGCGTCAGCAGCGTTTTAAAAGCTGTTCTTTTTCTATTTTTATAAGCGATAGCTAGAATTTTATCGCGTTTTTAGATACGATAAGCGAGTTCAAAGTGTATTTATACCCGCTTTAGTTTTGCTAAATCGAACACCTGTTGTACTTTTGCTGTTTGATTTCACGCTAACGAACCATCAACAATATGAAGCAGAATCGAGATTTATTGGAAGCTTTTGACGCCGTATCTGACGAGCAATGGCACAGCGCTATTGAGCGTTTTTTGAAAGGCCAACCGTTGACGCAGTTGAATTGGGAGGTAGAACAAGGCGTTACAATTTCGCCGTTGCAGCGCCGTGCCGACACCACTTCTGTACCGACGGGTTGGCAAAGTGCGCAAGGCGGTAATCAATGGCGCTTGACAGAGGCTTTTGTTCTACGCAGCCAAGCCGATCTCACCGCCTCCAATAACCAACTGCTAGATGCCTTACACAAAGGCGCAGACGCTCTACACCTACAGTGGCACT
>CAYUZF010000337.1:0-864 GCA_964449615.1 uncultured Aureispira sp.
TTTTTTAAATCCAAAGTCGGTGTAAGGATTGATGTAGCGCGTGTTCATAGATTATACCTTTAAATACCTTATAAAGATACAAAATATTCCTCAAAAATGCCAGCCCAAACCTTTATTGAACTTCCACCAATGCTCGTGTGGGTAGGTAGCTGTCGTATTGAGCTTCTATCCAAATTCGCTTAGATAAAACGCCTTGCGCCAACAACAATTTTAGGAGGCTGTGGCGGTGTATACCGCAGTTCATTTTACCATAGAGCGCCTCTAAAGGACCTTGACATTCGGGCGTAGGGTGTTTTTGATAAAGTTGAATGTAGCTGCTGGCCAATTCTTCGATCAGATATTCGTCTTCGGTATTGCGCACCACACTGGTGAGCAGGGCGGCATCGCCTGCTTGGTAATTGGCGTGTAACATATTGCTGTACACTGCGGGGTGGTCGCTGTGGGGTAAGCGCGCCAATGCAAAAGCGCGAATGGCAGCACTTTTTAGAAATTTTAGAGCGGACAAGGCATACTCTTGAATGCGTGTATCGGGTGGGTTGATCGCTTGCGCCAAATCCAGTATGAATTGGCTGCTAAAGGGAAACGCACATGCGCTAAATACCCGCAAAAGTTGCTCTTGTTCTTGCTTGCTGCGCGCTTCTAATAGGGCAAAGCCTAATTCTTGGCGCTCTTGCAGGGTCAAACTTTCGATGCGTTTGAAGGTTAGAAAACGACTGTTTAAGACTTCATCCAGCAAGTTTTGATAAAGTGGCGGAGCAGGACGGTTGCGTTTCCAGCGCGCTTTGGTCGTTTCAATTGCGTTCAAGTAATGTTGAAGATAACGATTGTGTTGAGCCGCTTCGGCTAAAGCTGTACGAACGTCGA
>CAYUZF010000337.1:874-3301 GCA_964449615.1 uncultured Aureispira sp.
CGGGATGATCCTCTTGGTAGCGTTGGAGTAAAAAATCACACTGCCACGCATCTGCATCCTCAGCTAGGCGCTGCCCAAAAGTCGCTAAAACATGCAAAAAACCTTCCCAGCCGTCGAGCGCGATAATTTCATCCACGCCTGCCCAGTCCGAGTCGGGAATGGGACATTGCTCAAACACCTGATAAATGGCCGCTTTGGCGGCTTGGTCGCCCTCGCGGGCATAGCACAGCGCGAGTTGAAGGGCATGCGTCAAATCCCAAGTATCTTTTTGCTCGCCCAGTAATCCTTTTAAAAAGGCGGTACGAATCGCTTCTTTTTTTTGCGAAAGCTGAATCAATTCATACATATACTCGGCACGACTGCTCTCGCATTGGCCGTCGTAGGCGTAATTGTTCAAGGCACCATTTATAATAAAAGATGAAAAATCAATAGTTGGATAGGCTTTGGCCAATAAGTAAGCTTCTCCTGTACCTCGTTGGAGGGCATGGAAAAATAGCAGTTGCAAACTGTTCGGATTCATGGTCGTGGAGTTTAGGTACAACACTGCACTCTGCAGTATTGGTAAATAGGATGGAGTTGTTTCTACCTAAACTACAGGCAAATAATTAGCCAAAAATAGATTTTACCGCTTCTCTACGTCGTCTCAAAGTAAGATTTAGTCGTACTAATAAACAATTTGATTACTGCTCTTATCCTACACATTGCACACCTAAATGTTGAGGACTTGGGGTATTGGAATGGGAAGAGGAAATAGTTGTAATAAATTTGCAACTCGGCTGTTCGTATTGTATGGAGGGAATACAGCACCGCTAAAGTACTTGATCGCTGTACTTTTTTATTGAACTTAAACGACAGAAAATGAATTCTTTATAAAAGAAATTATTTTGAAAGTAATAAAGGCTTGTAGAAACTAATTTTAAGGATTATAGCCCAAATAGCCCGTAGAGCATTATTTATAGTTTATAAAAGAAAAAAAATCTAATCAAATAAGAATATAAACTTATGTTTTTGCAAATAGAAGACTTGTAATTCTAGCTGTCACCAAAGAGGGAAGAAGCAAATTTAATAAAAACTAAACCCCTTTCTGTGTTGTTATAAGAAGGCAATAACTCAAGCAAAGTAATAATTACAACAAACCATGAGATACACATTATTCTTACTATTTATCTTATTGTCTTCTGGTGCTGTTGCTCAAGTTGACCATCCTGATTTTGAAAATTTGGTACGCTTAGGCGAAGTTTACCTGAATCAAAGTGATACCCGTAAACAAGATTTTAAGAAGGCTGTAGAAGATTTGCGAACGCCAAGTCTAGCGCCACTTATTGATGTTTTGGTGCTGATAGGAAAGGGCGATAAGCGCCTACTCAGCAAAGCCGTTCTTCAAAGGCCTGATCAGAAAACCTTGAAATACTGGTACGTGTTGCACGAGTTGCGACAAAACCAACGGCTAGAGGAAATGAACCAGTTGGACATGGAAGAAGTAGTGGCGTCGGTATTGGCTAAGGAGGTAGATTCCCGTTGGCTATTGGATAATTACTATAGACAATTACACAGCGGCATTGCTACCTTGTTCAATAACAAAAACCTTAGCGAACTTGATTTTAATTTAGCGGACTACGGCTTGGCCGACGATACCGAAAAGGCCATTTTCTTTTTTAATATTTTTCATCCGCTAACGCAGCGTTTTATGGTCTTGCAAATGACTAAGAAAGACGATGTGTTGTTGGACTATGCAGGTAAGTTGCCATCTTTTAACGGCCAGCCTTATTATAACTATACCAATTTTGGGTTTCCAGATTTTGAATGGGTAGGGGTTAACAATCAAGTGGAGTCGTACAAACAACGGCACTTGGGCAATGTATTTAGTACGCTTAACGCGCACATTTCCGCTTTGGGGGAGTTGGGAGAGGAAGAGGCTTTAAGAGAACTCTATTTCAATTCCATTCTTCATGAACCTATTTATTTTCCGTATTCTGGAATCATGCAAGCGGATTTGGTAGAGCTACACAGCCAGTCCAGACCTTAAGAACTATAAAAGAGGTAGGGACATCGAGCGTAGCCGAGATGTCCCTACCTCCTATAATGCTAACAGCCCACGCGTGGCCGTTGGCCAATGCCCGATTGATCGACCAAGTTTTTCAAGGTCTTCTCATAAAAATCTAGCAATAGATTGGTAATGTTCAACTCAATGTCAATTTTGCGGTACTCACCGCCCTTTTCGTTTTCGGGATGCTCGTAAGCGCCAACGGTAATAGGCACGCCCATAAAATCCAGTTGTTGTTTGACCGTCCAAGCGCGAGCGATGCCCAACTCCATGTTGGATTTTAGTTCGCTGGTAATGTTGCGCGTGGTTTTTTCAAGCGTATCCACCGTGCCGTCTTTTTTGCCTAAGAAGTGCGTATAAGGCGTGCCTTCGGGAATGTCCAA
>CAYUZF010000338.1:0-3266 GCA_964449615.1 uncultured Aureispira sp.
AATGACTCTATTTTTTTTTGTCCTGTACTCAGACCTGGATTAGCAAGATGAATTTCTTCGCACTTTTCGAGCAAACGACGAGGTGTTGGATAAGGCGTTGAGGGCTTGTTTGAAGTCGATGAAGAACGTATAGTAACCTCACCTGGTAGAATAACGTTCAGCGTTTTTCCTGCGTTGCTTTCGACAAATATGATTTGCTTTTTTATGACGGAGCCATCTTTATGCTTTTTAAATTCCAGCGTGTGTTCTCCTAGTTGTAAAGAAATGGCAGCAGGCGTATCTTTGTTTAATATTCCCCAATAAGCATCGTTGAGGATCAAATGGCAATCCTTATTCACGGCAAGAGTCCAAACAACTTGTTTCGTCTTGCTAACTGATTTTGTGAAGAAAGAGCAGGAACTAGGCGCATCTAGCAAGGAGGATGAACCTACATACCCCAAAACAGTAGCGGCAAAAGAGAGCAATAAGATTGTTAGATTATGCATGTTTGCTTATGGTTTGACAATGATAGCGCGTGTATAGAACTTATAATTCCCTATTGGTTATTAAAATACAGACAAAAAAACAAACCCCACCCATGCGCCAACAAAAACTTTCAAAAACCCACCGCCACCGTTAACAAAATATGAAATCCGCGCCTCGCTAGCAGTGCTGTTCCTTCATTTCTTTTAAAAACAGTATCTTTAACAGCAGGAGCAAAAAACAGTATCCAAAAATTAAAAAAAACTTAAATAGTCCTATTGGAATGATTTTTTAGATAGATAAAAGCAGTTGATTGCTAGATGGTTCTACTAGAGAAAAAATTATAAGGAGGATTAAGTAAAGGTATGAAAAAACAAATAATAACGGGTTGCTTGGGATTATTTTTAGGACTGGGCACGGGACAAGTACAGGCGCAGGGCGAAACGGCCAGCAAAATTGCGCAGTTGGAGCAAGAAAACCAGCAGTTGCAAGCGCGGCAGGCAGCACTGGCTTCGGCATTGGAAGAGTTGCGCTTGCGCAAGATTCGGGAAGATGTGCAGACAGTAGGAGTGCCCACAGTGCCGAGTGACCGCGATCAAGAATTGGTAGAGCACGGCGCGCTGCTGTTGAGTTACAACGAAGCCTACGAACAGGCCAATTGGGTGGCGCATATAATAATTCCTGCGGTGAATCAAGGAAATTTGTCGCGCACCAATGACTTTAGACGCGATTCTTTGGTCAAAACAGGAACGGCCGTGAAAGCCGATTATTGGTACAGCGGCTACGACCGCGGGCACTTAGCGCCTTCGGCGGATTTTCGTTGGTCGGCGCGCGCTATCAGCGAATCTTATGTGTACTCGAACATGTCGCCGCAGCGACCTGAGCTAAATCGGGAGCGCTGGGCAGAGCTGGAAGGCTTTATTCGGGGGCATGTATGGGCCAAAGAACGGCAGTTGTATGTAGTGACTGGGCCTGTCTTGCAGGCGGGCTTGGAAACCATTACGCAGGGGCCGAACGTGGTGGCGATTCCTAAGGAATTTTACAAAGTAGTGCTGGATTTGACGCCTGGCGAAGAAAAGGCCATCGGGTTTTTGATGCCGAACGGGGTGTGCAACCAACCACTGATTGGCTACGCCACTACCATAGACGAGATTGAACGGAAGACAGGTTTGGATTTCTTTTCTAAACTGGAAGAAAATTTGGAAACCAAACTGGAGGGCAGCAGTGATTTTTCTAAATGGGAAGCGAGAAAAGAAGGTGAAATAGCAACCGCTAAACCATTGGCCATCAATGAAAGACCTAACAATACGTTAAACTCTTTAGAAGCGGATTTATTTGTAAATAAAAAAGCTTGTGTATGTGGAACGGTGGTTTCTACTCGTAAAATTAAAAATGGCTCTATTTTCTTTAACTTTGACGCCAAATTTCCCAACCACACCTTTTCGGGTTCTATTTGGGGAACCAATGTCAAGAATTTTTCTTACGATCCAGAGACAGAATTTTTAGGAAAAAAACTCTGCATTACGGGAAAAATTGCCGATTATAAGGGCAAACCTACTATGAATATCGAACACGAAAAGAAGGTGGTGTTCTTAGACGAAACAGGAAAAGAAATACCTCATTAAAAGAAACAAATTATGAGTTTTGATAACTTCAACGACGACGAACTGACCGCAGAACAGGCCAAAAGGCGCGTTCTTTCGCAAGAAGAGCAGTTGGAACACATCCGCCAAGCGCGATTGCGGCTGCGGAGAAAAATCCGCGATTTTATGGAAGAAGAAACTGGTGTTGCTTATAAGTTTGAAGATGATCTATCGGCGATTATAAAAACCTTCACACCTGAGCAGCAGCAAAATGTATACGGCAAAATTATGTTGTTCCAACAATTTCCCAACCAAGATACGGAACAGTCGTAGCCAACAGGAACGTCCCCCAATTATACCTACCGTACCAGCATGGGAAGTAGCGCGCAAGTTGTCCTAACACAGTAGCTGCGCCCGACATTCCCCATACGATTATTACAAACAGTACCATCAAACATGATAAAGAAAAGATCTTTTGAGTTCAACCCCTTTTCCCTTTCCCAAAAGATTGATGAAGATAAAACCTACCAAGTTCCAGAGACGCGTTATTTTCGCACACAAGAAGCTTTTAACCAAGCTGTTGGACAGGATTTTATTGACTATGTGAATAAAATCACCGATCGCGGTCAAAAGTTTCTAGTAGGTTTGGCACACGGGCAATCCCCTGCAGGCGCCTATCAATACATTTATGAGCATTACCAAGAACTTCGTCGCCCTTCATTGATTCGCTTTAGTTTTACCAATTCCAAACTAAAACGCCAGCGCGGCTTGGAAGGAGTGATGGATGCCCATCGGTTTTTAACCAAAATGCTGCGCCGTGGTATGATTAGTAAAGATCAAATATTGGGGCGCAGCCTCAACCGCGACGACATAGAAAGCTACACGGAGGGGTTCAACAACAAGCTCAAAACTTATCTCAAAGAAAACAACAAACAGGGGTTTGATTACGTCTTTTTGTCTTTTGATCCCAAAGGTAAGGTAGCGGGCGTAGCGCGCAATTCCAGCGCTTTTCAATCGGAGGAACCTGTTGTTATTGTGAAAGACCGCGATAGTGGTGAATTGGAAATTACGGGGACGCCTTCGTTCTTATCCAAAGCCAAACGCATTGCCTTTTTGGCTACCAAAGCAGAGAAGCGCCGTCCGTTGGCTTGGTTGTACCACCGTTTGGGGAAGGCCAATGAGAGTCCGAGTTTTTTGCGCTACATCGACGATGTGCGCAAG
>CAYUZF010000339.1:0-3238 GCA_964449615.1 uncultured Aureispira sp.
GTTGAGCCCAATATTTTTTACGAATGCGGCTAAGTGATTGTGGCGCAATGCCCAAATAACTCGCTAGGTGTTTCAGCGGAACGCGCTGCACCAGCGGACTGTTGCTTTCCAACAGCAAACGATAACGCTCCTCTGCAGTCGTGGTTTTTAGTTCGGTCAAAATCTGCTCGGTATTGTACTGCACCTCCTGCACCAACTGCCGTATAAACTCACTCCAACTCGGCGCTCGCAGCAGTTCAAAAGCCAGCCCGCGATCCAATTCCCACACCACCGATTCTTCGATCGCAATAATGCCCTCTTCACTCCGTTGTTCTTGGGTAAAACTCCGCTGCGCTGTGAAACAATAAGGCGGTAAGGTAAAAAACTTGGTCACCTCTTCCCCATTTTTGTACGACACATAACGCAACAGCCCGCGCTCTAAAAAATACAATTTCTGACAATACTGCCCATAATCCAACAACACCGCTTTGGCAGGATAAATGCGCCGTTGCAGGCCTGTTTCGAGCTGTTCCCAGAGCGGGTCGGGCAACCGACTGTAATGCTGTATGTATTGCCGAAAAGGGTGCATGCGCTTGTTTTTCAAAAAAAATTTAAAGAAGAAAAACCTCTTTGCAACAACAGCAACCAGCACTTTTTGTTTGTAGGGGCTTTCGCCAAATTTTTTACCCACAAAAAGTTTCTCAATTATGCCTTTTCTAAGTTTGCAGTACCTAGCTTTGCAGCAAATTGCGTTTCCATTATCCAACCAAAAGCGATTACTGTGAACAAAATAGCTATTTTAGGAGGAGGCCAACTCGGTCGCATGCTCATTCGTTCTGCCATTGATTTTAACATAGAAGTGGCCATTTTAGACCCCAACCCCGAAGCGCCCTGCAAAGAAAATGCGGCGGAATTTGAAGTGGGCGATCTCAACGATTTTGATACCGTTTATAATTTTGGAGCCAAACACGACTTGATTACCATTGAAATCGAACAAGTCAACACCAAAGCCCTGCAAAAACTAAGCGAAGAAGGCAAAAAAGTCTTCCCCCAACCGCACATCATAGAAATGATTCAGGACAAGCGCATTCAAAAACAATTCTACAAAGACAACAACATCCCAACCGCAGATTTCATTCTGACAGAAAACCTAGCCGATTTGCGCAATAATGTCGATTTTCTACCCGCCGTCAATAAAATTGGCAAAGGGGGATACGATGGCCGTGGTGTTCAAATTATGCGGCAAAAGCAAGACGTAGAAAAAGGCTTTGATGCGCCTGGTTTGTTGGAAAAATTGGTAGATTTTGAAAAGGAAATTTCGGTTATTGTAGCCAGAAACGAAGCGGGCGAAATAAAGGCCTTTCCCCCTGTAGAATTGGTGTTTCACCCCGAAGCCAACTTGGTAGAATACCTGTTGGCTCCTGCCCAAATTAGCGAAAGCATTACCGACACCGCTGTAGAAATTGCCACCAGCCTCGCCCAAAAATTGGAAATAGTAGGCCTACTAGCCGTAGAAATGTTTGTCACTAAAGACGGAAAAGTATTGGTTAATGAGATCGCGCCGCGCACACACAACAGCGGCCACCAGTCGATAGAAAGCAACATGACGTCGCAGTTTGAACAGCAATTGCGCGCCATTCTCAACTGGCCGCTCGGTGATACCTCCCTGTTCATTTCCTCGGCCATGATTAATTTGTTGGGCGAGGAAGGCCACACAGGCCCCGCCGTTTGTTTGGGCTTTCAAGAAGTCTTGGCCATTCCTGGCTGCCATCTACATTTGTATGGCAAAAAAGAAACGCGCCCATTTCGTAAAATGGGACACGTTACGGTGCGCGACAAAAACATGACGCAACTGTTGGAAAAAATTGATTTTGTCAAGAAAAATATAAAATTTGTAGCAGATGAGCACTAAACCTGTTGTTGGAATTATTATGGGCAGCCAGTCGGATTTGCCTGTTATGCGGGCTGCTGCCGAATTTTTGGAGAGCGCACAAATTCCGTTTGAGTTGACCATCGTTTCCGCACACCGCACCCCGCAGCGCATGATTGATTACGCTACATCGGCTAGAGATCGCGGCCTCAAAGTAATTGTAGCGGGTGCAGGCGGCGCGGCACACCTCCCGGGCATGGTGGCCTCGTTGACTACGTTGCCCGTTATCGGGGTGCCTGTCAAATCCAGCAATTCCATCGACGGCTGGGACTCTATTTTGTCTATTTTGCAAATGCCTGGTGGTATTCCTGTTGCAACAGTAGCCCTAGATGGAGGCAAAAACGCGGGTATTTTGGCCGCTTCTATTGTAGGGACGTTTGACGAAAAAGCCACGCAGTTCCTCGCCGATTACAAACAACAATTGACCGATAAAGTCTTGCGCTCGGTAGACGACGTAGCAAAAAAAGGCTGGAAATAGCGGTATCAATCAGGTTTCTTTAAAACACGTATACCCAATTGCCTTGACGGTTGATGTAGCCGCGTTGGCCGTCTTTTTCAACTAAGGCCAACCCGTTTTTAAAATCGCCTGCTTGCTGGTACAACAAAGGCAGTACCAACGTTCCCGCTTTGTCCAAGTACCCCCAAGTATTGTTTTGGCGTACCGCAACCAAGCCCTCCGAATAAAAACGGGCGTGGTTGGCGTCGTACTGAATAGGGGTTATAGGCTGCCCTTCGGCGTCTACATAGCCTATTTTTTGTCCCCGTTGTACCCAGCGGCGATTTTCGCACAGCACACCGACCTTGTCATAGCGGCTGCCAGTAGGATGCGCCTGCCCTGTTTGATCGATCAACTGCCACTGTCCATTCACTTTGACCCGCGCCCGTCCTTGCTCAAAAGCGTAGGCGTCTTCGTAGGCAAAAGGCAACACAATTTTTCCTGTCGCATCAATAAACCCCCATTGATTTTGCAGTTTGACCGCAGCCAAGCCCTCCGAAAATGGACGGGTTTGATGATAAATCATTTGTATTTTTAGCCGCCCTGTGGTGTCCAAAAAACCCGATAAGCCATTGCGGCCTACGGCGATCAACCCTTCCGAGTATTTCCCTACTCGATCACAAAAAGTGGGCATAATGCGTTGCCCTGCTGCATTGAGCAATCCAATTTTCCCCTTTTGAGAAACGGGCAACAACGGCCCTTCAAAAGGACGCACATAATCGTACAACAAAGGAATTTTAACAGCGCCCTGCTGGTCGACAAACCCCCATTTCCCTTGTTGACTTACAGCCAGCCATCCATTTTTCTCCAAAGGATAAGCACCTTCATAAATA
>CAYUZF010000340.1:0-2275 GCA_964449615.1 uncultured Aureispira sp.
AGGAGGAGCAGTATGATTTTAGACGTTGGGAAGAGAAATACGAAGCGTGGTTGAACACCACCATTAGCGAACTAGAGGAGAGAGACACCAACACAACGGGCAAATACATCAACAAAAATTTACTGACGCAAGAGCGCGTTGATTATTTGATAGCGCCCAGCTACGCACGAGATTTTTGGGATACCCTAGGGCAGCAAATCGAAAACACCATTCGGGCAGAGCAGGGGACGGTTTCGTACGACCAAGCCAGCCGCCTTGCCATTGATTCTTTGCTGACCCATTACCACCGAACGGTTACGGATCGTTTTTTGCAACAAGCCATAGAAACTGAAGAGGACAACATGCCTACAGGCTTGCGCGAGTGGTTGGTGTCTTCTATCGACGATTACGATTTGTCCATAGAAGCCTTTAAAGAGCAATACCGAGGTTGGGCCAGAGAAGTGGCCAACGCCGTAGCGCTCTGCGAAAACCAACTCAAAGGACGGGATTTTATCCTAGACAGAGCCAAATTAGAAAAAGAATTAAAAAGCAAACTCAGCTACACCTTCAACAGCACCAAACCTGGAATAGATTTGTTGAGGCAGCTGGAAAAAGCCCTGCCCGAAGGCAAAACCATCAGTTTTGACGGCTTGGTGCAGGGTTGGCAAGATGGAGTAAACAGCATCCAGACGGATGATTTTATCCAACATCTTTGGGAAAACCACATCGCGGGAACCACACAAATGAGCGTAAGCGAAGCAAGCAGCAGTTTTATCAACAAATTGCCTTCGGTAGAGAGTTTTGTCAACGCATTGCTGGATGCCCGCTATTACGCCCCCAAGAAAAAGAGCAACGCGCCCAGCACAGGACAAATACTGCCCCTAGAATTCAAGGCGCAACGCAACGTCAATTGCCACTACAGCATACGCTTGCCCGTTCCCTTGACGTTTGTGCCCGTCAACGACGAGCAGACCAACATGGAATTGTACCACGCCATTCCCAACATAGAAGGTTTGAGTTTCAACGACGTTTACATTACCAGCGGCAAAAGCAGCGTGGTCAACGATCTGAAAAAGATTCAATTGCTGCCCTCCAAAGAAAGCCTTTATTACAACGATGATTTAAGCAACAGTCGAGGCGGCGATTGGAACGTCCACTACAACTCTACCGTCCGAATGCACTTTGATGTGACGGACACCACTTCCGAGCGGGTAGTCGAAAAAGCCAAAAACGGCGCTTTGCGCCTGCTCAACCTCTCCCTCGACGAGCGCAGTAAAATAAAAGGCTTAAAAGGCTACAACGGCCAGACGCTGGGCGCGGGTCTGACTATTGTGGGAACAGAACAAGGAAATGTTAAGGAAATTATTGGCGATTTGAGCATCATGGGCTTCACCTTCAAAATCCACGCGGGCAAAAAAGGCATTTATGCCAGTGTTAAAAGTCCGCTAGCCTTCAAAAAAGCCGTGACCATGGCCACGTACGGCCCCAACAATTACAGCCTAGAGGTAGATGTGGTCGTACGCTCCAGCATCGGCCAAAAAAGTACCATCAAAACCAGCACACTTAAAGTAGTGGTTGACGGCAGCAGCAAAGACCTCAACGCCATAGCGGGCAAACTGGACGTACAATTGGTGCCGCATATAACGCAGCTGGACTAAACGGCCAAGTATAGCTTCATTTATTGCTTGTTTATTAATAACAATTATTCACATAAAAATTTCAACCACCCTTAAAACATCAAAACATGTATACCTTATTATCAGTGCTAGGATTTATTTTTACCGCTCTGCTCTATGTACTCTTTTACATCGCTATTTTTTTACTAATTCGCAAACTGGTCTTGTGGTATTGGAAAGTAGATCGAGTCGCCAGC
The DNA here is from genome assembly GCA_964449615.1 of uncultured Aureispira sp. Classification (GTDB taxonomy): domain Bacteria; phylum Bacteroidota; class Bacteroidia; order Chitinophagales; family Saprospiraceae; genus Aureispira. Next base: position 1,853 of record CAYUZF010000340.1, read on the forward strand.
CAGTTGGAAAAGTTGTACCATTTGCAACTTATATTGAATTGGGAGTAAGTTAAAGAAAAACAAGTAACCCTGTTCAACAGAAAGAACCAGCAGCTAACCAAAATAACCTTAAAAGACTACCTTGGAAAAGAGGATAAGGATGAATACAACTTGCGCTAAGATGCTAAGGAAAGTGTTCCAGCGCTGTACATAGGTGCGTTGGACTTCTTTCAGGGGGTGGTGTGTTCGCACAAGGCCAGCCGCCGCCCCATTTTTAACAAAAAAATCAAGAACGTGGCCCTTCTTTCAAAGCTGTCCTTGCTCTCGGGTGGGGGCAGCTGTTTTAAAGCTTTTTGTTAGAAGGCAGGTGCATTTTTTACCCATACATCAAGGAAAGTGTTCCAGCGCTGTACATAGGTGCGTTGGACTTCTTTCAGGGGGTGG
>CAYUZF010000340.1:2375-3184 GCA_964449615.1 uncultured Aureispira sp.
CTTTCAAAGCTGTCCTTGCTCTCGGGTGGGGGCAGCTGTTTTAAAGCTTTTTGTTGAAAAAGAGGCGCCTTTTTCTACTGGTAATTGGTAGAAAAAAAATACATAGAAAGCGTTCCAGCGCAATAAGTGTTGGACTTCTTTCGGGGATGGTGCGCTGGGGGTTGTCGCAGAAGCGCCAGCAACGGGCGGCCATCTCTTTTGCTACAAAACCATACCCAGAAGGGCGATGTCTAGGGCTTTGCAACCTAGACATTTTCTTTCTGCACTTGCTCAGCACCGCGGTACTGCTTTGGTAGTACCTGCTGGGTAAGTGTTTTTATAATAAAAACAATAACGGTTATCATGAATAGAGTTGTATAGGGACTTAAATTGAGAGATTTTTTTGTTTAGCGATGAAAAGCGGAAATTCGTTCCGAACAAAGTTCGGGACGAGATTGAGCATTAGAAACTCGCGAGTAGACCCGTAGGGCAAATGTACGCCGTACATTTGACGGAGCGATCCGCTAGCGGGTTTTTAAAGGCGGAAAAAGATCCAATTTTACTCTGTGAGGGCTTCGCCGTTCACTACGAATTTATTCGTGATAACCGTTAATAAACATGTTATAAAAAAGAGACTTATTTTCAACGATAAATCGGGGGTTGTTGTTACCTTCGGTTGCACGAGCGTAGTGGCCTAGTTGTGGACTGTTGTACAGATTCCAACAACTGGTCGCTACTTTTTTGAATCGTTGGTTATCCCATGCTGCCCAATTCAATACAATTATTCAAACAGGGGCAACCCTATCTTATTAAATACCAATACTTCATGA
>CAYUZF010000341.1:0-2664 GCA_964449615.1 uncultured Aureispira sp.
TTTGTGCGGGAGATTCTACTTCTTTGACAGATAGAGGAGGCTACGCCTTTGTAGTACGTTGATGTAAAAATAAAATATAAGTACATGAGACTAGCTGTATTAATTTTAGTGGTTTGTTGGTGGGTACTTTCCTGCAAACCTCCTTCATGCGAGCAACATTTTGCCTTCGAATTTCCCATGGATATCACACCGCAAGATACTTTCACTATAGGCGACACTATTTGGTGTGAAATGAGGTTACCAAAAGAACTTTTAGATAATGCTAGTAATAGATATATAAATTTTGAATATAGTGATTTGTATTTTGAAATGAATATAAGTAAGTGGGACAGTAATAAAGTAGGAGGGGGGATGTTGAACTTCGAAATAGTACAAGTAGCTGGAAGCGTTACCAGGTTTATAGATAACTTTGTATATACTTATTTGGAGTTTGAAAGTACCCTAAATAGGCATTTTCACTTTGGGTTGGTTCCCAAAGTTGCTGGTAAATATGATATTGGAATTGATTTTCCTTTCGAGTATGAGGAAAAAGAGCACTTACCTTCCAACGACCCAGAGCGCTTCCGTTTAACGGATTCTCCTTGTAGTCAATTTATGGCAGAGCATTCTGGAGTGGTCATAAACAACGGAGCTATCAATTACCATTTGATAGATGGCCTATGTCTACCGAGTATTTATTCAGGAGATACCTTTTGTATGGCGCCTTATGAGGTGGTCGCGAAGAATGGTATCTACGTCTTTGTAGTACGTTGATGCAGAAAGAAAAACAAACAGCCAATGAGACTAAATTTATTACTGGCAACGCTTTTATTATTGGCGTTTTCTTGCAGAAAACAAAGTTGCCTAAGAGAATTCGAATTCCATTTCCCTGCGACGATTACAGCAGGCGATACATTTAATATAGGAGACACCTTATGGATGGAAATGAATTTATCCAATAGTTTAATAGATCATCGTACAGGAGAGTTGATAGATTTAAGCGAGTTTGATTTGTATTTTGATTTGAGTATAGAAAAGAATGATACTAATTATGTTAACACAGCGATAGAAAAGTTTAAGTTGATAGAGCAAGTAGGTTCTTTTACACAGCGACGATATGGAAGGTTTATAGATGTAAATCTTTTTTTTAATAGGATTGATGATAAACGTTTTAAATTTGGGATTATACCTAAAAAGGGAGGTGTGTATTTATTGGCAATAAACTTACCTTCAATATATTTTGATTTAGAAAGAGCCAATAAAGAGGAAGACCGCTTGAAGGTGGTAGCATCTTCTTGTAGTTTTCAGGATGTTACTAAATACTCTGGAACACAGTTCAACAATGGAAATATCAACTTTCATTTAGTGGCAAACTCCCTTTGTCAGACGGCTTCTCCTACCGATACTTTAACCGTTTGTGCGGGAGATTCTACTTCTTTGACAGATAGAGGAGGCTACGCCTTTGTAGTGCGTTGATGAGTTACAAAATAGAAACCCCATTCATATCGGTGGTCAAGACATCCGACATATAATCGAAAAAAGGGCGAATCGCCAAAAACGTTTCGGTCATTTGATCGGCAAAGTCGGGGCGGATGACTTCGGAATCGGGGAAGGTTTCGTAAGCGTAGAATTGCTTTTTGCGAATCCATTGGATGTTGGGGTGTTTTTTGTCGAAGCCTCTTGGAGCCGTTTTAACACCATCGCCTTGCAAGTGTCCAAAATGCTGGACAAAATTAGCATCCTGCACAATGTTCTCAATCATAGTAGCATCCGCTTCAAACTCGCGTCGAATGCGCAACAAGTCCGCTGCATTGGGGCCGAAAAAACCGCCGCCCGCTCTGGAGTTGCCCGTTTCTATATCAAAGGCATAACTGCCCCGCCGATCCGCTCCAAAACGTCTAAAATAACCGCCCAAATAGCCTTTGTACGGCAATTTATTCTTGGAAAAACGCACGTCGCGGTAAATGCGAAACAACTTAGCGTATTCAATTTCATCCGTCTGTTCCAAATTGCGTTGCACCTGTTGCATCAGTGCTTCAATTTCCCGTTTGGCTTGAAGATACCTTGCCTTGTTGGCTTCAAACCACGGGCGGTGGTTGTGCTCTTGTAATTGGGCAAAAAAATCGAGGCTGGCTGCTGAAATCATAGTAGGTATAAACTGGATGAATGGTTCCAATGAAAAGACAGCAGTAAGGGGGATTTGTTTATAAAACGAATTAGAATTCTAAGGAAAAATAAGGGTACAAAAAAGACCTACTGCCCAAAACGGCAGCAGGTCAATTGATAATAAGTTGTTGGGGGGGGCTAAAAAAGCTACAACAACGGTTGGTAACCATTTAGTTTAGAATAATCAACGGTTTTATAACACGCTGCTTTCCATCGGTAAAGAAAGCCCAATACGTACCTGCGGGTAGGCTGCGGGCATCTATGCGTTGGTTTTGTAGCGTTGCAGTTAGTACTACGCGTCCTGCGACATCCGTAATTTGCACTTGTGCTTCTAACTCTACGCTTGCGCTAATAGAAAATAAGCCACTGTAGGAAGGATTGGGGTAAAGTTGTATTTCCCAATCGTCTTGAGGCAGTTGCGTATTGGACACAACCGTGTTACCAGAAGGGCCGTCGTTAGGGTTGTTGAGTTTGCTGGCCTGCAAATAGGCAAAAATAGCGCTCTCGCCGTCAAAGTTA
>CAYUZF010000341.1:2674-3107 GCA_964449615.1 uncultured Aureispira sp.
CAACTGGGAACATTGGCCGTAGGCATGTCGTTGCCCGTGCCGTCGTGCTGACCAACCAACAGCAGGCCTTTATCCGTCTTGTGAACGGCGTACAACTCCGTATTGCCACCACCTACTTGCGTAACCGTATCCCATTGGCCTACAATCAAAGAGCTGTAGCTCGGCACGCTCAAATCATCTTCGTATACCCGTACAAAGCTGTTCCAAGCCGATTGCCCGCCGTAGTAAGGGTTGGTCATTTTTTGAAAGGCATTTCTAGTGGTAATGGTACGGCGTCCTTTGGAAAGAATAATAACGCTGCCGTCTGCCGTTACTTTCATGGTATTGGGCACAATGCGCGTGGTGTTGAGGTTGGGCCAACCCGCATTGGGGTCTGGAAAACCGTCTAAGTTGGGGTCTGGATGCGGCGCTCCAAAATTAGACGTATTGTTGT
>CAYUZF010000342.1:0-3055 GCA_964449615.1 uncultured Aureispira sp.
GTTTGGCCAAGCTGCCCGAAGGCGTTGTTATACTAGGCTCCTGCAAATCTACATGTAACACTTGAAGCCGCGCCAGCTCCCCAACCGCCAAGCCTTGACAAATCAGAAAGCTCAACGCTAAACGCTGCCACACTGCCCAGTGTTTGGACTGACGGCACAGCTCTTGCAGCTGCTCCAATTCCTCCGCATCCAAATAACGCCGCACTAGTGCGCGCTCATATCCTTTCAACTTAAAACCTTCTAACGGATTAGGTACGCCCAAATATTGATAGTAGCGTTTGATTCTCGCCAAAATATGCACCAACGTTCCCCGCGTTAATCCCTTTGCTTCCTTCTCCACCAAGTAGGAAAGTAGTTGATTGTAGTCCAGCTCCTCAATGCTATAACCTACAAAGTAGCGCAGAAACTCCTTCTTCCAACTTAGATACCTTTTGATTGTACTAGCGCTATAGCCAGCTTGCTGTAAGTACTTTTTAAAACTCATTTCTATCTGTTTTTTCAGCTTCCAAATAATGTAAATACCGACTCGTGGACGCTATATTTTTATGCCCCAAAAAGCGGCCGACTTGCTCAATACTCATCCCGCCCTCTACTAAATTTGTCGCAATGGTATGCCGCAGAGCGTGCCAACTTAGCACTGCCCCAAGTCCTGTTTCTTCTTGCCACAACTTCAACTGTGCCCCCAATAAGGACTGTGAATTCCCGCCTGTGCGACCTAGTAAAAACTGAAAGTCGTAGGCATCTTTTGATAGTGGCCGTTCATACTTCAAGTAGTTCAATAGCGCCCCAGTTTGTCGCTGGCTCAATGGCAAGGCTCTAATGGCGCCCGTCTTCAAGGTCCGAACCCGCAAAAGTTGATACTTTAGGTCAAAGTCTTTTAGTTGCAAGTTCAGCGCTTCTTTGCGCCGCAATCCTGAACCATAAAACAAGCACCACAAACATTGCTTTAACCAATAATCTTTTTGCTCTTCGCTTAGCCATTTTTCTAAGTGCGCGATGGCCGAAGCGGGTAACGCTTTGCGTCTGTTGGTGATGACTTGCAACTTGGGTAAGTGCAACTTGATAGATTTGCCCTGAACGGCTTTTAGATACTGGCCGTAAATCGTCACCGCCCAGTGAATTTGTCGCCTGTATGCGCCGCTATATCCTGCCTCGTCGCAGGCCTGTACAAAGCTCCGCAGTGCCTCGCTATTCAGTCGCATTCCTTGTTGGATAATGTAGTCCATCGCCTTGCCTTGGATGCTCAATAGCCGTTGTATGCTCGTTGGCTCGTAGCGCTGCGATTGTAGCCAGTCCGCATAATTGATTCTTTCCTTCATCGTTTGATACCTTGTGTAGGGGCAAAAAAAGAGCGCCAGAACCTTTACAGTCCTAGCGCTTTTGTGCTCTTTGTTTACCCTCAATGTGTCTTAAAATCTTTTCCAATTACTGTCCAAAAGACAGTCTTTTTATTACTGTTTTTAATACCCCCGCTTTATCATTTTTTGGAATTTTGGAACACCAAGCTATTATAATCTGACATTCAACCACTTATCTACTCTCTGGTGTTCCACTGGCGTTCCATAACCGTTCCGCTGGTGTTTCACCCCCTGTTTTATAGCTCGTCTAATTGTTGGTTCAACTCCTCCTGTATCTCTCGCCTTAACCGCTCGTTATCATCCCAATACACCACTTGGTACTTGTAACCTCTGTTGCTATGCCCGCTTACCTGTTTGATGTACTCCAAGTCTAAGAGCTGCGCTAAGTAACGATGCTGCCGCGACTTACTCATGTTAAACGCCTGACGCACTTCTAACCGTCCAAAACAATACTGTTGACCGCCTTCGTCTTGCGTCTCTACATAGCTTTTTAGCTGCTCATAAAATTGTCTTAGACTTCCGTCCAACTCGTCCACTTTTAAAATGATTGTCTCAAACAGTAAGTTTATAGATGTTCTCAAATCTTCCTTGGTGGTAATCAATCGGTTTTGTTTGTCCCGCTCCCGCTGCTCTTGGTGTAGCCACGTCACTTGCTTGACAAAGCATTGAAACAGCTGGTTTAACCGCCGTATCTTATGCACTTTTCTAGGTAACTGCACCTGCCCCGCAAATGGGTTCACCACCTCCAGAGGCTTCAACAGATAAACAAGGTTCTGTAGCTTCGTCGTGGCCGCTTCTTCTAATTGTTTGTTGATCGCTCCTCTATCTTTTTTGTACTGATACTGCAAAATCTTTTCCGTCTGCTCCTCGCTCTCATCCACTGCGACTAGTAAACAGCGACTCATGTTGTCCTCATACACTGCGCCCCGAGTGGTACACATCAGCGATGCAATGGGCCCTTCGGCTAATATTTCCGCGTTGTCCATCTTCCCGTCATCCCCTTTGAGGGTAATAGTTGAGGTCAAGCGCTTACCCGATTGTAGTTCCCGAACTACATACTGCACTTCCTCGCTCAACCCATCCCAGTCTTCCATTGCTACGCTGGAGTGTTTAAATTTTGTCCCTGCGTGGTACAAACTCTTATCACTTATCCGTGTCCAGATATGGCGGTCTATCTCGGGTATACCTTGCATAACCTTGCGCATGAGTAGCGTCTTACCCGTGCCGCTACTGCCTTGGATAAGCGCATGCAATGGGTCTTCGCATTTGTAAGAGCTCGCGACAATAAAGAGCAGCAACCTTGTTTGTTCTTCCCCTACAATCCCCGTCTTACCAATGAGCCTATTTAAGCGACTCAACAAATTATCCCCCTTCAAAAACTTCTTGGCCTGTGTCCGCGCCGTTGGGCTAATCTCAAAGTAGGGTGTTGGTCGTTTGCTGCTCTCTGCCGACTGCTCAAAGCGCATTCTATACGCTTCTAACTCGTCCGTCAAAAGGTTCAAATCTACCTCCAATAAATCCGCTTCTACACCTAGTTTTTTGCTAGCCGTGCAGCAGTATTTTTGTACCGCGCTATCTTCGTACAGCTCTACTTTGCCTCTCGATTTATTGCCATCCTTTTCAATCACCAACATCACTTTCAAGCTGTCCATGCTCTTGGACTGAAAACCCTTCACGTAGTACTTGGCGTGGAAACC
>CAYUZF010000343.1:0-2910 GCA_964449615.1 uncultured Aureispira sp.
CTCCCCACAGATCAAATTGAAAAATACCTTGACTAATAGGCGATCCTTCGTAAGACTGGTAAGCACCTTGCTCTTTGGCTAATTCGTTGGACTCGCGCACCGCTGCATAATAAATCGTTTCAAAAATCGCGCGGTTGAGCATTTTGCCCTCCGTACTGTCGAAGGGATAACGCATTAGAATGAGAGCGTCGGCCAAGCCTTGCACGCCGATGCCAATGGGGCGGTGGCGCATGTTGGAGTTGCGCGCTTCTGGAACAGGGTAATAATTGATGTCAATTACTTTGTTCAAATTGCGGGTAACAATGCGCGTGATTTCGTACAATTTATCAAAATCAAACTTGCCGTTAATAACAAACTTAGGCAAAGAGATGGAAGCCAAGTTACACACCGCAACTTCGTCCTTGGACGTATATTCCATAATCTCCGTACACAAGTTGCTCGAACGGATAACACCCAAGTTTTTCTGGTTGGATTTTCTATTGGCGTGGTCTTTATACAGCATATAAGGCGTGCCTGTTTCGATTTGTGATTCTAGAATTTTAGTCCACAATTCTCGTGCTTTAATGGTGCGGCGGCCTTTGCCCTCTTCTTCATAACGCGTATACAAGGCCTCGAAATCTTCTCCATATACATCGTACAGACCAGGGCATTCGTTAGGACACATCAACGTCCATTCGGCATCGTCCTCTACGCGCTGCATAAACAAATCCGACATCCACATGGCATAGAATAAATCGCGTGCGCGTTTCTCCTCCTTACCGTGGTTTTTCTTCAAATCCAAGAAATCGAACACATCGGCATGCCACGGCTCCAGGTAAATAGCAAACGCCCCTTTGCGTTTCCCACCGCCTTGATCCACGTAACGCGCCGTGTCGTTGTACACCCGCAACATAGGAACAATTCCGTTGGATGTACCTCCTGTGCCTTTGATGTAACTACCTTGCGCACGGATGTTGTGGATGCTCAAACCAATGCCACCTGCCGATTGAGAAATCTTAGCGCAGCGGGTCAAGGTTTCAAAAATTCCTGAAATAGAATCCTCGGTAGCGCTCAACAAAAAGCAAGAGGACAACTGCGGCTTGGGTGTCCCAGCATTAAACAGCGTAGGGGTGGCGTGGATGAACCATTTTTCGGACATCAAACTGTACGTCTGCAAAGCAGAAACCACGTCTTCGCCATGTATGCCAATAGCGGCGCGCATCAACATGTATTGCGGACGCTCGGCAATTTGCCCGTGCATGCGCAAAAGATAAGAACGCTCTAACGTTTTGAATCCAAAATAATCAAATTCATAATCGTTTTCGTGCTTAATAGCCGTGTCAAAAACCTTGCGGTTTCTCCAAATAATATCAAAGGTCTCATTGGAAATCAACTGTGCATTTTCGCCCGTTTTAGGGTCTATATAAGCATGCAAGGCTTTCATGGTCTTAGAAAAAGACTTGTTGGAATTTTTATGTAAATTAGAAACAGCAATACGCGCCGCTAGAATCGCATAATCGGGATGCTGGGTAGCCATATTGGCGGCAGTTTCCGAGGCCAAGTTGTCCAGTACAGTGGTGTTGACGCCATCGTACAAACCTTGGATAACTTTTTTACAAATTTCAATGGAATTGACATAACGCAAATCCAGGCCGTTGCATAGGTACTCAATACGGCGTTTGATTTTGTCAAAGGATACGTCTTCTCTTTGACCATTTCTTTTTATTACTTGCATGTGATAAATTTAAAGGGTGCTAACGGCTGTTGCTAAGCTACCCGACCATAGAATATAGTGCCTGCTTCCCAAACAGCTGGGCACATTTAGGACGCCCCAACTTTGGCCATTGCACAAAGAAAGGGTGAGCGACTATCCCGAGGATTGCGCCAGTGCAATACCTTGATAGCCACTGATCAAGTTAAGTGAGGAAGGGAACACCAAGACCGCTTGTTAAGCGGAACCGAAATAAGCGGTCTCGGTGTATAAATCTTGTTTAAAAATCTTCGTCTAAAGAGAAGGTTTGCTTCTCGCGGCTTGCCATTACGCCAGCTTTCTGGTAATCGCCTACACGCTTTTCGAAGAAGTTGGTCTTTCCCTGTAGTGAAATCAAGTCCATCCACGGAAATGGATTCTGTGTGTGGTATACTTTTTCATTGCCCAAAGAAACCAACAGGCGATCGGCAACAAACTCAATGTATTCTGTCATCAAATTGGCATTCATGCCAATCAACGATACGGGCAACGCATCGGTCACGAATTCTTTTTCGAAGACAACGGCTTCTGTAATAATGTCCTGTACTTCTTGTGGATCTAATTTATTGTCCAGCATAGAGTACAACAAACAAGCAAAGTCACAGTGCATGCCCTCATCGCGGCTAATCAACTCATTCGAGAAGGTTAAACCAGGCATTAGACCGCGTTTTTTGAGCCAGTAGATGGCGCAGAAACTACCAGAGAAGAAAATTCCCTCTACAGCAGCAAAAGCGATCAAGCGATGCGCAAAAGAAGGCGCTTCATCAATCCATTTTAAGGCCCAAGTGGCTTTCTTTTGTACACAAGGCAGGGTATTCATTGCCTTGAACAATTCATTTTTTTCTTGGGTGTCATTGATGTAAGTGTCAATCAACAAGCTGTACGCTTCTGCATGAATGTCTTCAATTTGAATCTGCGCAGCATAAAAAGAGCGCGCCTCTGCAATCTGTACGTCTCGGTAAAAATTCAAAACCAAGTTTTCATTGACAATTCCATCACTAGCTGCAAAAAATGCTAAAACATGTTTGATGAAATGACGCTCGTTATCGTTCAATTTCGTTTTCCAGTCAATGATATCTGATTCTAAATCAATTTCATCAGTAGTCCAAAAACAAGCAATGGCCTGCTTTCTCATATTCCAAATCGCGTCGTGTTGTATGGGAAACAATACAAAGCGGTCA
>CAYUZF010000344.1:0-2842 GCA_964449615.1 uncultured Aureispira sp.
TGTAAACAGGTTCCTTTCGGTAAACGGGCTCTTCGTAGCTTTCTTGGTAATCTTCGTAAATCGTTCGATCACAATATTTGTCTTCAAAATAGCCGTTGCCCAAGTCGCGTTTGCCGCAAACGTATTGCTCGGTGCCTACAGCGCGTTGTTTGGTGCGCGTGCGGGTTTCGTAGTGGTCGAGTACTTGGTCATAATGGTGGATGGCTCTCGAAGAACTAAGGAGTTGCCCTTGACTGGGCAGGTTCCAATCTTCTTCCTCTACCAGTTGCTCCTGTTCGGTGGCAATTTGCCGCGCCCAACTAAACGCTTCTACAGTAACCTTAATTTCCTTGCTGCGTCCCAAAAATAGCAATACCCCCAACAAAACGAGGCCGACCAGCGCCATAACACCACAGCCTTTTTTATTGAATATTTTGCGGCGAGGTGGAGCAGCAGCGGCAGTTGCTTCCATCGCTCTAGGGCGTTCTTTTTTGCCCGTAGTAGGAATTTCGCCCGTATTGTACTCCCGCACGGCTAAAGTGGCGTCTGTCTCGGCGCGGGTATGCCCACAATCCTTGCAAATGGTGGTCGTTCCAGGGTTGTTTTGCCCGCAATAAGCACAGCGCCAATCGGCTCCTGCACGGGCTTTTTTTATTGTTGTATCTTCCCGAATCGCTTCCTCAGCGTCCACCATATAAAATTGCACATCTTTGGGACGATCCGAACCGCAGTTGGGGCATTCGGTTTTGGGTCCTAAAATTCCTTTGTGACCGCAGCGATTGCAGTCCCAGCGTCCGACGTAGATACTCATGGTTTTTATTTTATAAACACACAACAAAGCCATTGCTCTCGCCCAACAAGGGAGAACAATGGACTACTTTTATTCAACAATTGCTGCTAGTGGCCAACAATATCAGTTTATCCAAACAAATCGCCTAAGCCACCCATACCACCAGGAAGCATCTTAGACAACATTGCTTGGGATTCTTCTTGCTCTTTTGCAGCCGCAGCCGCTACGACACGGTTCACCGCTTCAAGAATCAAATCCTCCAATTCTTCTCTGTCTTCCAAGTCCAACTCTGGGCTAATGCTTACATCTAGGATCTGGCGCGCTGCATTAGCTTTGATTTTAATCAACCCACCACCAGCTTGCTCCTCTACAATGATTTGCGCTAAGTTTTCTTGCATTTGTTTTTGCATCTCTTCCATTCCTCCAAACATAATTCTATCGTTTTTTTGTGTTGTTATACAATGATTAGATTACTGCAATACTACTAAAAAATGTTGATTAGCAGCAAAGCAAGGCTTATAAAGCTTATTTGTTACAACTGACGGACCTTAGAGAAAGTTTCCCTTATGCGCCGCTTATTGCCCAGCTGTACGATTCTATAAGCTTGTAGAGCGATTACTTTTGCAAACTTCCTTCAAAGAAAATCCCCTACCAATTATTTTCAAAGTATTTGCTTCTCTCTGTCAAACCGTTCTCCAGAGCTGCCTTATTCTATTAAAAATAAATTATATTCACTAGTCTTTCAGTAACAAAATATGCCTTTAGTTGAAAGGTAGCCTTTAGACGCTTGCTGCTATTTTGAAACTTTTGTTTGTTTTTTAAAACTGTTCGTATTACTGATAAAAGGTTCCTTTTTTTATTGAAAAAAGACTAATAGACCTAATTTTATTCGACAACTTCCACAATTTTTAGTAGATTCAAGCGTTCAACGGTATTTTTTGGGCTATAATAGTCCATTGCCGTTCGTTTCATTAACATACTAATAACTCATTTACTTCCAAAATTTTACGATTAGTTCCCCTCACTTGCGCCATCTAATTTATAGCAAGCAAGTTTTTAAAAAAATTAAAAATCAACCTATTATGCAAATACACTTGTTTCGACGTACGCAGTTGTATGGTTGTATGCTAATATTAGCACTACTTCTATTTCAACAGCAAGCTTACACCCAGTGTGCTACCATTTACGTCAGTCCCACAGGCACGAGTACCAACGACGGTACCGAAGCCAACCCAATGGATTTACAGACAGCGCTTACTCAAGCCTGTGTCCAAAACAGGAAACACATTCGGTTGCTCTCAGGCACCTACAACCTCACCCAAAAAATGTCGCTTAGTTGTGATGATTTAATCATTGATGGCGATTGGGAAGTGGTATTGGGTATTGGGCGCAAAAACAGCACCTTAACGACTACGATTAACATCAACTCCCCTGTAGAAACCGCTTCTTATAATGGCAGTGGCGGAACAACTGTGGGATACTACGTTGGAGTAGAGGCGATCAACAGTGCTGATTTTTTGATTCAAGACATTACGTTTAATGTAAAGAACGGCGGTACTTCAGGTACCGCTTCGGGCACAACGGGCAATCGAGGCCGCAGTGTGTATGGTTTTTACGTCAGAAACTCGGCGGGCTGGCACTTGGAACGCTGCGTTATGAATGCAGGCCGTGCCTCTCAAGGAGCAAGTGGCATCAATGGTGCGGCTGGTACCAACGGCGGTGCTGGTGGCACAGGTACACAAGCGCGTTGCAACGACGATTGTACCACCAACCAAGGCGGCTTTGGCGGCAGTGGTGGCAGTGGTATTGCAGGCGCACCGACCAACACAGACAGCTCTTGCCGCAACTCTGGTCAAAACGGCTCCAATGGAAACAACGGCACACTCCGACAAGGTGGTAGTGGTGGTTCTGGAGGTTCGGCAGGTGCCGAAAACAACCGCGGCGGCAACGGTGGCCGTGGTGGCAACGCAGCAAGCGCTACAGGCGGAAACCCTGGTTTGCTCGGTAATGGCCATGGCGGTACAGGCAGTGGTAACTGTCTTAGCGTAAACGCTACCAACGGCACTGCTGGGG
>CAYUZF010000345.1:0-2836 GCA_964449615.1 uncultured Aureispira sp.
CGCAGTGGCACGTTTGGCGCACGCCTATGATTTGTATGCCGCAGGCAGTTGGAGCGCCTTCCAACGCTGTTGTTTTGATCAACAAATCAAACAGCCGTTCAAACAGATTTTTAGAAATCTGTATTTGCCGACAGCCGACGAGTTGGCCGAGCGGGTGCGCTCTCGCCGTTATGCAGGGCATCAAGTGCAACCTAAAAAGACGGTTGCGTTACTCAAAAGTAGAGGTTGGACGGTGGATTATTACGAAGGATTACAAAAAGTCTTTCATAAAGAACAATTGGTGGCTCGACTCTATGCCGCTGCCGATTGGTTTTCGCCTGCGGATGTAGAAGCCCCGACCTTGGAATATTTAGAAGTCGTAGACCTGCGCAGCCACAAGCGCCAAGCACTGGACGAGTTAGAGCCGCGCTTATTGAGCGAATTGATGCGGGATGTAGATTTGGTGGTAAGCGTGGCGCACGTGGGAGGTGTTGATCCAGAAGCCAGCCAATCTACCTTAGAAATGCGGGGCGTGTTGGTCAAAGAAACAGCGCACTTGTTCTGATTGAACCACATCAAAGGGACGTTGGGCGATTACACGGTACATCTAGGAAGCGGCGTTTGCCACCAGTTGCCTGGCAACTACTTGTCTATTTTGGCCGTTCCTTCGCAGCAACGCGGACGCGTTTTTTTGCCTTTTGTAGACGACGATCCACGCACCGCAGAGGTCTTATCCAAGGTGTTGTTATTAGCTAAAGATGATAAGATTCAAGACCCCACGATTTTGCGGCAGCTGGATACGTGGTTGGCGTAGACTAAAAATCCCACTGTACAAAGAATGTAACGGCTATGGCGGGCTTTTGGATGGTAAAGCTAGTAGGCAGCCCCACCGATTCGTTCAATGGATTAACAATGACCGATTCCATATATTCTTCCTGCCCCGCAGCATCGGCGTCCCAAAGGTCAAGCGACCAGTTGCCAGCGAGGTTGGTAACAATGTAAGGCGGTGCTACATCCACTTCGAAGACCGCTCCTGTAGCGTTGTTTTGCATAGTAGATACCAAATCTATGGCAGGATCGTAAGCGCTGCCTGTTCCCTCGTGAAAGGCAAAGAAAATATCTGGGCCGCTGTTGTCTAAGCTGTCCCAACTGCTACTGTCGGTGCGTACGGTAGGATATTTGGTAACGTTGATGCCCACCACAGACATAGAAACAGGCGTCTGTTGAATGGAACAATCGTCTCCTTCAAAGCCTTCTGGACAAGCACAGGCACCCCCCACACAAGTGCCGTCATTAAGGCAAGCCAACGTGAGGCAAGCGTCTTCTTCTGAGCCACAAGCGCCCAAAGTAAAAGCAATAAAAATAAGGCAGCAAAGACGAAGTAAAAGGGTGTTCATAAACAGTGTTTTTGAGAAATAGAAAGCGTGTAATTAACAAGTACTAACCCGTAAACCCTAAAGAATGTTTTAAATAGAAGGAGTAAGGGTATTTTATTCATAAAAAAGTGAATGCTCGCTCACGAAGAAGGCACGTTCGGTATATTACCCAGCAGTATAGAGAACAAAAGATTGCTGGCAATCAATTTACAGGTAGCACCATCGTCCTCCCGCAGTTTCTATCAGTAAAGAAACAAGAGCGTTCTAAAACAACACAACTACCCCAAAAAGCAAAAGGAATACAACATAATTACATGTTGTATCCCTTTTGAAAACTGTTTGGTGGAGGATAACGGATTTGAACCGATGACCTCTTGCATGCCATGCAAGCGCTCTACCAACTGAGCTAATCCCCCGTTTTATAACCAACTACAAGAGTGTTGTGATCTTGCGTGGGGCAAATATAAACGCTTGTAAGGAGAATTGCCAATTTTTGCCCGTTTTTTTGTCATTATTTTTTCAAAAGAAGCATTAGAATAGCGTTTCGAGAAGATAAGAAGAAGTATAATTGGCTAGTCTATAGGCTTGTCGTATCTTTGCGCAGCTTAACACAACGCGACAACTATGAAGACGAGAAGTCACAAAGAAGATAAAGTAAACGTAATCACCTTAGGATGTTCCAAAAACATGGTAGACTCTGAGGTGATGATGCAACAATTGGAAGCCAATGAGTTTGAGGTCGTACACGACAGCAACGACGACGATGCCAACATCGTTATTGTCAATACTTGCGGATTTATTGATTTGGCCAAAGAAGAATCGGTCAATACGATTTTGCAATACGCCGAGGTGCGCAAGCAGGGCGATATAGACAAGCTCTATGTAACAGGCTGTTTGTCACAGCGCTACAAAGACAACTTGGAAGAACAAATTCCAGAAGTAGATGCCTATTTTGGAACGCTGGAATTGCCCGAACTGTTGGAGCGTTTGGAAGCGGATTACAAACACGATTTGTTGGGCGAGCGCCGTTTGATGACGCCCCCGCACTACGCCTACCTCAAAATATCGGAGGGCTGCAACCGCACTTGTTCCTTCTGCGCCATTCCTCTAATGCGCGGTAAACACGTTTCTAAAACCATTGACGCCCTCGTCGAGGAGGCCAAAAGTTTGGCTAAAAAAGGGGTGAAGGAACTGATGCTAATTGCACAAGAATTGACCTATTACGGCTTGGATATTTACAAAAACGCAAATTGGCCGAGTTGCTGCGCGCCTTGAGTGGAGTAGAAGGCATTGAGTGGATTCGCCTGCACTACGCCTATCCCAGCAAATTCCCTGTGGAGGTGTTTGATGTAATGGCCGAATTGCCCAAAGTGTGCCGCTATATTGACATGCCTTTGCAGCACGCCAACAATGCGGTGTTGAAACGCATGCGTCGCCAAATTACCCGCGAAGAAACCATTCGTCTAGTCGAAGAAGCCCGC
>CAYUZF010000346.1:0-349 GCA_964449615.1 uncultured Aureispira sp.
TGCAGAGTTTTTCAAATGGTTGAGCAACAGCATCGGTATTATTACCAAATCCAAAGAAGGCGATAGCATTGAGTTGCCTCCTGTCAACGACTGGGCGCAGATGAAATTTTAGTCAACACCACTCCATTTAGTACCATTTTCTACACGATTATAACATGCCAAATCAACCAACTACAGCACGCGCCAATTGGGTGGTAGCGTATGCCTCCATCATCGGCAATGGCCATATTGCCAACGACCTGCCTTGTCAAGACAGTTGTGCCCACCAACGCTACAACGATACTTGGGGCATTGCGGTGGTAGCAGACGGTATTGATTGCGATGGCAATGGAGGCGATATTGACATTAC
>CAYUZF010000346.1:359-2689 GCA_964449615.1 uncultured Aureispira sp.
GCCAGTCATTCGGATGTTGGTTCCAATTTTGTGGCGCGCAATACGGCACATTGTTTTGAAGAAGTGCTTTCGCGCAATGCTTGGAACAGCGCCGCGAAACTGCCTACAGAAGCCGAATGGCGCAAAGAGGCGTTGCATGCCTTGCGCATCGTGCGCCAGCGCCTTCAACAAAACGCCGAGAACAACGCTTACAACTACAGCGATTTGGCCTGTACCGTTTTGGTAGCGCTCTATTCGCCTTTCGGTATTTTAACGACACACATCGGGGACGGCCGTGCGGCCTATTCGACCCAGCATTTGGACGGAAGAAAACGTAGCTATTTACGTACAAACGGGGATTGTAAGAGAGCAGATTCGCGCTTTTGCGCTGCTGAGTGACGGCTGTGAAAAAGGTTCTTTTGAGGTGAATATTTGGAACGAAGAAGAACAAAAATATTACGATCCCAATCGCCCTTATTTACGCTTTTTTGAACCCAACGTGCAAGGCTTACTACAACTGCACAAAGAGCAGAAACCACAAGAAGAAATAAACGCTATTTGGGGCGGCTTCTTAACCAATGGCAACAAATCTTTCAAGCACGAAACCGACGATAAAACCATGATTTTAGGAATTGCCGTACCTTCTCAATAAGCTTTTTAGTTCTTCTAAACCCACAATGCTTTTTCTTTGGCGCTTACGTATTACATACTACCCGACAACCAAGCCATAGCATTGGCCGATCAGGCGTTCGCTTCGGGAGGCGAAGGGGCCTTGCACCAAGTACTACAGCCCCAAGAATGGGCGCACTGCGTCGCCAAAATCATCCATCCCAACAAACGCAACGCTCAAAAAGAAGCTAAACTGCATTACCTTCTGGAAAATCCGCCCCAACTGCAACACAACGAGCGCGACGCGCCCATCATTTGGGTGCAAGAATTGCTCTACGATGCCAGCGGCCAATTGGTGGGCTACTTAATGCCGCACGCTACAGGCGAACAACTAGAAATTCTCACTGTTCCCAAACTGCCCAAATCTTTGGGGACAGAGTGGAACCGCTTGCGCTTAGGTACACTACAAGCCCAGCGCTTGCGCCTCAAAATCTGTTACAACATTGCTGTTGCGGTACATTTGTTGCACGCTACCAATCGCTACGTATTGGTCGACTTAAAACCCGATAATCTACTCATCAAAAGCAATGGCATGGTGTCTATTGTTGATACGGATTCGGTAGAAATTATTGACCAAGGACAAACCTTATTTGCAGCTACCGTAGCAACGCCCGAATATACCCCCAGCGAATATTACAGAGGAACAAAACCTGGTCAAGTTCCCATAGAAACCTCTTGGGATAGTTTTAGCTTGGCCGTGATTTTCTACCGCTTACTATTCGGTATCCACCCTTTTGCTGCAACTGCACAGGCTCCGCACGACAACTTAACTTCTTTGGGGGACAAAATAAAAGCGGGGCTGTTTGTACACAACACGGCGCATCTATTTAAAAGCATTCCACCGCCCCACCAATTGTTCCACCAACAGGAGGAAGCGATTCAAACGCTCTTTCAACAGGCTTTTGTAGATGGGCATATGCAGCCCGATGCGCGTCCCACCGCAGCAGATTGGGCGCAAGCCATCGCCGATCATCCGCTTTTGTTGGCAGCGCGCGAACTGCCCACCCAGCGCTTGTCGCTCGCGCATATCGGTCAAAAAAATTGGTATCAAGCAGCGGTAGAACAAGCGCGCAAGAGTCAAGCAGACGATTGGTTGTTGGACACTACCGTAGTTGGGGGGAGTTTAAACGCTGATTTTTTAGAAAAAACCAAGACCTATTACAAAAAATGGGGACGTTTGACGTGGGGTTTACTCCAAGCAATGGGGTTGATATTTGTGGGAGTCTTATTGGTCGTCGCCATCGGTACTTGGGTTACAGACAGTGCGCGGGGGTTGGGGGTGGTTGGTTTCTTTTTTGAGCAGGCTTGGAAAAATCTAACAGCGTTTGTAAAAAGCCCTGCCATGATTTGGTATGTGTTGGCGCCTTTGATTTGGTCGGTTTTGGTAGAAATACGGGGGAATTTAAAAGGAGGAGCGAGAGCGCAATACCGCCAGCAGCAAAAAAACAAAAAAGCACTGTACAAAAATCAGAACAATCACGAAGAGTGGCAGTATGATTTGTACCGAGAGCGCAGCCGCCTCAAAAATAAATTACGCGCCCTTAGAAATGAATATTACGCTTATTTGAGCACCAAACGGCAAAAAGAAAACCAATTTGAGCAGCACAACCGCGCCGCGATCATCCGCACCGAAAAACACATTAGTACGCAGCTAACCGCCAAAAAAGCGCTGCTAGCCGAAC
>CAYUZF010000347.1:0-2687 GCA_964449615.1 uncultured Aureispira sp.
CAATTGGAATTCACCATTGCGAACGGTCTGAGAGGTTCCGTCATTTGCCATTAACGTTCCATTAAACTCCCCCTTTATTTCATACAAATCGCCGTAAATAGGACTGTTAGAATGAAACTTAACTTCTGTTACTTCTAAATAGTCATTGGGCAAATTATTGTCAGGAGCTTCACTCGTAAAACTCTTAACAGATGTGTTCAACGTTCTTACAATATAGGCTTGTGTACAATTTGCGGTAGTACAAAGCCCTAAAGGCAGCTTTTGCCCTATCAAGTTTCGGTGATTCATCATCACCGTAATATGCCCCTACGTAACCAGAGTTGACTAAATTATTAACAATGCCTCCATTTGTTTGAGTTATACTATTGTGGGAAGCTGGTGTTGTCAATTCATAACGCACTGTTGTCCCATTTGTATCAAACTCGATAAAATTATTGGGCGTTGAAGGCGGAGTACTAGGAGCTTGTTGACAAGCAGTAAAAGAGAATAGCAAGGCAAGCAGTAAAAGGTAAGCAGTAAAAGGTAAGAACAACTTTTCATTTTAAAATGTTTAATAAGTAAATGTATTTGTTTAATATGCTCTATACCAAGACAGAACTTTTCTTCTAATCTAATGGAAAGGAATCGCGCAATGCTGCATTTTGCTACTACTCAGGATGGCTTATGCCAGCGTTGAGCACAAGCAATACTGTTTAGAGTCCGCTTGGCTCTACACTTAAACTAGCCCTTTTGTGTTTGGATGATTGGGATTAGCGAGGGTAATACGGCCTACTGCTGGTCTACCTGCTATAGAATCAGTTTTTCTTTTATTTTTTTGTGTATAAACATTGTACAAATGTACAATGTTTATTTTTACTGCTCAACGCAAGCGTTTGATGACATAAATATAACAAAAATAGAACGAAATAGCAATTATTTTGAACAAAGTATGTCCAAGCGTTAATTTTATTTATGGTGTTGTTTAGGTCGTACTACGCGCGGTGCTGTAGGGTTTAAGTTTTGGTTGCTGTCTTTTAGAAATAAATAAACGGCGGTATGGGCTTCGGTGGCGCTCATAAGCCAAAAATAAATTAGAGATAGGCGGTAGGACTCGACGGCGCATTCGAGTGCCGTTGATGTCAAAAACCCGAAAGGTCTTGTCCATTTGGACGGGCAGTATGGATTTGAAAACATCGATGGGATGTCGGTGCAAAAACAGGTACTTTGGGCGTACCCCAGAAACTGCTCCGTAGGCTACCGTTCGATCCAAAGCCGCCCGATTGAGTGGATGACTGGGACTTTTATCCACTAGAATGCCTTCCTATAAATGGGGCATGAAGTGGTCTATGATTATTGGAATCGGGGTCTGTTCAGTGGTGAACTGTTGAACCAGTGCTTTGGTTTTCGCCTCGTCCTGGTGCAACTTGGTCAATGCCTGTTCCAGACCCTTTACCGAGGAAGTGAATTGTAAATGGTCGTTGAGATCAGTAAGATGGTCATAGTGCTAGAAGTGTAGCTCTGCGGGCGCGAAAACAGCCGTGTGCTGATCCAGCATGTTTTTTAAAAACGTGGAACCCGAGCAACCACAATTGATTTCTATTTTTTTCACCCTGTAGACACCTACGTTGCCTCTTCTATTGAAGACCACTTTTGCTCCAATTCCTCACTTTCTGTACCCATCCAGGTGTCCCAACAGGTAAAGTACAGGCCGTAGTTTTTGGTAAATCTTCTATGGTGCAGATCGTGGTGGGTGGAGCCAATCATCCATTTCAGTAGAGCATGGCGACGCCAAGAGGAGGGATAGATTTCAACCCCTGCATGGTTGATGATGGCCGATAGGGTCATTAAAACAAGTAAAAACACAATGACGGCTAAGTGCAATGGAATAACCACTACAATGATCGGAAAAATAAGCGCTTGAAGCAGCGCTTCCAAAGGATGGAAGCTAAAGGAAGTCCAAACAGAGGTGCTGGTGCTATCGTGGTGGGTTTTGTGAATGCGCTTGTATAGAAAAGGCAGGTGCATGGCTCGGTGCAACCAATAATAGTAGGTCTCATGTACGGCTAGTACCCCCAAAAAACTCAACGGTAGATACCACAAAGGATAGGCGTTCCAATCCAAATAAATGACCGTACAGCCCTCTTGGTGAGCCACAAAAACCAACATGCCCACAAAACCAAACAGGACGGAGCTAACGGTAGACCAAAATATTTCTTTGACCTGTTGTTTTTTGGGATAGGCTCTGGAAATAATTCGGCGTGGAATTAATTGAGCTAGGCGTTTCCGTATCCATTTATCATACGCCGCCGACAACAGCAGATATCGAGCTAAAATGACTACGGTAAAAATCAGAAATACACACAAGTTAATTGTCACAGTAATTATTATTTTAACAGCACTTCCTTAATGATTTTCCAATTTTCGAATACCGACTTCTCAATAAACTGTGTGACGGTGTTCTCCACGGCACCCAAGCACCCGACTTTTACGCCAAAACGTCTACAACTAACAAAAATGCTTTTTATTACGCTAAGGTTCACAAAAAACCAACCAATTAACTGATAATAAAACAACTTCCCAACTATTAAACTCCCTCTTCCTATTTGTTAACGTATTATTGACCATTCCTAGTTGTGCGGTTCGCTTCTTTAAGCAGCGGTTCTCACGACATAGTTAGATATATAACAGTATTAGATTTATCTAGGTTA
>CAYUZF010000348.1:0-1342 GCA_964449615.1 uncultured Aureispira sp.
TTTAGTTCCCTTCGTTCATGAGCGCTACGCTTTAGTTGAGGGACTACTTAAAAACATAATTCCAACGCGTTTTGGCGTATCGCTGCGCTCTAAAGCAGCGGAAAAAAGAGCCGCTACCAGACCGTAGAAAAAACATGTCGACACTGGTACGTTACACCTCACCAACAACGTTGTTTCTTAGTTTTTCTCTTAGGTAAACAAAACTTTCATCGACCGTTTGGTAAATATCTTCTTCAGGAACCAAATCGGGAATAATGTCTACCGCTTCCAGCATATCTTTAGGTTGTTCTTTTAGACCCACCAAAATAACTTCTACATTTTGTTGACGCAAGTCAAAGATAATATCTTCCAACGTGTACAAGCCCGATTGATCAATATAAGGCACGCGATCCATTCTAAAAATAACCGCGCTGATGTCTTTGGGCAAGGCTTTAATTTGATCTTTGAAATAAGAAGTAAAACCGAAAAACAAAGGGCCGTAGAGGTGCTTTATGATAATTTTGTCTTTGTATTGATTGTAAAATTCTTGCTCATCTTGCCAGGGTTTAGAGGCATCGAGATCGGCAATGTTGCCCACTTCTAAGCCGCGTTCGCTCATATCGCCCGCCTTTTTCATAAACAACAAACAAGCCAGCGCTACCCCAATACCTACGGCGTGGATCAAGCTACCAAACGTAGTAATCAGCAATACCAAAATCAATACAAATGCATCTGATTTTGGAACTTTAAACAAGTGTTTTAAGCCTTTGAAATCAATGATTTTAAAACCGATAGGAATCAACAAGCCCGCCAAAACACAAAGTGGAATATAAGCGGCCAACTGACCCAAACCCAGCAGAACCGTTAGCAGCAACAGTCCGTGAATAACACCAGACAGTCTTGTTCTACCGCCTGCGTTGATGTTTACGACGGTTCCCTTTGTAGACCCTGCACCAGGAATGCCCCCAATGGCCGCCGCTAGCATGTTGCCAATGCCCTGCCCAATCAATTCCCGATTGCTGTTGTGCTTCGTCTTGGTCATGTTGTCGGCAATGACGGAGGTGAGCAGCGAATCAATGCTTCCCAGCACCGCCAAAACTAAAGCGTATTCTATAATGATGGCATAAGCACTGCTGTCTACTTGAAAAATACCGCCCAACTGAAAAGAAGGCAAACCCGTAGGGATTTCACCAATCAACGGCACTTGCATATTGGTAAAATAGGCAATCAAGGTCGCCCCAATCAACGCCACCAACGCACTTGGAATTGCCTCTGTTATTTTAGGGAAAATATAATAAATCGCAATGGTAATAGAGCCGAGCAACAAAGCGTACACATTGGTTTCACTGAACAAACGCGGAAA
>CAYUZF010000348.1:1352-2683 GCA_964449615.1 uncultured Aureispira sp.
TTTTGAATCACTGTCACGGTAGACTTGGCCGAATCCAACCCCGCAAAGGGGAATATTTGTAGAATAACGATGATCAACCCGACGCCACTCATAAACCCCGACACCACAGGGTAGGGAAAATACTTGACATAACTGGCGATGTTCAAAAAACCAAAAATTATTTGAAAGACGCCCCCCAATAAAAAGGCCAGTAAGATGATGCTGGTGGCATTTTCTAGGCTGCCAGTCATTTCGATGGCCGCCGCAACCAGCGCCGCCGATACGACGGTCATCGGCCCTGTTGGCCCACTGGCCTGTGTTTCCGTTCCACCAAACAAAGCGGCAAAAATTCCGACAGCAATGGCACCGTACAAGCCCGCCGTAGCGCCCATGCCCGATTGTACCCCAAACGCTAAGGCCAGCGGTAGCGCGACGACGCCCGCGACCAAGCCCCCTGTAAAATCACCTTTTAAGTTCTTGATGTCGTAGAATTTTGAAAGCATAGCTGCTGTTTTATGGTTGAGTGTGCGAAATAAAAGCCAATGTAGTGCGTTTCAACGGCTTTTTCAACCAATAAACAGGGGAGTAAAGGAAAAGTTGTCTTTTTGTAAAATAGGAAAGGTCTGTTGCAAAAAAGTGCTACTTAAATACCCAAAGCTTATCGTAGGAGAACGGGAATGGGTTGGCTCTTTTTGATGACGGGTTCAGGAGATTGGTAAGCCCTCAACCGAAAGTTTCTTTTGCGGTAGCCGTTGTTTTTGCTCCATTTGTGGTACAGAAGAGTTGTATATTGCCGTTTTTAAAATCGTCTAGCGTGACGCGGGCTTTGGAAGGCGCGCGCAGTTGAAAGCGCAGCGAGTAACTCCAACTGGCTTGGGCATTGGCAGCATGTGCACACACACAAAGCACTAAAGCAAACAGGATTTTTAAAGACATAATTGTTTGGATCGGAGCAAGTACAAGGATTGTTGTGGTACTAGCGCTGAAGGAAAGCGGCTAGGGGTTCCCATTCAAGACCCCTTGATACTTATTGCTGCTTATAGTTGTTCCTCGTGGTAAATACTGGCTTGGTGCGCCTGTCCTAAGAAGACGTTGTTACAGGTTTTTACGGACATAAGAACTTCAAGTTTTGTGCAAGGCATTGGTTACAACTGGTTGTACTTGATGTACTGGTTAATCTCCTCTACAGAGGTTAAAAATACTTCCTTTTCGTAGGCTATTAAGTACCTAGAAAGCGCTGTGGGATGGATCTGCGGCTGCAATTGTTTATAAACAGCAACGGTTTTATGAAGATGCGATTGAGTACATTGTAACAAAAGAAAGCGGGTATTTTTACAGAGGATTTTTAGTGC
>CAYUZF010000349.1:0-1716 GCA_964449615.1 uncultured Aureispira sp.
CCAATCGCACTAAAAATCCTCTGTAAAAATATTCGCTTTCTTTTGTTACACTGTATTTAACTGCAACCAAATAAACCGCATTGGAGTAGCGCTGCTCAACCGCAACCTCTTTGGAACAGCGCCTAGTAAAACCCTCATTCTAGAACAGACGGGAGACCACTATACAATGATTATCCTTGAACAACAAGCTGATACAACCGACCTAGACGCCTACACCGATTTACACGACTATCTAGAAGAGTTCTTGGAAAGAAAAGTAATCCTTGAATGGGTTAATGCAACTTCCGAAGAGACCGTTTGGGCACTTTAAGAACAGAACTAGCCTTGAACTAAGTGCGCACACTGGGGTACTGCTCCTCAAACCAAGCAACCGTCTTTTTCAACCCTTCATACAACGGCGTATATTCAAAATCAGGCAAATAACGTTGTAATTTGGAGTTGTCGCTCGGTTTGCGAAATTGCCCATCGGGTTTGTCCGTTCTCCAAATCAACTTTCCTTTAAAACGCAGCAATTCAGCTACCATTTCTACCAAATCCTTGATGCTCGTCTCCTCCGAAGTAGAAAAAATAATCGGCTCCGATTCGTTGTAATGCTCCAGCGCCCATTCTGATAGTTGGGCTACATCCTCTGCATAAATAAATTCCCGCAAGGGAGTTCCTGATCCCCAAACTTCCAAATCTTCGCCGCGCTCGCGCGCCAAATAACAGCGGTGGATCAGCGAAGGCACCACATGCCCATTTTCCAAATCAAATAGATCGTTGGGGCCGTAGATGTTGGTGGGAATGACCGAAACGTATTGTAGGCCGTATTGCTCGCGGTAGGCACGGATTTGCACATCCGTCATGCGTTTGGCATAGGCGTACGCATCGTTGGAAATGTGTGGTGGCCCCAAATGGATTTTTTCTTCCGAAAGGGGGTAGGTGACATCGTCGGGAAAAACACAAGTGGACAAAAAAGCCACCAAGCGCTTGACACCATTCAAACGTGCTGCTTCGATGACGTGGGTATTCATCAAAATATTTTCCCTAAAAAAATCCCCTTTGTAGTGCATGTTGCTCCAAATACCACCGACTTTAGCCGCGCAGTGGATTACTTCTTCGGGTTGGTGCTGCTCAAAAAAAGCATTGACCGCTGCCCAATCGCCCAAATCGCAATCGCGGCGTCCAATCTTTAAATCGGCCTTGATGGCACTGCCCACCATACCGGTACCGCCTGTAACTAAGCGCTTTGCCATATTATTTAGCGTTGTTATTGTTGTTGTAATAAGCCAACCAATACTGCACCATTTCATCCATCATACTCTCAAAGGTGTACGTAGGTTCCCAGCCCAATGTTTCGCGCATTTTGCTGCTGTCGCCTTTGAGGTCGTGCAATTCTTCTGGACGCATGTAGCGCTCGGCAGTGGACACAAATTTTTTGGGGTCTAAGTCCAAGGATTGAAATACGTAATCCACCAAATACTGCACAGAGTGCGAAATACCCGTAGCACAGACAAAATCGTCAGGTTGGTCATGTTGCAACATCATCCACATAGCAGCGACGTAATCGCGTGCATGTCCCCAATCGCGGGTAGCTTGCGTATTGCCCAAGACCAATTGTTGCGATAAGCCAAGCTTAATTCTTGCTGCTTCTTTGGCCACTTTATTGGTTACAAAATTAGAGCCTCGGCGCGGCGATTCGTGGTTGAATAAAATGCCATTGCTCACAAAAAGCTG
>CAYUZF010000349.1:1806-2674 GCA_964449615.1 uncultured Aureispira sp.
GCGCAGCCGTAAGGCGAAACGGGATTGAGGGGCGTCGTCTCGCGCTGGTAACCATCCGAGTCAATACTGTTGCCAAACATTTCAGAAGAAGAGGCTTGGTAAAAGCGCGCTTTGGGGCAGATCAAACGCATGGCTTCTAATAAATTAAGGGTGCCAATACCCGTCACTTGTGCCGTGTAGATGGGTTGGTCGAAGCTAATGCGCACGTGTGATTGTGCCGCTAGGTTGTAAATTTCGTCGGGTTGGGCGCGTTGCAACACATTCACCAAAGAAGCCAAGTCGATCAAATCGCCATAGACAAGCTTGAGGTTATGGTGGTTGCGTATTTGATCAATGCGGTAGGTCTGGTTTTCGGCCACCGAATTGCGTTTGAGGATTCCCCAAACGACGTAGCCTTTTTCAATTAAAAATTCGGCCAAATAAGAGCCATCCTGTCCGTTAATACCTGTTATTAGTGCTGTTTTGGTCATTTTTTATACTGTCGTAATCGCGTTGCTAGGAGTTGTTGTTGACCTCCCTAAAAGGCCTCAATTTACTACAAAAAAAACTAAAACTCGAACCGTTGCCGCCCTGCCGTTTATTTTAGACCTAAAAAAAGCCGTTTCGCACCGATGGACGTCGGATACGAAACAGCTGGTAAAACGTTATAGTTGGATTTAAATTGAGAGAGAACAATACTCTCTTTTCTTTATATAGAAACTTTTCTGGCGATCTAAAAATAAATCTGTATAATTGAAACTTACCTCGTTCTTAACAAGATAAGGTTAAATAAAGGCCATAATGTTTGGCTACAGGACAAAAGCGGGGGAGGTTCTAATGGTAGAACAAAAAAACTAAGGCAAGGGGCTACTGCTGCGCGCCTGTATTA
>CAYUZF010000350.1:0-2643 GCA_964449615.1 uncultured Aureispira sp.
CTAGTTTATCAAATGCATTCGATAGACTGGCTTCTACTTTTTTTAATAAAAACAGTCGGCTGTTACTCCGTTTTAAATTCGGTAATTTTGTTGTAAGAAGCCACGATGCCCTGAATCAGCGAAGAACTGAGGCCCTGAATTTCCATTTCGTTGAGTCCCTGAATGGTGCAGCCCATTGGAGTGGTAACGCGGTCGATTTCCTCTTCGGGATGCTTGCCCGAAGCAATGAGCAGTTGCGCGGCACCGCTACAGGTATGCATGGCCAATTGTTGCGCTTCTTTGGCATCAAACCCCAATTGGATGGCGCCTTGGGTGGTCGCCCGAATCAAACGCATCCAAAAAGCCACGCCACTTGCACAGATAACCGTAGCCGCTTGCATTTGCCGCTCAGGAATCGGTAAAGCATGCCCCAGCTGTTCAAAAATAGCTTTCGCTAAGTCGATGCGCTCCTGCCCCGCTGCATTGGCACACAAACAAGTCATAGACGCGCCCACAGAAATTGCAGTATTGGGCATGCTTCGAACCAGCGCTTGCGCGCTACCAACCACCTGCTCCATATGCGCCAAACTTACGCCCGTCACGGTAGAAATCAAGGTATGTGCTGGCGTCAAAATGGGTTGGATGGTTTCTAAAATAGCGGTCAATTGAGCAGGCTGCACCGCAAGAATCACCACCTCGAACTCGGCTACTGCTGCGCAATTGTCTGAACTAATGGAAACCCGTTGGTCGGCTGACAAATGCTGCAACGCCGTTAAATCCCGTTTGGTCAACTGTAAGTGGCCTTGTTCGCTTGCTTGTAATAAATCGCTTTGTAAAATGCCCTCGGCGATGGACAAACCCAAATTACCTACACCTATAATGGCTATTTTCATATAAATAAGTCCTTGTATCTACCCAGCACAGTGTAACAGCAGTAATCAACCATTTCTACACACTGTACTTAATAATGCAGCAGTTTGACGTTATCAATTAAAATTTCGGGGTCTTGAACACCAACGGGCTTTACCGCACGCAAAATGACCGAATATTCGGGCGCATTGGAACCAAATACCTCTGTCGTAAATTCAAAATATATTTTGCGCCAAGCCCCGTCCGAACTGTTAAAACCACCTTTGTAAATGGCGTCTTCTTGCCCCGTGCTGTAATGGGCTTGCAACCCTACTTGAACAGGAACGTTGCTTTTATAATCCATTTCTACATAAACAGGTGTGGCACTGATCCCAGCTAAATTGGGAATGCGCAACGAGCTGCCCACCGTACATTCCAAATCGCTGTCGGTAATCACCAAACGCCCAGAATAATTGCCACTGCGCACATCGTTAGACTCGCTCACCACCTCTGTGTTGGGGTTCCCGTCCAAATCTTCTGTAAAAATCGGCTGGCTTGGTGTTTCAAAGTCTTCTATAATGTCTATAATAGCCTGAGGGTCGTAGCCCACTACGGGGTTGATGGTATACGTTTCGCCTGGCTGCAAATCAGCGGTGGTTACACTGGCCTCGTAGAAGGGATAAATAGCCCTGGTATTGGTAATTCCATTGTTTTTTATGCCCGCTCGAATGCGAATGCTGTTGGTTGGAAAATTCTCGTCTAAAATAACGGGAAACGTGGCGGGGAACGTCCCAGCTCCTATTTGCGTGCCATCTACGCTGATCCAAGCATCTGTAATGTTAGCAGTTTCGGCTCCTTCTCCAGGAGCCAAGTCTACTTGAATGCTTTGTACGCTTATGTAAGCAGGTGTTTTGAGGGCTTCGTCTTTGAAACAGGCACACAACCCCATACCCACACCTATCATTGCTAACCAAACACGGTTTCTCATACGTTATTTTTCTTGTTTGCTGTTGTAATTTATGACTTAACGCTATAGACGTACAAAAATCACACCTTCTACTAAAAGCGCACTTCTACACCAGCCATTGCATTAAAGCCAAGTTGGGGATATTGGTACCAACGTTGGTTGCGGTTGTGCAAAATATTATTAATATCCGCAAATAAAGCCACGTGTTCCGATGCTTGGTAGCGCAGCCCTACATTGAGGTCGTACAAGCCTTGTAACCGTTGAATTTCTTGGTTTTCATCCAAATAAGGAATCCCTGAATTAATGTAAATTTCCCCGCGCAACGTCAAATAATTGCTGTTGGTGCTTCCCTTTTTAGCTTGTTCGGCAGTAGCTTTGAAATTGATCGTGTACTCTACAAAAAAATTGCTTTCAAAAGTCGGCAAGTGGAATGCCTTTTCAAAATTTGTTGTATTAAACGCTCGAAAGCCCGCCGTTCCACCCACTACAAAGTCTTTTAACAAACGGAAATCCAACGTGCCTCTAAAGAAAATAATATTGGCCGTGTCGTACACGGGGCGAAAACGAGAAAATTGCGCCAAAGCGCCCGTATCGTTTACAAAATAAGGCAAGTTTTGGGTGATGGCATAGCCTCCGCGTACGTCATAGTTGATTTTCTTAATCGACCCGCGCAAACCCCCAAACAATTCCAAATAATTGGTGTGGTGCAGCTCTGGATCGGAGACCAAGAAACGGTTGTAACGCGTCAAAGAACGGAAAGAATTTTGGCGCACCTGCCCCACCGCGCCCACATAAGGCGTAAAGGCACCCGAAGCAATGGCATACGACAATTCTACATCGGGATGAAT
>CAYUZF010000351.1:0-2637 GCA_964449615.1 uncultured Aureispira sp.
TGGCATTACGGAAGCCTTCAGCATATCCACAGGTGTATCGTATTACGAATAAAAAAGCACGCATCATTTTGGTGCTGGGGGGCTTACTGGCCTTTTTGATTGTTGTAGGCTTGTGCCAAAGGGTGGTCTTTCCCCGTGTGTATTTAGAATTGGTGGGACATTAAACACCTATTTCGTCTTCAACAATTGCAGCAACCAAGCTTCTGCCTCGTTTTTGGAGTTGAAAATCCGAATCGGGTAGGCATTCTTAGTAAGCTTCAACACCACATTGCACAAAATGCGCGCACCAAAAGAGTTGACCACTAAAGCTTCGGCAAATTGGCCAATCTCTACGGTCTTATACGCTTCTACTAGTTCTTTTTTGACGTATAAGTTAGGAGGAAAAGACAGGATCGCGCGCCGTTTTCCGTCTATAGCTTTTTTTAACATCAATGCATTTTCCTTAGCATTTTCTGCCGTGTCGGGCTTATCCCAAGTAGGTTTCATATGAAACTCCACAATTCCATCAGGACGAATGGTTACTTCGGCGGCCTCTGTTTCTAGCTTTTGCATGTTCTGTTTTTTAATACATTAGGGACTCTATGCAGCTGCTAAAAATAAGGTATTCTATTTTATTTACCAACTTGTTTGTCTAAAAAAAATACATTATTCGTATTCTTTGAGCAGTTGGCGCCATTCTTTGCTCATTATTTTTTGCAAAACCGCACGGCCCAACGGTTCTCGTAGAGTACTTTTATTGGCTACTGCAAAAGCATAAGCATGGGGTTGTACATCGGTCTTCTGAACGGTTACGGCCAAGTGTTTGTTTTCTTTTTTTATGTAACGGAGGTTGGTAGTAGAATGGATGAAGGCTTGCAGTTCTTTACCATCTAAGGCTTCTAGCCCTTTCAGAACGCTGGGATAGGTTTGGTAGTCGATGTTTTGTTGTTTTAAAAATGAAATTGCAGGGCCATTTTCTAAGACGCCTACCGTTTTGTCTCGAAGTTCATTGGGGAAATTCACGCTGCTTTTAGTATCCATGATAGAAACCACGGCTGCGGTTAGGGTGGCTGAAATTCCAATAGCGATCAGCATCCAAAGCATGGCTACTACTCTTCCTGCTACTGTTTTGGGAGCTTTGTCCCCGTAGCCAATCGTAGTGAGCGTAACCCCAGCCCACCAAAAACCAGAACCAATACCTTTGATGGCAGAGCGGTCGCCAAAATCGTCTTCATTGCTGTTTCGTTCTAAGAACCAAATAATTACACCAACAATGAGTAAAACTACTGCTAACCAAAGTACGGTTTTAAGGAAGCGCGGCGTAAACAGCGCTTTGGCCATTTGAAGAATCTTAGTTTTTTGAGGGATGGCTACAGCCAGGGTGCTGTGGTCATAAGCAGAAACAAAATCTACTAAACTGTCGTTGCGGGCGCTTTTAGTGGTAAACAGCGAAACATCTATGCTTTGCGTTTGCACCGCATCGAGCAAATTCGACTCGTCTTTTAATTCTACCAACTCGTATTGGATGGTCAACGTCTCGGCAACTTGCCGCCAAAGTCGGATCGAAATACCGTCCCAATTGTTGGCAGCCGTTTTGAAACAATAAGGCGGCGCTTCTGTGATGCCAACGCGCAGCATCTTGGAAAGTGGCGTCTTTGTGACAGTGCTGTCTGTATTTTGAGCAAGCGCAAAGGAAATCGTACAAAAGAAAAATAAGCTTAAAAGTTGAAATCGCATGTTGGCTGTTAATGCAGGTGATTTTATAATAAAAAACACAAAAAGTCAATACAACAGCCGCAAAAAGGTAAGGTCTGTGCAAGGGGGGAAGTACTTCAATAGTGTCTAATTAAGTAACTACAGAAGCCATTTATAGGTTGTGCAAGAATATAAAAAAAAGCAAAAAATAAAAGTGTTGTTGACCTGCGAGTAAGTCTTACACAAGACTTTTGAGTTAAGCAGGTATTTCCTTTGCGTTCGCCAACTGCTCGAGTAACCACTCTTCGGCCTCTGCCCTGTTGTCGAATACTTTGGCAGGAACGGAGTGTTTTCGAAATTTTAGCATTAAGTTACACAAGAGGCGAGGGCCAAAAGAAGTAACTACAAACGCCTCCGCTGCATGTCCAATAGGAACATCCAAAAAAGCCTTAACAGCTTCTATTCTAATAAACAAGTTGGGTGGAAAATAGAGTAGACCACGGTGTTCGCCTCCTACCGCTTCTTGCAACATCAAAGCGATTTCTCTAGTTGTTTCAGGCGTATCTGCCTCTTTCCAACTGGGTCTGAAAGCTGCTTCTATAATGCCATTAGGATGAATGATCGCTTCAACGGATCGGCATTGTACTTTTTTCATTTAATTTATTTTTTTGCGAGATAAGACGAACGAATATAAAGCAACAGTATTTTCTTAGAATAGTTTAGCTTCCCTACAAACATTCTCATGTGTTTTTTCGACGGTCGAAAAAAACAACGTCAAACGCCTGTCAATTGGTTCCAAATCTCTACGTGCAAGCGCGTACTCATGCGCAATTGGTGTTGGATGCACAAATTGGCGATCAACTGGTTGCGCTCTAGCAATTGCTCTAGGCTGTCGGCGCCAGGCATCAACACAATTTTGCCCCAATCCAAACTGGGTTGTTCCTGCCAACGCTTTTGCAATTC
>CAYUZF010000352.1:0-1206 GCA_964449615.1 uncultured Aureispira sp.
CGGTACCAAAGTACTGAAAAGCTTTATTATCAACAGAGCTTTTGATGCTCAACGCTTGTAATCGTATTATAGACAATAAGAAGGTGGTTGTTCTGAGAATGGAACAACCACCCATTAAAAATAATAAACCATGAATAGACTTAAATCTATTGTAGCTCTATTTTTACTAGGCGCATTTATGCTGCCAGAAAGTGCTTGGGCAGGAAACCCAGACCGACAGGGGGAAGCTGGTGCTTACGAATTATTGCTCAATCCTTGGGCGCGTTCTGCTGGCCTTAACGGCTTAGTTGTTTCCAGTGTCACAGGCGTAGAAGCCATGCGTTTCAACCCTGCTGGAATTGGCCGTATGCTAGGGTCTACAGAAGTAATTGCTTCCCACACCCAATATATGGTGGGTACGGGAATGAGCATGACTGCGGGCGGTTTAGGACAACGCGTAGGTAAAAATGGTGCCATCGGTGTGACCTTAATGGCTTTTAACTTCGGTGATATTCCATTGACAACAACCGATCAACCACAAGGAATCTCTACCTTCAGTCCTTCTTTCTTCAATGTTGGAATAGGCTATAGCCATACCTTCAAAGATGAAAAAGGCAACGAAAAAATTTCAGTGGGATTTGGTGTACGCGTCGTCTCTGAATCTATTGCAAATGCTTCTGCAATGGGTGTGGCGTTTGATGCTGGGGTACAATACGTAACAGGTGTACACAAGCAAATTAAGTTTGGCTTGGCGTTGCGCAACGTTGGTACCAAAATGAAATTTCAGGGCGATGGGATCTCCTTTGTAGGAACTGCTCCCAACGGAAGTACCGCTTTGACCGTAGAACAACGCGTAGCAGGATTTGAATTGCCTTCTTTATTGCACATCGGCGCTTCTTACGACTTTTGGTTTCCAATATCAGAAACAGAAGAGCGTCAAGGGAAAACCAACAGAGTATCGCTTAACGCAATGTTTACAGCCAACTCTTTTGCACGTGATCAATACGGATTGGGCTTAGAATACGGCTATAAAGAGATGTTTATGGTGCGCGCTTCTTATCGCTACGAAGGCATGATGTACGATTTGGAAAACGCAGGTACCATCAGTCAAGGATTTGCCGCTGGCGTTTCTATTCAAGTGCCTTTCAAAAAAGGTTCTTCTAAGAAAATCGCTTTTGATTACGCTTTTGAACTACAAAAAGAATTTGCAGGTTCTCACGCTTTGAG
>CAYUZF010000352.1:1225-2598 GCA_964449615.1 uncultured Aureispira sp.
CTATAAAGCAGCAGCGCCATAGAATTTTGCCGAGTATACAAAAAGTAGTACTTTAGTAAAGTGCTGCTACTAGCAATAGAACACCTAATTTTGCGCCGTTTGTAGATCAACATCCCCAGCAGTAGGCTTGTGCCAACCAACGACGCAGTTAATTGTACCGCCACCTTTTTAATCCGTTCACGATTCCCAAAACAGATAATATGGTAACTTTTTATACTTGGATTGTTAGTTTTCTCCTATTGTTCTTAAGTACTGCTGTTGCTGCGCAGGAATTAGAAGGCGCTCCCAAAAAGACAGCCTCTACTTCTACACCAAGTAGATTTAGAAAGGACTGTGTAGAATCCATTTCTCAGACTGATTTGGACATCAACAATGTGCGTGCGCGCTTGCGGGCGGGCGGCGATATTTGGTGGGATGGGATAGAATCGCATTACGTGGTGCCCAATGTAGATCCCAATTCGGGAGAGCCAGAAATATCGGCGTTGTTTGCAGGGGCTATTTGGTTGGGCGCCTACGATGATGGAGGGAATCTTATCTTGGCAGCTCAAACGTACCGCAGTAGAGGCAACGATTATTGGACAGGGCCTTTGAATCCAGATTTAGGAACCATCGAGAAAATAGAATGTGAACGGTGGGACAGACACTTCACGGTATTGGGAAAGGATATAGATGCGCTACGGGCAGACAATTTAGACCCACAAAACCCAGGCATACAGGAGCCACTTTCTAAGGGGTTGCGCGGCTGGCCTGGTAGAGGAAATCCATTCTTTGCAGAAATACACGGTTTTGAAATTCGCGACTACAACCAAGAATTAGCGCCTTTTGTAGATTTTGATAAGGATGGGATCTATGACCCTTCTAAAGGTGATCATCCCATTATTGAGGTAACAGGCTGCGATAAAACCGATTATAACAATCCTGTTTATGCGGATCAAATGACCTGGTGGGTTTACAACGACAACGGCAACTTGCACGGGCAAACCAGTGGCCAGCCCATGCAAATGGAAATCCAAGCAATGGCCTTTGGCTACACCACGACAGACGCGGTCAACAACATGACTTTCTACCGTTATAAACTACTCAACAGAAATAAACTGGCGCTTAACAGCACATACTTTTCTCTGTGGACAGATCCTGCATTGGGTTGTCCGACAGATGACTACATCGGTTGTGATACAACCACAGGTATGGGGTACGTTTACAACCAAGATACCGAGGATGAAAGCAATTGTTTGGGAGGGCAGTTTCCTGGCTATGGCTCTAGTATTCCTGCTTTGGGCGTAGATTACTTTAGAGGGCCGTTGGATTCTGCGGGTGAGCAAATCGGGTTGTCTTCTTTCCAATACCACATCAACAGTGCCTCAGATCCCAAA
>CAYUZF010000353.1:0-2597 GCA_964449615.1 uncultured Aureispira sp.
CGATCACCACAACTGTCCAACCATTGCCCAACATGCGGTACAACTGGTAGTCAGAAACACCACAATTCAGCATTTTATCAATGGCCCATTCAGGTACAGTTTGTAGGCGGCAACA
This sequence comes from uncultured Aureispira sp., assembly GCA_964449615.1. GTDB lineage: Bacteria > Bacteroidota > Bacteroidia > Chitinophagales > Saprospiraceae > Aureispira. The sequence goes on from CAYUZF010000353.1 coordinate 116, forward strand.
TTCTTTTACGGTCAAGCGGCGAATAACTACATCTTCTGCTATCCAGCTTCCTTGTCCCCTAGTGTTTAGGGTGGGTGCCTTGCCTTTGTCGGAGTAAATTCTATTGTGTTGATAAGGCTGCTTACCATTCGATTCTTTGGAGGGATTTATTTGAATAACGTGGTTGTTGTGTTGCCAGCTATTGGAAGTCATAGATGGACTTTTACCAAAGAAAACCTCTCCAGCATTCAATCCACGCATTCTTTGAATAATCGCTAGACTATCTTTTTGAACTGTCGTAAGGCAATTAGATTTTCCGTCGACTCGAGCCTCAATTTGTTGCGCGGTAGGTATGTTAGCGTTATCCGCTCTTTTACCATTGATGAACTTACGATCTGTTTGGTGAGCGCCTGTAACAAACGTTCCGTTCCACGCAGCGTAATTACGTGCCGTAAGTGCCAGTGCTTTGTTGCCGTCAACGGCGGTGTATTTCTTTTTCAATCGGGTTGAATCGGTTACGTGTTGCACCATTTTAGCGGATAAGTAATACTTCTCCTCCACTTCTGATTCCAACACATCTTCAAGTAGTATTCCCCTATCTTTGGGTTGCGGTATACCTGGCTCTTCTATCCCCAATAAATTAGCCTTAGTAGTCCCTATGTTCGTCCAATAGATCCGCGCTCTACTTTGGGCAGAAAGCAAAGCGGAATTAATGGTTATTGGTGCAATCCCCATCATTTTGGTTATGATTCGCTGGTACTGTTTTTTCATCCGCACATTCTCTAGTAGAAATTTCAAATTTTTGTTCTTGACTTTACAAGCTTCTACTATTTTGACAAAATCAAAAAATAGTTTGCTTCTAGGGTCTTCAAAGTTGAGCTGCTTGCCTGCAAAAGAAAACCCCTGGCAAGGTGATCCCCCCACAACCAAATCGAATTGAATGTCTCTCAAAAAAAGAAGGCGTCTAAATTGCGCTTTGGTCGCCTTGCTTAGAAAGTCAGAGCAGAGCGCTTTGTCAATGGTTGCCTGTTTCCAACAAAGCACCCTACGAACAAACACCACGTCCCCCAAATTGACCGTATCAGGAAAAAGACAGTCGCTTACCTTATTGGCGTGCTTGTCGATTTCGGAGGCGTATATCTGAAAGTCTGCACCAATTTCCGACAAGGCAAGACCAATGCAATTCATTCCGTTGAATAGGCTTAGAACGTTCATAAGTCTTCGAGGATGTAGTTACAATCATGGCACATCATTACATCTAATATAGTGGCATGTGATTCGATTCGATTAGCCCTATAGCCTGTAAATCTATTACCACCGCATTTTGGACATGCTTCTCTGATTAGCCACTCCATTTTTTGTATGAAATGAAGTGCTAGGGTCATGTACTGTTTTACTTGTTCTGGGGTAGGTAGTCCTTCATCCAAGTCATGTATCCCAAGTATCGTATCACTATAAGTTGAGGAGCCGTATGCTACAGAAGTTAGCAACTGAACATTTATATAATCTCCCTTTCTTGACAAAGGAATAAGGAAGAACAATACACCCTCATATCTTTCTCCACGTTCTTGCATTACCATTTTATCTGTATTAAAGAAACCATTTTCTTTATGAGCAGAGCTATTGATGACCAATTCGAAAAGCTTGATCACTATGTCCTTGTAATTATGGTAACAAACTTGTGGAGTTGTAGCGAAATACTGTTCTAATCGCTTTTTATTACTGTTCCAGAAAGGAATGAGCTCACCAATCATGACCGTTTATTTTTTAGTTTGAAAATATAAATCTGTCTATCAATCACCTGTGATTCGATGTCTGTTGTTGAAGCACCAACAAATGAATTCAGCATGTTCTTTGGCCTCTTTTTTATTCATCTGTGTAATAGCAATATCCTGCACAACTGCATAGGGAACTGTTGCTAGTAAATATGGATAACCTACTTGGTTGGCTTTAATGTTGTATCTATCTTTAGATTTACTGTGGTTGACTGTTGCGTGTGGACTGTTACTTTTCATGTTTGCTAGGTATGTTATAGATTCGTTTTGAAAAATTAGGAAGAATAAGCTCTTTACCTATTTTTGACATATGGCAACGTTCGCATTCTCTCACGCACCATTTGTTAGGAATGGTATCGCCTGGTCTTGGCTTTGCATGTCCCCCCTCATAAGTTCTTGGATCAACGGGGGCAATTCCTAATTCAGCATCGCTCAAAAAAACAACGTCATCTGGATCAGTTGCATCCAATTGAATGTTAGGTCTGTTATTGATTCCCCAAGCTTTTGAGCAGGTTTCGTCGCATCCGACTTGCACTTTTTTGCCAAAAAATAATATTGTCTTTATCATTACATAGTTGTTTTAAAAATTTATTTTCTTCTACCAATTAAAGCTTAATCGCTGCCCTACCGTTGCAGTCGGCTCATGTATCCAGTGGCTCATACTCATACACCCACACAAAAGGATTATCCTCCCAAGCACACCCTTCTTTAGAAACATTGATAGAATC
>CAYUZF010000354.1:0-2563 GCA_964449615.1 uncultured Aureispira sp.
CGTTGCTAGACGCGTCAAAGGCACCATGCCCTTGTCGGAGTGGCCGCCGATTACCATGCCATCTATATCAGAAATAGGGGCTTCTAGCGCTTCGGCCAAACGGTACTTGAAACGCGCAGAATCCAACGCGCCACCCATACCAATGATCTTGTTTTTGGGCAAGTCAGTGGTTTGGTGTACCAAATACGTCATGGTGTCCATTGGGTTGGAAACCACAATAATAATGGTGTCGGGAGAATGCTCGATCAAACTGGCAGAAACAGATTTTACGATGCCTGCATTGATGCCCAACAGTTCGTCGCGAGACATGCCTGGTTTGCGCGCCACTCCAGAAGTGATCACACAGATATCAGAGCCTGCTGTTTTGGAATAATCGCCTGTCGTACCTACAATTTTAGTGTCAAAGCCATTCAAAGAAGCCGTTTGCATCAAATCCATCGCTTTGCCTTCTGCAAAGCCTTCTTTGATGTCTACCAGGACAACTTCTGCAACGAAATTCTTAATAGCAATATACTCGGCACAACTGGCACCTACGGCACCTGCTCCTACTACGGTTACTTTTGTCATTATTTAACGGTTGTTTTTTATAGTGCGTTCTTTCTACAAAATTCTAAGCAAACTAGAACGAAGTGGCCAAACGCAGCGTGGAATAAATTAGATTAGATAGACGGTTTGCCCCAACAACAGAACAGTCAAGGCTTTGTTGGAGTATTAAGCGAAAAAATAAACCTATTTTAGTCAATTTCCCTATAGATAAGAAATTTTTTGGGAGAAGAGCAGACTTTTTCCGATAATTTTGTTTATAATGGTAAAACCAACCAACATTTGCTCGGCATTGTCTCCATAGATTATTACTACAAAATAATAATAATCTCATCTCACAAAAACACTTTTCGGTGTTTTAATAATGCCCAATAAACAGGCACACACTCAGAGTAGCTTTTACTAATTTGAAATTGAAAAATAGGAATCATTTCTACTTTTTTGTACAGACCCCATAGGCTTTTGCAAGCTTATGTCATAGTCTTCTGTGACAGACAAAATTTTCTGCTCAAAAATTGCTATACCCAACAATTTTTGTTTTTTTTGAGGTTGATATAAAGTGATTAATGTGTTCGTTTTGTCACTTTATAAAGCAATCTACTACAAGGGTTTGATTTTTGTGAGTGGTCACAATACTCTAATAGCAAATTGTTAGTAGGAATTGTTCTAAATTAACTGGTTATACATTCATTTACTAAAATAATTCAAATCAAGGTTATGGTTCGTTGTTTATTATACACTATGGTTGGGCTTTTCCTCTCGATGGGGATCTTCCAAACCAATGTACAGGCACAATCTGTACACAACCACGCCGCTTGTGGGGTGGGATCAGAAGAAGGAGAGGCCATTAAGACTCGGATGTTGAACAATAGAAGAGATCGCGTTCAGTTGCTTTCGCAGTTTGAGAACAGCCGCAACGGAAACAATATTGTTTACGTTCCTATACAGTTCCATATTGTTAATAAAAGTGATGGAACAGGCGGAGAAACGATTAAGGAGGTGTTGGACAATTTATGTGCGATCAATGTGGCTTATGCTCCTATTGGCGTAGAGTACTACATGGCTGGCCCCATTAATTTTATCAACCAAGATTTATTGTACGACAATGATCGAAGCAGTTCAATGGGCGCTTACTTTATGGGTTTGTACCGCAGAGAAGGGGTTGTGAACGTATTTGTTGGAGACGATATTGACAATGGTAATGGCGGAAGCGGTGGACGCGTTTTGGGGTATTATACGCCAGGGCTAGATGTAATTTACGCCATTCGCAGTTCGGTCGATGGGACGGCAACGACCCTCACCCACGAGTTGGGACACTTCTTGGGCTTGAACCATACCTTTTACGGGTGGGAAGGTTCTATCTACGGGAACGTGATGACCAATACTACAGGAAGAACGCCTACGGCTACGTTGAGTGGCATTGCCATTGAAAACATTACACGTCCAAGTGCTATGACAGGAGAAGACAACTGCCAATTGGCGGCGGATGGTTTCTGTGATACAGATGCCAACTACCTGTTTGGTTTGTATGGCGCGCTTTACAATGGGGGGCCTAACAACTGTGAGTTTTTGGGAACAGCAATCGACCCGAATGGTTACATGTTTCGCCCAGATATGATCGGTGATAGACCCGACCGTTTTATTTTTATGGAAGACAGCGATGAGTTGGAAGAAATGTGGTTGGTCAACAACTCTAGCAAAGATGGCATCTATAGAAAGACTTTGGTGGTAACCAGCATCAGTTACGAATTCAACGGTACAACAACCGAAATGTGGTCGGATACGCTTGGAAATACAGACAGTACAGAAGTATCGGCCAATTCAAACAGCAGCAAGAATATCATTGGAAACAGTATAGGACAGACGGACAAAGGGTACATCACTATGAATGGCCACAAAATTACGTCTGAAGTTACAGCGCCCAATGCACCAGGGTTAACGTTCTTGGCAGCACCTGCCAAATACACCATTACTATGGGGGCTACTGGCCATCGCATCAACATGGACAGCTTGCGCGTGG
>CAYUZF010000355.1:0-2027 GCA_964449615.1 uncultured Aureispira sp.
CCAACAGGAAAAAGAATTGCTCCAATTGCGCCAAGAGGCGCAATTGGAAGAAGAGCGCAACCGTAGGAAGGACATCATACAATGGGCCATTTGTTGCGGCTTGTTGTTGCTGTTGTTTGCCGCCTTGTGGATTATTTATTTAAAGCGAAAGCACAACAAAGAGCTAAAGAAGCATCTGAAAAAAATAAAATTGCAGCACGAAGAAAAGGAAATGCTCTTGCAAGAAATTCACCACCGCGTGAAAAATAACCTCCAGGTGGTAACCAGTTTGTTAAATGTACAAAGCCAAAGCATTACCGATCCTACCACAAAGGCCTTGTTTGACCAAAGTCAATACCGCATTAATTCTATGGCTATGATTCATAAAATGCTGTACCAATCCAATGATTTATCGGCCATTAATTACAAAACGTATTTAGAACAACTGGTGAAAGAGCTGCTGCACTCTGTAAAAGGAGAAGATACTAAAGTTCAACTAGACATTAACATTGCGCCTGTACAACTCAATATGGATACCGCAATCCCACTGGGCTTAATCATCAATGAGTTGGTCACCAATGCGTTGAAATACGGCCTTCCCAAAGAGCAGGAGAGCGTATTAAAAGTTCATTTAAAAACCATTTACGAAAACAGCTATTTATTGGAAATCAGCGACAATGGAGCGGGTATGGTACAAGATTGGACAAAAGTCAGCGCCCCTTCTTCTTCCTCTTTGGGATTGCGCTTGGTGCGTAAATTAAGCCGCCAATTGAAGGGCGAGTTGCAATTGGTTCCCACCTCTACAGGAACGCATTACCGCTTATATTTCAAGGAGATTACAGCCCTTAGTTAATCTCCTTTCTTTCAACATTAAAATTAATGCCCTATGACCACTATAAAAATGGCTTACCGCGTACTAGAGGAGGAACAGCGCTTGTTATGGGCAGATGATATTTGGAACATTGCGAGCGAAAAGGGCTACACCAAAGAATTGTCCCGAAAATACGAGCAGTTGGAACACAACATCAATGCTCTGGACAATACTCTGTTTGACCAAGTGGGCAAAGGCCAGTTGCGGTTATTAGAAAAAGAGGGGCTGTATTACTTAACCAGTTTTGAGCAGTTGCCTTCCAAGATAGAAGATGCCTTGCACGGCCCTACGATGCGCAGCTTTGCGGAGGTTGTAAAGCGCAACCGCCCCAAACACTTTCGGCCCTGCACGCGCGGTTTTGATGGCATGGTTTTGTTTTTTATCTTAGCAGTTGGTTTACCGCTTAGTTTGTACCTCACTACGCTTATTCAAGGAAATTTGGCATTCAGCTTGCTCTCTCTCTTTTGGATGCTTGGCTTGTTGAGTGGTTTTGGTTTGTTGGCTTACGCTTATTTGCAGTGGAGCAATGCAGCCATTACTATTTCGCCCAAGCAGTTGGAGTGTTATTATGCTTTTTATCCCAAACGCCTTAAATTTCAATTGGCTTGGTCACAACTCTCAAAAATAGAGGCGCGTGGTTTGGGGGAGGAGTTACAACTAAAAAGTGATATCAAGTACTTGATTTTTTATTATTCGAACGAAAAAGGACAACCACAACAGCGCTTAGTCCGCTGTCATGGTTACATCAATCCTAGTCCCCACTACGATCCCTTTTCTGTTCAAGTACGCAATTACGAAAGCTTCGTATTGCTGCGTCAATTTTTGAAAGAAGTTGCAGCACTTTACGATATTCCTTACGAAGAAAAATGATGCCCCGTCTTATTCAAAAGCGCGTTGTACCCCTCCTGCTAATTGGGGGCAAGTATCCGCGCCTTCACTTTTGATGCCGTTTTTTTTGTATTTTTGCGGGGTCTATTCGTATAATAAGAAACAACATCAACGATTCACCATCAACATGAGACAACTACTGTTGCTTATTTTTTTATCGCTTAATAGTTATTCGGCACAAAGCCAAAACATGATTGGGGTCTGGGAAGGCTACCTAGATCAAAGCGAGGTCGCCGCGGCGGTGCCTACTTATCGTCAATATTGGGACCAGGGTGTCTGGAAAAAAGGC
>CAYUZF010000355.1:2037-2513 GCA_964449615.1 uncultured Aureispira sp.
TTGATGATTCACGATATCGGCATCGTGCTGCAGCTGGTCAAGTCGCCGGTGAAGCTGGTGCAGAGCGTGGGCGTAAGCGCCTTGTCCCCCACGGAGGACATCGCCAATGCCCGCATCGAGTTTGAGAACGGCTGTGTTGCGAATTTGAATACAAGCCGCGTGAGCAGCAAGAATTTATTTCGCTCCCGCTTAGAGGGTGCTACACAATCGGACGCTGAACAAGCGGGTTTCATTGGCGAATATTACATCAATGAAACCACCCAGCCCGCTCATTTTGCGCGCTTTGCCCTGACGGCTACTCATGAGGGCAACCAACTTACCTACGAAGCCAGCACCAAATTGTTCGAAGCCAAAAACAGTCTTAATTTAGGCTTTTGCTACAGCAGTGCGGTGCTGACCTACTCCGAAGATGCGTATTATGAGTACCTGACGGGAGAATGGGAAGGTTGGTGGGACGCCAACAGTGCTTGCCCCCC
>CAYUZF010000356.1:0-2504 GCA_964449615.1 uncultured Aureispira sp.
GCATACGCCAACCGTATCCTGCCCCAACAAGCGCGGCACTTGCCAAGTCAAACTATCCTTAAACTCTCCTATACACCCCGCTCTAGTTGTGACGCGTAAGATGACTTGATAATTGCCTGTTTGGACGTATGTATGCAAAGGATTTTGCAGGCGACTGCTATTACCATCCCCAAACGACCACAACCATTGCGCAACGCTATCGTTGCCGATCAAAGGCGTATTGTCAAAAAACTGCACGGCGTGATTGGGCGTACAACCTACCCCCTGGTGACTCCAAGCAGGAAAAACAGGCGTAGTTTGTTTAATAACATCTAGGGTGTCCAACAGCACACAACCATAAGGATCGGTAGCCCGTACAAAAAAGCGTGCCAAGCCTGTTACAGGCACCCGAATACGGTCGCCTGTATATTGCACCACCCCAAAAGTGGGGTCTGTACTCCACTCGATTTGTTGTGCCAGTGGGCTGTAGGCTAGTAGGGTCACAGAATCCAAACAAGTAAGAGTATCTGGCGAAGTGGTTAAGGTATTGATTGGGTTGGGCAGCACAGTGATGCTGCGTATAAGAATGCAGGTGTCGATGCCGTTGGGGGCTGTAACCGTGACGGTGTAGGTTTGTGCAGCAGTGCCTGTTCTAAAAGCGAGGGGACTCGGACTAGTGGGATCGCTCAAACCCGTAGCGGGTGCCCACTGGTAACGATGGTTGGGGTTGCCGCTTGGATTGAGCAACAGCGCCGTATCCCCTGGACAAATCCCCACCGAATCGGCACTAAAAACAACGGGCAAATCCAACGTCAATGTGTCCTGATAGCTCGCCGTACAACCATTGGCCGCCAATACATTTAGTGTAACGACATACTGCCCCGAACTGTCGTAAACGGTACTCGGAAAAGGCACCGTATCCGTCAAGCCGTTGCCAAAGTCCCAATCCCATTGTACAATAGAACTGATGCTGTCTATCGTTAAATCTATAACATCCAAGAAAAAAGAATCCGTACAATTAGCCGTTTGCACATCAAAATCTATAGCAATCGACTGGTATTGTAAATTGATAACTTGTTGTGAAGTGTCGGCGCACAACGTGCCTGGGTCGGCAATTAGGGTAACCGTATACAACCCCGTATCGGGATAAATGTAAGAAGGGTTGGCAAAAGTAGAACTGGCCGTGTTGAGGGGATCACCAAAATTCCAGCTAAATCCTGTTCCCAAACTTGCACTATTGTTCTGAAACGTGACAGCCAAAGAATTATCACACTGAATTTCAGGTGCAAAAAAGGCCGACGAAACCAAACGCCCGCAAACGCCCACCACATACTGAAAGTCGCGGCGCGTAGTGGAAATAAGCTGCCCGTTGCGGTATTCTTTGGCGCAAACGCCCACCACAAATACCCCAATAATATCGGGCGTTCCTGTAAGCAAACCCGTCTGTGGATCAATGACCAGCGAATCGGGCCCGCCAAGCATGTTATCGACGCTGTAGGGCGGCAGCCAAGTAACGTTGTTGTAGGGTGGGTTGTTGGGCGGCTGGGGCATGGATTGCGAAGGCGTAGCGCCCGTGAAAGGCGTACACAATTCGTACACGACCGAATCGCCGTCCATATCGGTTGCAGCGTGGTCGTAGGAAATGGGAACGCCTGCACAAATGTAGACTGGCGGCCATTCATTAAACCGCGCACTGCTGTTGCAACTGAGCAGCGCCTCTTCGGAGACAAAAGAAGAATAGGTTGCCCCTGTTGCCGTAGGCGCTACAATATTAACAATATCCTGATTGCGGCAACACCGTTGGTAAACAATCTGGTAGCCACCTGTTTGAAAAGGCAAGGTAACGGTATCAATATAAGTTGTGGTATGAATACAAACATTGGGCGGAGCGACTAGGCAAGGATCTGTCAAATTCAAATCCAAAGTGTCGTTGTTTCTCAGCGTCAAGCGCAAATCGTAGAGCAGCGAATCATTGGTATCAAACACCCCCACCGAAGCGGGATTGTCAAACCACGGCACCCCCGTATCGCAATCTCTAAAAACCGTTACCATAATTTCATACCGATCATTGCCCAAACAGCGGTAATTAATTTCGCCGCCCACCATATGGGTAGCCTGTGCCGTGGGAAGACTAGCAAACAGCAGTAAACAGCAACCAACTAAATGAATTAAAAATCGATGCATGGTTTCTCTTGAGCAAAGCGAATGGATAAGTTAGCTAATTGTAGATGGGTGGTGTTGTACAGGGGTAACCCTACCGTGGAGGTATAGAGCAGTTCTTTGAAGATAGAATTTTTTTGTGAAAAAGGCAGGTGTAGCGGGCGATTTTGTGTGTAGCAAGAAGCAACATGCGCTGCAAATAGCGGCTGAAAGACTATTTCTTCAATTGTGTACGCACTCTTTTTAGATTCTCGTTAATGGTCACCAATTCAGCTTCTTGCACCTGAATCTCTTGGCGCAAGCCCTCCAGAGCAGACAGCACGCGTTTGAAAGAATCGTCAAACAAAAGCTCATCAATGCCAATG
>CAYUZF010000357.1:0-2495 GCA_964449615.1 uncultured Aureispira sp.
CGATACGTCCATTTTTTGGCGGCCTCCGTATTGCCTTGTTGTTGGTAATATGCCCCGTAGTCGTTGAGGGTGCGGAGCAAGGCTGTGGTATCGTTCAACTGTCGTGCTACTCGATATGCTTTGTCGTAATATTTCTTGGCAGAATCTGCCTGTGTTTCTATCAAATAAATGCCTCCTATATTGCTCCAAGTTACAGAAAGTCCCAAGTGGTCTTGAATCTTTTGTTGCAACAAAATCGCCTTGCGGTAATAGCGAAGTGCTTTAGAATACTGTTTTCGAACACGCTCCAATTCGCCCAAGTTGTTGCAAACATCCGCCAAAGCGTGCGCACTTTTGTATTGCTCCGCTACGTGGTAGGCTTTGTTCCAGTACTTTTCTGCTTTTTTATAATTCTGTTGTCTAAAATAAACCCCTCCAATTTTGTTGTACACTTCGCAAATAATCGTGGCGTCCTCAGGAATTTCCAATAGATAGGTTTCAGGGCTTTCACTCAAATCAGGAACGATGATATTGGCGCGTTCTACAGAAAAATCCGACACCAATAACGCACTGGCTTCCAGCAAAAAATCTAGGGCTTTGTTGGGCACATTGCGCCCTCGGTAAAAGCTGCCCAATTCGAAGTATATTTCCCCCAACCACCGTCTGTCTGCCGCCGCCTTGGCTTGGTCAATCAGGGTATTAAAGTTGGCACTGGCTCCCTTATAATCGCCCTCATCGTACAACGCAATCCCCTGCTGTAGGAGTTGTTGCCCTTCTGTAGACCAAGTGCTGGGCTGCGCTGCTGTTTTTGAACTAAAAACAGCACTACTCCATAAAAAACTGCACAGCAACAACGTGAAAAGGCGGGACGATAACACAATAGGACTGGATTAGAGGTGATCAAACACAAGCGCTGCTCCTCTTCTAACAACACCGCGTAGCGTTGATTTAGAACAAAAGGAGAGTGGGAAACTTTAGTGAAAGTTACAAAAAAAAACTGTAATTCATCGCCTTACACGGCCTGTAATCTCTGTTTAAGTAGGCACACAGCAGCAATCGTAGGATAAAAAATTGGTTTAAAACACCTTAAAAATAGGGTAAACAACCTCTTTTTCTAACACCCCTAGTTGGTACAAGGACTTATCCAAAAAATTCCATGTTGCCAAGCCGTCGTCAGACTGTGGTTCCAATAGATAAAAAATTAAATTCGCCAACGGTTGTTCCATACTAATGGAGAAGCTGCCTGCGGGAAAGGTCTGGCTAGCCGCTTCAAATTCGCCTGCTAATTGCACCATAAAATGACGCTCAAACTGCTGTGAAGAAAGTTCCAGCTGCCGAACCCTGAAGTGTTCCCCTTGATAGGTTTGAGGTTGCTGTAAAGTGTCTATTTGAATGCCCAATGTTTGCAAATGAGGGAGCAAATAAGCCAAGTCAGGCGGCAGCACATAAGCGCTTGGTAGGGTAGCGTACAACAAAGGCGAAAAGGCACTGTGGTTGTTGACCCCTTCTATGGCTACTATTTCATGGCTGCGCACATAACGTGTTTTACCAGTCGTATCCACATAGCTCAAATAATTGTAAGTTCTCAACGTCATCAAATCCGTTTCTGGAACCTTTTGAAAACGCACCCCCTTTTTTAACGTTCCCGCCCCCGCTTGAACAGCTGCAAGGGCTGCGGCTTCGCTGGCGCGGTTGATTCGACGGATATCAGCGGCATGGGCATTGGTATACCGCAGGATTTCCAGTACAAATTTATGCGCCGAATTGATGCGGTGGTAAAATTTGTCGTGTGCGAACGTTTCGCTTAGAATGGCCATGCGGTTGCGCAAGCCAAATTGGTTGACTAAATAACGCGGATGGTGGTTGTAAGTGTACAGGTTTTGAGGCGGCCACCCTTGTTGCAACGTATACCCCCCGTATACATCGGTATGTAGGTCGTAACGCTCCAGCATAGCGCGCTGAACAGCAGGCAACAAACTGTCACGGGTATACTCGGAGGTCGCTGCTTCTCCTGCGGTTTGATAGCTGTGGGCGTAAGTCAGTTCATTGGCATGCCAAATACCATTGGTGGTGTGCAGATCTACAAATACATCAGGATCCCAAGGGACGATGACATTGGTAAACAAACCCCGCGTTTCTACCGCATCCAGCTTGGTACCGTCGCGGTTCAAATCCCAGTCGCCCCCACTGCGGCGGCTCCCTGCTAAGTGGGGGCAGTGTTCTTGAGAAGGGCGGTGCTTAGGCGATAGATTGTTGTTGCCATCAGGGTTGTAATTGGGCGTGAACAACAAAATTTGATGCTCCAATAGGGCTTGTTGTTCGCCCAGTAAAATCTCCCGCATCAATACCTGCAAGGCTTCCTTGCCTTCTACTTCACCGCCGTGTATATTGCCCTGCACATAAACAATAGTTTTTCCAGAAGCCCTTGCTTCCGCTGCCGTGGTTACCGCAGGCCGCGCCAAAATAACCATAGGAACCACTTGGCCGCTGTCGCTTACCGCAATGGTATCCACATG
>CAYUZF010000358.1:0-2428 GCA_964449615.1 uncultured Aureispira sp.
ATTGGGCAAAATGGCAATCCCGTGTCCCATCTGCCGCGCATTGCCCGTATAATGGTAGCTCAATGCTACCCCCCAACGCGGGAAGCCACAGCGCTCGTGCCAGGGTTTGGTTCCGTAAGTTTTCCGCTCTAAGTTGACCTCTGCACCTATACTCCAATCAGGAAAATCAATCGTAATCGTAGAACGGTGCTTGAAAGCGTGGCCTACGTGCAGACTGCTTTCTACGTACCACCCTTTGTTCTTTTCGTTTGTTTGTGCTTGTATAGAAAACATACTCCATAGCCCCCAACCGATTATTAAACACAGCCGCGTCATTGTTACAATGGTTTAAGTATCGGTTGCTACCGTTGCGCTTACCAAAACCTTGTTTTGTATGGATAGCGCTGGGTATACAACTGATCGATTAATTCTTTGAGTTTGGCGCGCAATTCTTCCATCCCTTCTTTCTTAAGGGCAGAAATAAAGACGGCGTTGTCGTTGGTTTCCGATTTCCAATGTCCTTTCAGCTCTTGCAGCAAATCTTTTTTCTCATCCTCATGCAAGAATTCATCTAAGGCTTGCTCTTTGTACAAATCCATTTTGTTGAATACGTACAGCATGGGAATATCTTTTGCGCCAAGCTCTACTAGGGTTTTATTAACTACCTTGATATGGTCGCGGTGTTGCGGATGAGAAATATCTACGACTTGCACCAACAAATCACTTTCGCGCACCTCATCTAACGTAGATTTGAAACTTTCTACTAGGTGGTGGGGCAGTTTGCGAATAAATCCAACCGTATCAGACAACAGGAATGGCATGCGGTCTATGACTACTTTACGCACCGTAGTATCTAAGGTAGCAAAGAGTTTGTTCTCTGCCAAGACTTCTGCTTTTCCTAAGGTATTCATTAGGGTAGATTTTCCAACATTGGTGTAGCCTACTAGAGAAACGCGCACCATATCGCCGCGATTTTTGCGCTGTGTCTGTGCTTGTAAGTCGATGCGCTCCAAGCGTTTTTTAAGTAGGGATATTTTGTCGCGTACAATCCGTCTATCCGTTTCAATCTCTTGCTCCCCTGGTCCACGCATACCAATCCCCCCACGCTGCCGTTCCAAGTGATCCCACATCCCCCTCAAACGGGGCAGTAAGTATTGCATTTGCGCTAATTCTACTTGTACTTTAGACTGTGCGGTTTGTGCGCGACTGGCAAAGATATCCAAAATCAGTGTACTGCGGTCTAGGATTTTCCGCCCCGTATGCTCTTCCAAAATTCCCGCCTGTTTAGCCGTTAGATCGTCGTCAAAAATAATCAAGTCAATATCATTGTCTTGTACAAACTCAACAATTTCTTGTGCTTTCCCCTTTCCGACAAAAGTGCGATTATCGGGGTGTTTCAGTTTTTGAATAAAGCGTTTTTTAACAACTGCTCCTGCGGTATCTGCCAAAAATTCTAATTCGTCCAAATATTCGATGGCTTGTTCCATCGTTTGACCATCGGTGACTACAGCCACCAATACTGCCTTTTCTATTTCTTGTACTAGGCCACTTTTCTGTACGCCTAAATTCCATTCGTTTGCCATTGTTGTGTTCTTTATGATAACTCGTGTCCTTATTCAACTTAATAATACAAGGAGTTGTTTTTATAGGTATTGCTAAAAGTTAAAAAAATTAAATCAATTCACAAGCATCTACACTATGAGACAGCTATTACTAGTACTAAATTTTTTATTTTTTGCCCCTTTCCTTCAAGCACAAACGCTTGATGAGATCAACGGTGTTCGGTTCCGCCACACCAAAAACAGTTCCATTGCACTTACCAGTTGGGGCGCAGCAAATATTATTGGTGGTACCATCGGCTATTACAGCAGCCCCGATGTTGGTTCTATGAAGCACTTTTATGAGATGAACGTGTATTTCAACATTGTCAATTTGGGTTTGGGTATTCCTGGTTTGTTTGCCAAGCGCGACAAACAGATGGGGTTGAGCTTTGAACAAACCGTTAAACAGCAGCAACAGATAGAAACCGTTTACTTGGTCAACGGCGTTTTAAATTTAACGTACATTACTGCGGGTTTTTGGATGCGTGAATTTAGCAAAAGCAGGAGCGATTTGACGGATCAAAACCGTTGGCTGGGTTTCGGAAACAGTATGATTGTACAAGGTGGTTTTTTGTTGTTGTTTGATTTCATCAACTATGGTCTCCACAAGCACAACGGCAAAAAGCTAGACAGCCACTGGCAAAAACTCACCTTTAGTCCTGCTGGTATGTATGGTTTGGGCTTAGACATTCGTTACAACATTAGTCAAAACACAACGCCTACAACTCCTACCGTATCTTTTTTCTAAGAAACATAATTTATTGGTTGACCAATAAGTAGATGATGTAGGCGACTCGTTGGCGCGCGCTTCCAGCCAAACTTTGTCCCACAACTTCCGATCGAAGTTT
>CAYUZF010000359.1:0-2415 GCA_964449615.1 uncultured Aureispira sp.
CTCTGCGCTTGGGTGTGGCGATTGAGTTGCATCCGCAGTGGGAGTTGCGTCCTTCGGCTACGTTTACCCATTTTTCGAATGCGGCTTCCACCCTGCCTAATCTGGGCATTAATATTCCTAGCTTTCAACTGGGGCTGTGCTACCGTCCGCAGCCTGTTACAAAAGAAGATTATATATACGCCGAGGAAAAGCCAGTACGCAGCAAACGCGTTCAATTTTCTTGGGTGGCTTCGATGGGTCTGCGGGAACTCTCTACCAGCAATGGCCCCAAATATCCCGTTTGGCACAGCAGCGTAGATGCAGGGTTTTTTCTATCGCCAAACAACCGCCTAAAAATAGGTGTGGAATACGATTATATTGCTGCTTTTTACGCTTTTCGAACCCACAGCAGCGGCAGCGATAAAAATTGGCATTGGCAGGCCAGCCGCATTAGTTTGTTGGTAGCAGATGAGATTTTTATTGGTCGTTTTAGCATCAATGCGCAAATAGCCGTTTATCTAACCAATAATTTAGATCAATTGTCCCCACTGTCCTTTCGGCTCTCGGCGCGGTACTATTTGTTGGAGCCCTATCAAAATACCCCTACTCCCTTTTTAACAGTGACGATGAAAGCCCATCGAATTATCGCCGAATACTTTTCGGTAGGTGCAGGTATTGCTTTTTGATGGTACAGTACTACCGCCAGTAACAAACAGTTCCCCTATTTTATAAGAAATGCTGCACAAAACAGGCAGAAAGCTGCCCAATTATGGCAAAATAACAGCCTGCCGTGCGAAAAGCTTTATAGACTTTTGTACAAAGATTATTAACGGCAGTAGTGGGTATGATCTCTCAACAAAGAAAACGCTTACCTCTATTTTTACTAACGGTTCTACTAAAAAAATACAACAACATGAAAACAACGGTATGGATAACGGTTGTCCTACTAACAATTATGACTCAAGAAGCCCTCCAAGCACAAGAGGACAAAACAGAAGAAAAAAAGCATTGGAAAGCGGGAGGTGCTGTAGGTTTAGACTTAGGGCAAATGCTTTTTATAAATCCCAAATTTGGAGCAGGTGAAGACCGAATCGGTATTGGTGGCAATACAAATGTGTACGCCAAATATAAAAAGGGTCGGGTAACTTGGGACAATATAGGGGGGCTCAATTTTGGCGTACAGCGTTTGGGAAGCCTGCGCAAGGAAATTCCTTTTCAAAAGTCTGTAGATGAGTTGCGGATCACGTCCAATTTTGCTTATGCCATCACAAAAGATAGCCCCTTTGGTTATTCTTTAGATGCGTTGTTTTTGAGCCAAATTACCCCTACCTACAACGGTAATTTCCTCTCTCCACAGTCCGATACCCTAGAGAACCCTATTGCCCAATTTTTTGCTCCTGCAACCCTTACCATTTCGCCAGGCATTGCTTACAAACAACAGACAAACTTCGGAAAATTTGAAGCTTTGTTGTCTCCTGCAGCGCTAAAAATGATTCTGGTAAGCGACGATGACATTGCACGGTTGGGCTTGCACGGAAACCCTTACTCCGAAGGCGTAACCAGAGAAGAATTTATAGACAACTGGCGAGTAGAGCCTGTTGGCGAATTAGAAACAGGGGGCTATTATGCACGCAATTACATTCAGTTTGGAGCCACACTAAAAGGGGCTTACAGCCATAAGTTCTTAAAATACACGGTGGTCGAAAAGGAGAAAGGCGAAGAAAAAGAAAAGACGAAATACCGTTTATTTGTGCGTACCAGCCTCAATCTATACAGCAACTATTTGCGCCTTCCCCAACATGTAGACGTAGAATGGATCACCAACGTAGACCTGCACTTATTTAAAGGGTTGTCCTTATCGTTGATGACGAATGTGTTTTGGGATTACGATGTATTAGTACAAGTAGACGAAGACAACGATGTAAACACAGGCGTCAACGGTTATGAAGGCGAAGGACGTCGGGTATCTTTCCTACAAACCCTATCTATCAAGTACAACTTCCTATTTTGATGCGAAATAAGCAACACAGATTCATTTTGAAAATAGTTAGTAATATTATAAATTCATAAGGTTCTGTTAGACATGGCATGCCAACTTTTGGCAGCATATTGGCTTATTAGATAAGCAAGTCAATAAGTGGCTTACACAAAAAACAAGAAATAAATTTGGGTTTTAATTGGGGTGATTAAAGGACTCTGAAAGTCGGGAAGCTTTCAGAGTCCAACTTCAAAAAAAATACTGAATAACGATAATAACCGCCTTTGGCGCTCATAAGCCGAAGGCGCACTAAATTTGGGTTTTAATTGGGGTGATTAAAGGACTCTGAAAGTCGGGAAGCTTTCAGAGTCCAACTTCAAAAAAAAATACTGAATAACGATAATAAATTTGGGTTTTAATTGGGGTGATTAAGGACTCCAACAGTCGGGAAGCTGTTG
>CAYUZF010000360.1:0-2391 GCA_964449615.1 uncultured Aureispira sp.
TGTTCAATGGCCGCTGCTACCTGCCTGCGTCTACTCATATTTCTTTCCGTCAAAATACTCGTCGTAGGCATCGGGGCGGTGGTTGGCCAAAACGACAACCGCAATACCGCCAAAAATCAGCCCCAGTTTAAAAAGAAAAGAGCCCAAAACACCCATTCCTTCTACCCACTGAAGAAAACCAATTTGCAGCGCCACCGAATTGACAATCAGCGTAAGCATGCCTGTGAAGAACATGATGCGACCGACTACCATCCAGAACAGGCGCAATTCGGGTTTTTTCTCTACCGTTGTGGTCGTCAAAAAGACAATACCTGCCAACAACAAAAAGCCAAAGATTTGTAACAACATAAGCGGCTATTATTTAAACGAGAAAACTGATGAGAACGAAGTCAACCCATAAGTCAAGCAGCAAGGGCTGTTATCGTTGAGTAACTTCAAGGTATCAGAATCATTTTAATGAAATTCGAGGGCAAAGATACGTTATAATTTTGCAAATAGCCCGCCCACGATTTAATTCTTTCAACTTTAGAATTATCTTTACACATCAAACACAGTAGAATAAATTCTATATTGTTGATTGTAGAAAGAGCTTTCTGCTATTAACCGAAAAATAAGGGTTTGGTTGAGTAAAATGCCCAAGAACTATCAACCCCCAAAATACTAACTCTACAGCTATTCGTGCAAGTACGGTAGACGCCCCCCAACTGCCGCTATTGGTAGCGATAGCTTTAAGGAACAATAGAACAAACAAGAATGGTAAAAGTAATAGAATGTCCTAGAGATGCCATGCAAGGCATTGACGAGTACTTTATCCCCACCCAACAAAAAGCGGATTACATCAATCAACTGCTGAAAGTGGGATTTGACACCATAGACTTTGGGAGTTTTGTGTCGCCCAAAGCCATTCCACAAATGCGCGATACAGCCGAAGTTTTATCCAAGCTCAATTTGTCGAGTAGTTCGAGCAAATTGCTGGCCATCATCGCCAATGAGCGGGGCGCAGAAGATGCCTGTGCCTTTGAAGAAATTGATTATTTAGGCTACCCGTTTTCCATTTCTGAAACCTTTCAATTGCGGAACACCAACGCCACCATTGACCAGTCCTTGAAACGGCTGGGACAAATTCAAGAGCTTGTTCAAAAGCACCACAAAAAACTTGTCGTCTATGTCTCTATGGGCTTTGGCAATCCTTACGGCGACGAATGGAACGTAGATATTGTTCAGAAGTGGGTCAATCTATTAGCTGACATGGGCGTAAAAATTATGTCGCTTTCTGACACTATTGGCGTTGCCAACCGCGAGACGATTGAATATTTGTTTAGCAATTTGATTCCACCTTATCCAGACGTAGAATTTGGCGCCCATTTCCACACGCGCCCCGATGAGTGGGAAGAAAAAATAGATGCGGCTTATGTCAATGGCTGTCGCCGTTTTGACGGCGCAATTAAGGGTTACGGGGGCTGCCCTATGGCTGCCGACGACCTAACGGGCAATATGCCTACCGAAAAAATGTTGACCTATTTTGTGCGTAAAAAAGCCGATCTAAGCTTAAACATGGACGCCTTCGGCAAAGCGCTGCGAATGGCCAACGAGGTTTTTCCTGGGCATTAAAAAAAGAATACAGCGCTCGACCACCAAAAACAAGGGCAATGGGCATCTTACTACAAGAGACACAGCGTACTCCGATGCAACTGAATCCAATTTGACACCAATGGATTTCTGTAAAGGGGCTTTTTTTAATAACTTCAAAGGGGTTCTTTCGCTCATTTCAACAAAAAATCGGTATTATTGCAGCTAAGGCCACCTTTCAAAAATGCTGTTGGGGGGCGTGTCGTGTCGGCATCAATCATCCACTTTATTATTAACAATAGACGACTAATGAAAATTGCACTAAATTTGTTGCTATTTGCAGCAGCCATAGGTTTGGGTTTTTTACTTGTAAAATCAATTCAAAAACCTATTGAATTTGAAGAAACACGGGAGTTCAGAGAAGAACAAGTACAGGGAAAACTGATGCAAACCGCCGAATTGCAAAAAGTTTATAAGTCGCTTCGAGGTAAATTTGCAGAAAGTTACGATTCTCTAAAGTATACCTTAACCAACGATACCTTTATGGTAGAGCAAGTTACTGGTGACCGTTACGACACCACACAAATGGTTACTATTGACACCATTGCTATTCCCGCCGTTGATTCTCTAAGAGGATGGATGAACAAAAAAGGCATTGCAATGAGTATAGATGAGTACTTCGAGTACATTAGCATAGTTCCATTCTCCGCCAATGACGAGTATCCAGAGGGCAAAAAATTTACCATCGAGACTGGAGAAGCCATTGTAGAGGGAACCGATTCTATGATGACTTCCACGTTCATCGTCGGAACGCCTATTGGT
>CAYUZF010000361.1:0-2364 GCA_964449615.1 uncultured Aureispira sp.
AAGCTGTGGTGTTTGTCAATGTCGTAGGTAGTGCGGATGCCTATCCGCAAATCTGTGAAACCATTAAGAGCCCCCAACTCATCGTGGTAAAATAGCTCTGCCCATATTTCAGGGTCTAGTTTCCATTTTCTGATGTTGTATTTTAGGCGCAATAAGTTGCGGAAATCCTTTACCCAGTAATTGGGGTAGATGGGATCTCTTGTGTTGCCTAGTTCGTCGCGCATTTGGTAACGAAAACGATAGGTTACTTCGAAACGCTTAAACGCCAATTGATAGGACAAATCGAAGTGGAGTCGCAGGTAGTCCACCATTGCACTTTTGTTGGCAGCGATGTAACGAATGCCTAAATTAAGCTCTAGCGGCTTGATCCATTTGCCAAATTTGGGATCGTAGGTGGTTTCCCATTCTACTAAAAACCGATTGAGTTCTAACGCGTCCTTCGGTCTGTACTGGGAACGCACTTGTGTAGAGAGTTTGACGTCCCAACGCTTGTCAAGTTTTAATTGATAAGAACCACCAAGCCAACCTTCAAAATCTGTATTGGTCTCGCGCTGCTGCCCAAAACTCCACTGAAAGGACAATAACAAAAAAAAGAGCACTCCACTTGTTGACCAGCGTTTATTTCTTCAAAATAACAGATGTTTGAGGGATTAGAATTTCCAGTAGGTATACCTTCTACTGCCAAGATGGCTTTTAAAGTAGCTTTTCTATTGCCGATCCAGTTTCTGAGTGCAGGAACATAGTGCTGTGCGGCGCCGTTTACATCGTTTGAATTGTGCTGACTGCTGTACACTTGTGACTGAAAATGATTGATGAGTTGACTCAACGCCTGTTCGTCCCAAACTTGATCTAAAAGCCTGTGAATTTCACTTTCTAGGCGTTGTGGGATTCCTGGGCATCTCGATAGACGCCTCGGTAGTTCTGCCGTTGTAAAGTCTTTCAAGGGTCTTCTTTGGTGTTCTTCTTTCTGAAAATAGTTCACCCCAGAAGGAATGAAAGTAGCCCGATTGCCGTCGCTGGGGTCAAAATATACATAGGCGTTGTTGCTGTTTCTACAATAGCCGTCTACATGGTTGGAAATAATTTCTAATGCCCAAAAACGAATGAAGTTATCTATATTAATGTAAGTTTCCAATTCCGCTACCAAGTCTTCATCGCTGGCTTGATCCAGTACATAAGCAATTTGTGCTATTTGTCGTTTACTTCTGTCCGTAGCATTTGTTTTGCTCTCCCAACGGTTCACCCAATTCATTCTAAAATCTGTCAATTGGCACTCGTACAAACTTCCTGTATTGTTACCAAAAGCGCGCAACAAAAAGGCATCCTCAATAGGCTCTACGTGGGAATAAATCCCTAGTGCCTCCCCATTGATACCCACATTTGCTAGGTTGCACTGTGGGCTGGGGTAGTTCGCCCACTCGTAGAAACGATAAAGCAAGGCTTGCATCATTCTTGAAGGATCTTCAGAGTTGTTGTTGAGGGTCATTTTTTGAAGTGCTCCCAATTGGTCGGTTTGCCCCGCATAGCGATTGACATCAATTTTTATAGAAGGGGCAATAGAGTAAATAGACCCGAAAAAACCTTTTTTACGCAAACCAATACGTTCTGCTTTGGCACCATCAATTTCTATATCGGCACTGTACCAATTGTAATAAGAAGGAAAAGCTACATCGCATTGATAAAAATATTCAAAGGCAGCTTTCCTAGCAGCTACGCCCCGTTGCTCTTGCACACTGGGCCCAAATCTGGACTCGTTGCGCATGCGCTCAAACGCATCCGCTTCCATTTCTATAGCAATACAATACAAATGATCTTTGTCAAAAAATTCGTTGGGGTTTTCAAAATCAATAGTAGCGTTGTTTCTAGGAATGCATTCTTTACCACTAGGGCGATCTTCCCAAACTACTTTCTCGTATTCTTTCGTTTTGTTGCAGGAAGGAAAAGCAATTATTGCTACAACTAAAAACATTATATAAATCATCAATGGGAATAGGCGCATGGTACTTAATACTTGTTTTATGGAACTCTTATATAAATAATTAAATGTCATACAATAAACACATCCTTCTGAACGTATTTGGTTGTAAGGGACTAGAACTGCTGTGTTTCTTCTTCTTTCTTATAGGAAAAAACTGTTCCATCCTTACTAATCGCTCTTTCCTTAAAAAACGTTTTTATACTTAAAGTGGTCTAGTCCTCTACACAAATAGCGCCATTTTCCCTTTTTCTTTGTCCAAATTCAATTATTTTTATCCTACATTCCAACTTAGAAGTAGTCTGGCACGTTTTTTTGATAATTCCCTTAGCACTATTTTAAGTAGTCCCTCAACTAAAGCGTAGCGCTCATGAACGAAGGGAACTAAA
>CAYUZF010000362.1:0-371 GCA_964449615.1 uncultured Aureispira sp.
CTTCTAATTGTTCTGCGGCGGCTTTCGCCCAATGCACAGCATTGCCATAAGCAATAATAGTGGCCTCAGTTCCTTCTTGCGCTACAACAGCTTTGCCAATTTCGGTAGTGTAATACCCATTGGGTACGTCTGCAGATAGGGAGCGGTAAAGGGCTTTGTGTTCAAAAAATAGAACAGGGTTAGGATCTTCTAATGCTGCTAAAAGCAACCCTTTGGCATCGACTGGGTTGGAAGGGTAGACAATTTTAAGTCCTGGCACATGAAAAAACCAAGCTTCGTTGCTCTGTGAGTGGAAGGGGCCCGCTCCCACGCCGCCGCCTGTAGGCATGCGAATTACTACGTCTACGTTTTGCCCCCAGCGGTAGTGCAGC
>CAYUZF010000362.1:381-2361 GCA_964449615.1 uncultured Aureispira sp.
TTGTTGACAATTTGATTAAACCCACACGTAACAAAATCCGCGAACTGCATTTCTACCATCGCCTTGTAGCCTTTCAAACTCAACCCCAATGCAATCCCAATAATGGCGCTTTCGCACAACGGCGTATTGCGTACCCGCTCTTTACCAAATTGCTCCATAAAGCCGTCGGTAATTTTGAACCCCCCGCCATAATCCGCAATATCCTGTCCCATCAGAATTAGATTGTCGTAGCGCTCCATGCCCTGGCGCAAACCCTCCGATATGGCATCAACCAAACGCAGTTCTTTGCTGTCCGAGAAGTCGGGCGCAACTCTTTTGGGGACATGGGAAGCATAGACATCGCCTATTTCTGTTTCTAGGGATGCTTCTACGGCAGGAGTTCCGTAAGCGACTTCTAGTCCCGCTTCTATTTCTTCTTTGTACTGCTTGCGCAAGTCTTTGATGGCCTCTTCTGTCAGAATGTTTTCCTCCAACAAAAATGCCTCGTAGTTTTTGATGGGATCGCGCTTGGCCCAGTGGTCCATCAAATCTTGAGGAACGTATTTGGTACCCGACGCTTCTTCATGGCCGCGCATTCTAAAGGTTTCGCACTCTAGCAAAATAGGCCGCGGTTTCTTACGCATAGATTTGGCCAATTTGTTGACCTGTTGGTAGACTTCTAGAATGTTGTTGCCATCTATCTTGTGACCCTCCATGCCGTAACCTTTGGCACGATCAACCAAGTCTTTGCAAGCGTATTGCTCGGAAGTAGGCGTCGATAAACCATAGCCATTGTTTTCAATAACAAACAAAACGGGTAAGTTCCAAACCGCCGCTACATTGAGGGCTTCGTGAAAATCGCCTTCGCTGGTACCGCCTTCCCCTGTAAACGCTACTGCAATTTGCCCTTCTTCGGCCAAGTTACTCGCCAAACCCACGCCCCCTGCAAAAGAAAGCTGGGGCCCCAAGTGAGAAATCATGCCCACAATATTAAACTCGGGTGCTCCAAAGTGGAACGAGCGGTCGCGCCCTTTGGTAAAACCAGGCAATTTGCCTTGCCACTGGCAAAACAAGCGTTCCAAAGGAACGTCGCGGGTGGTAAAAACACCCAAATTGCGGTGCATTGTAAACACGTATTCTTCAGGTTGCAACGCAGCCGTTATTCCCACTGCGATCGCCTCTTGCCCAATTCCTGCAAACCATTTACTAATGCGCCCTTGTCGCAACAAAACCAACATTTTTTCCTCGACCATACGCGGCTTTAGCAAACGTTGGTACAACTCAATTAATTTTTGCTTACTCAGGCGTTTTTTATTGTAGCGAATCATGTGTCTGGTGTCGTGCAATACCCGATTAGAATGGGTATTTATTATAAAAATAAGATACGTTGCAAAGGTAGAAAACCTATAGGGCAAGAAGAACAAAAAAACAGAAAAGTTCTATATTCTATGAGGAACAAGGTGGATTAAATACAATGGTACGCTATTATTGGTCATGCAAATAAAGTTGTAATAGGACCAGTCAAGCATCGTGGAGTCCTGCTTCAAAAGTTTAGACATCGTGTAGCACATAACCTTAAGAACACAATTGTATGATAGTTAATGGTATAAACCGCTAAAATAAAAAGTATCAAAATAAATAAGCATTGGCTTGGAAAGCAAAATGTTATAGTATATATTAGTAGCACTCAAACGAACCAACCACAGAGCAACCGAAGGGAAGCAGGCGTCTAAAGCTGTCTTTTCTTGATTCAACAACAACTCTACGGTAGTTCCCCGATTGCTGCTTGCCCCACACAAGTCGTTAGGTGAACACTACACTGTTTTTTCACTTAATTAAACTTGTAATTTATGTCTAAATTACTACAGGGACTGCTATGTCTATGTCTATGTCTATGTCTTAGCCTAGCGTTGGCGTCCAGCAGCCGCGCACAATTCACCGTGCCTACAGATTCTTCTTTTTATACTTTACAAGATTCCTTTTATCACTACTATCAAGACG
>CAYUZF010000363.1:0-2334 GCA_964449615.1 uncultured Aureispira sp.
ATGGTAAATTGCACCGACGGCGTGGCCGACAAATCTGCTTGCAAAGCCGTGAAGCGAAATTTTCTGCCTCTGTTATCGTACAAATATTTGCCGAGTAGACACAAAAGTAGCAGCATCGTTGCACCGCACAGCAAAAGACCAAGCTGCCAATAAGTGATTTGTATAGTGTTGTTCATGATAGAAAAAGTGGGTCGCAGAACCGCCCCTAACAGCGCGCAAGTTCTTCGAGAGTAAGAACTAGGCGCTGTAAAGAGTTCTGAACAGTAGAAGAATTGGTTGCCAACTATTAAGCTTAAGCTTTTACCAGCCAGTTGCTCAATTGCCGAGCGGTTTGTACTAATTCCGCCCCCATCGGCGCACTGGAAAGTTCTTGGTGGGGCGCTTCGGCGGCAAAAATACCATGTGAGGACAACAAAAGGATGCGTATTTGCCCTTCTGTTATCGCGGTTAGTAAGTCGTCGTCCAACGGAGACATATTGCCCGCTAGCAGGTCTCTGCCTGAGTCCAACACATCTTCAACAAGCGCATCCAAGATGTTTTCTTCGGGTCTACTCCATACAAACACCTTACCGCCATCGTCGGTATAACTAGCTTGATAACTGGCGAAAGCCGTTAATAAATGCCGCTCGTCTTGCAGTTGCCATTCTAACAATACGCCGTACAAGCGTTTTTCCTCCTCTTGAGCGGGTCCTAAATTCATGTTTTGATACGCCATTTGATAATCTTTAATGGTTGAGTTGGGACGAATGCACAGGCTGTGCAGCAATTCAATGGCCTTTTGAGAACGATCGTCCGAAGAAATTGGTAAGTTATTTTTGTCGCTGCGTTGTTTGTTAGTGGTTGTCATAATAAATTGTGTTGAAATTGTTGAGGAATTATTTTCTGAGTATAAAATAGTTGTAGAGGCCCTTTAAGACCAGGCTACTGATTTGCAGTATATTGGTGGATTGAAATAGCGTTTCGTTCTCTTCTCGATTCAGGCCATTGTCTAGGTAGCAATCGCCTTGAAGGTGGCGAGCGCGCAAGAAAAAATGTTTGAGTCCTATGTAGTGCGTGCGCGCTTCTATTGCGTTGGGGGATTCTTGCCAGTGGGGACTTTTTTGGGCCAAAGTGCAGTAATTGGCATAAAGGCCGTTCCAGTCGGGTTGTTGCTGCCGTGTTTTTAGAGCCGTTTCTAGCGGTTGGCTATCGCCATACAAAAACAACTCGGCCAACGTAGCGGCAGCCCCCCCAAAGCCCCCTAAGATATAAATGGGCAGCGCTTCACACGTCACACCATCCTGATACAGCGCCCAGTAGGCCTCTTCCAAAATACCAGGTAGCAGCCCCTGGTAGCCTTCCAGTTTCCCCCCGATAAAAATTTGCGCTTCGTTGTGGTCGCTAAAAATTAGACGCCGCAAATAACTCAACTGCAAGGCTTGACTCGCAGCGGGATAGGGATTGGTTTCCAACTTTAAGGTAGAGAAATCGTGTTCTACCAACTTAATTACGTTTGCATAACGGGCGTGTTGGGCAGAATTGTACCCCGCCTTCGAGCCGTGTAAGCGGATGATGTGGTTGTAGATTTGCTGGTTACTGCGTTTTTCTTGGTTGTAATTTTTTAGCAATTGCGCTAGAATTTCCATAAAGTTTACGCCTTTCACCTGTTTGTCCAACCTGCCGCCATAAGCGCAGCGCGCCCCACAGGCCAACGCATAGCGCGTCAATTCTACCAACGCATCCTGCAAATGCCAATGGCTAATTCCCTCGTAAGGCGTATCTACAGACTGCGTAATTTCCGATATAGAGAATCCCACTAATATTTGTTCGCCTCCTAACAAAGCGGTAGGCCGCTTTAAATTTTTCTGGTCTTCTTCTGCACACACCCAACGAATGGGGTACAGGGTAGGCGTGATGATCTGCGCTGCAAAATGCGTTGCCAATAAGCGCATTTCTACGGCCCCCAAAGGCGGGTCGGGATAGAGCAGCCACTGTTCCGAAATTTGCTGTTGGCACAAAGTGAGCAGTTCGGGCGCTGTCGCAAAAGTAACGGCCTTCTTGTTTAGGTGTTGGTTGTACGTGCGTAGGTAATTGCCCTGGTACAGCGAACGCACCGCTTCCAACAGGATCGGCGTAATAACTTCTAAGTAAATCTGTTGCACTCGATCTTCTTGCTTGGTTTCCGAAGGCCAGTGCAGGGTGGGCGTATTGCCCAAATAGGCGCCTTCTCTGGAAATGAGATTAGAAGCCGTGTGCAACACTGTAATAGGCCGCTGTTCCCTTTTGGCAAAGAGTAGTTTTTTTAGACAATGTTCTTGATTGTGGTAATCCTTCGTACTAATCACTAAAAAAATA
>CAYUZF010000364.1:0-2311 GCA_964449615.1 uncultured Aureispira sp.
CTCTAACAACGTGAAAGCTTTTGTAATTGCTGCATACAAATCCGTAGAGGCATTTAAATTCTTGCTTTGCAACAGGCGTTCAGGGTTGTGCAACAAATACACGTCTACATAGTCCCGATTGATCTTGCGCAGGGTTTGCTTCAATTGGAAATCTATAAACGCAGGGTCTAGCGAATATTCAAAATCGGTATCTATCGCAGCAATCGACAACGCATGGTCGTTGAGGAAAGCCGCCAACGCAGCAGAACGGCATTTTTGGCTAGGGAGATAGCCTACTTTGGAGACAATAAACAGCTCGTTTTGGTATTGCGGGTACGCCTCTATAAAAGCACCAAGCAGTGTTTCAGAAGTGCCACCACAATAATTTGTAGCCGTATCAATCAAATTATAACCATTCTCTACCGCCGTTTTCAGCGCTTCAAAATGGACTTCATGGGTACTACTCATTCTGTAGGTTCCTACCCCTACCGAAGACAAAGATTCTAAATCAACCATCAGATAATTCGGGTTATCAGTTTTTTTTGCGTTTTAAATAATACGCAGCAATTCGCAGATACAATACCTCATTAAACGGTCTGTTTACAAGGCGGGGAAGGGGCATCTACTGTTAAACTTATACTAAAAGATTTTTCAATCTACAGCTAAATGTTTGGTCAGAACATTGGTACAACACCGAATATGAGCGGTGCTAAACGCTACACAGCAAGGTAGTTTTCTTTGTTTCCTGCGTTGCATTGTCATTGAAAGGGTCAATTATTGTTCCAATACTGGATTCACTTTTAGTGGTAATTTCACAACTCGTTCATTACCAATACTTATTTTTTTAGTTTTTTTTAAGATTTTTTTCACTTTTGACAAACGCACTATTTTTGCCAATAAAACGGTTCAACTTATTTTTTTAACTAAAAAACTTATCTGCCTGCTAATCCACCAACGACAATTGAATCCTTTTTCGTCCCAAATCTACCTCCAATACAGTCACTTCCAACTCTTGTCCGAGTTTGACCACAGTAGCGGGATCTTGAATGTATTTGTGGCTCATTTTTGATTTGTGGATCAACCCATTTTCCTTTATCCCAATGTCTACAAAAGCCCCAAATGCGGTGATGTTTGTCACCACGCCTGGCAGCTTCATGCCCGCGCTCAATTCCTCCATGCTGTGTATGTTGGCAAATTCAAAAACCTCACGCTGGCTTCTAGGGTCGCGGCCTGGCTTTTCCAACTCGGTTAAAATATCCTGTAAGGTAGGCAAGCCTACTTTCTCCGACGTGTATTTTTTCAAATCAATCTGCTTGCGCAAATTATCATCCTGAATTAGATCCTCTACTTTACATTTTAAATCCTTGGCCATTGCTTTGACCAGTGGGTAGGCTTCTGGATGCACGGCGGTATTGTCCAGCGGATTTTTACCGTTTTTGATGCGCAAGAAGCCCGCCGCCTGTTCGTAGGCTTTGTTGCCCAAGCGCGGCACCTCCAACAGCGCCTTGCGGCTGTCAAAAGAACCGTTGGCCTTGCGGTACGCCACAATATTGCGCGCCAAACTGTAGCCCAAGCCCGATACGTAGGTCAGCAAATGCTCGCTGGCCGTATTGACATCCACGCCTACGGCATTCACACAACTCTCGACCACGGCATCCAATTTCTGTTGCAGTTTCTTTTGATCTACGTCGTGTTGGTATTGGCCAACGCCAATAGATTTTGGGTCAATTTTGACCAATTCGGCCAGAGGGTCGGCCAAGCGGCGACCAATCGACACCGAGCCGCGCACGGTTACGTCCTCGTTGGGAAATTCCTTGCGGGCAATGTCCGAAGCGGAATAAATCGAGGCTCCACTTTCGTTGACTAAAAATGTATCTACAGAGCGTCCAAAATTCAAACTGCGTACAAAGGCTTCGGTTTCGCGGCCTGCGGTGCCGTTGCCTATGGCAATCGCCTGAATCTCGTGGCGCTTTACCAAGCGCTGCAAAATGCGCTCGGCTTCGGCGATGCGTTTGCGCGGTGGGGTGGGATAAATCACGGTGTGTTCCAGCAAATCCCCCGTGTCGGACAGACAGACCACCTTACAGCCTGTCGCAAAACCTGGATCAATGGCCAAAATACGTTTTTGTCCCAGCGGCGAGGCCAACAACAATTGGCGCAAGTTGGTCGCAAAAATTTGTATGGAATATTCGTCTGCGACTTCTTTGGCTTTGTTTCTAAATTCGGTGCTAATCGAAGGTTTGAGTAAGCGTTTGTACGAATCGGTAATAGCATCGGCCACCAAATCCTCTACTCGGTCGCCGCCGCCTTTGAGGTAGATACTGTCCAACTT
>CAYUZF010000365.1:0-2274 GCA_964449615.1 uncultured Aureispira sp.
GTTGTCTGATTTAGCTGCTTATCGAGTATTAATTTCTAAGTAGAACCTCATGAAAATAGAAAACCACTTCACCGCGTTTCAACCCGTCGTCTATGTAGAACATTCGGCAACGGGTCAGCAACTGCCCGATAGCCTATGGCAAGACCAGCAAGGACAGCGCCTGCACCTCAACCATAAAAAATTAACCGAGCTGGACACCCGCATCGGACAACTCACCAACCTGCGCCGCTTGGACTTGTCCAACAATCAATTGCAAACCCTACCCGATAGTTTGGCGCAACTGCAACAGTTGGAGGAATTGCAACTGGCCAACAACAGCTTCATGGTTTTTCCTGCGGTATTGTGCCAATTGCCGCGCTTGCGTGTGCTGCAACTGCGCCACAATACTATTAAAAACCTCTCGCCAGCAATAGACCAATTGCAACAATTAGAAGTTCTAGATTTGAGTTGGAATCCTTTACAGACCTTGCCAGCGAACTTGGCGCAATTGACCCGATTGCGTATTCTGAAAGCAAATTCAAGGCAATGGTCGAGTTTCCCCAACGTATTGTTACAGTTGCCGCAGTTGTTGCCCAATTACCTCAATTTTAAAAACTTAGGCATACACGCTACGCCATTGGGGCGGCTGTTTAAATTATTAAAAAAACTGGAACCTTATCCAACAAGCCCTGCCACCAAACAAGCGCTGTACCAATTGGTGTTTCAGCAACCGCTGTCTGCAGATCAAACTATTTTACGACCCTTGTTGGTGATTGATAACGAATGGTTGCGCAAGCAGTTGGTGCCTCTGTTGACTAAATACAGCCCTCCCTTTAATGCTGATACGCGTTTGCTGCTACTTGGAAAGCATTTTAGAGCATTCGATCTAAACGACTTGGAAAGTATTCCGTGGGTGCAAGAACCTTCAAAAGCCACACATGCCGTCATTGCAAGAATGATCTCGTGGGAAGCATTGGAAAGCCTTGCTAAGGGAGTTGTTTTAGTATCAGAACACCAAACCCAAGCGTATTACAACCCCTGGCAAACCATCTCTTGGACAGAAGAAAATCACAATGTACTTAGAAGCTTATTATTAAGTGGAGTATGGAGTAATATGGTGTTGGCCTTACAATGGTTGGACAACAGTAGGGTACTGCCGCGTTTAACCACCGAATTGCTGGTAGGGTATCTTCAATTAACTAGAGCAGAACAACTTACCATTCGCCCAGATATTATTGGGATTTACAAACGCTGTTGGGCGCATTTCGAGGAAGCTTTCCTACCTGTAAAACCAGAATATAGGTATCAGAATTTTAGCAAAAGTGTTTTTTTGAACAGTGGAGCGAACGAGTGGGCAACCACAATGATAGAATGGAGTACACTAAAAATTGCAGAATTGATTGTAGAGCAAACAGGGCGCAACCAACTAGCCCTACGAATTTTTCAAGCTAAGAATGCACAGCAAGCGACGCTGCAAAAATTATTGGAAGAAGACACCTTACACCTCTCTAAATGGACTTGGATGCGCAACTTGCCGCTACTAGAAGGCGAATGGACAACAGCTGTGCGCCGGTTAGATCTACGGGGCTGTTGCTTCGAAACGCTGCCCTCCATAAGTGCCTTAGAAACTTTGCCTAATTTAGAAGAAATAGATTTGCGGGATAATATTTTTTTGACAAAAACTATAACAACAGCTACGGTAGAAGCGTATCCCTATCGCCTCTTATTAGACGCGCAGTAGGCTAGGGTTCCTATTTATAAAAACAAATGCCTAACTTAGAGGGTACCAAAACGCAACAGCATTATGATCGTACTACAAACCCAAGCACTGACCAAAGTTTATTCTAAAAAAATAACCGCCGTTGATCGCTTAGATCTGCAAATTCAGAAAGGAAATATTTACGGCATACTGGGCCCCAATGGCAGTGGTAAGACCACTACCTTGGGAATGATTTTGGGAATTATCGCCCCCACTTCAGGGGCGTACCATTGGTTTGGGGGACAAACGGGCGCGGCGGTGCGCCGTCGTATTGGCGCTATTTTAGAAACGCCCAATTTTTATCCTTACCTCAATGCTCAGAAGAATCTGGAAATTGTAGCACACCTCAAAAAGGTACCGCCAACCAACATTCCGAGTTTGATAGAACGCGTGGGTTTGGCAGGGCGTACCGATTCGGCGTTTCATACCTACTCCCTGGGTATGAAACAGCGGTTGGCCATTGCAGGGGCGTTGGTAGGAGATCCCGAAGTATTGATTTTTGACGAGCCGACCAACGGCCTCGATCCGCAGGGAAT
>CAYUZF010000366.1:0-2172 GCA_964449615.1 uncultured Aureispira sp.
TGTTTGGCTTTGAATTTGAAAGCGATGGCCCAGCGGGGGTGGTGGCTGGTATAGCCACAAAGTTCTTGCAGTTCCAGTTCGTTTACCTTGACCACCAAGCCGTCTATTTCGTAGGCATAATTTTCGCGGTCTGCCTCCCAGCGTTGGCAGTGGCTGGCTACTTCTTTTATGGTCGCGTAAACGCCGCGTGCGACCTGCTTTCTAGGTACTTTAAAGCCCAACTGTTCCAACAACGCCAATTGCTCATCGTGGGTAGGAAAGCGGCTCATCATATCGTCGCCCTCTGTGTTTTCTGCAAAACTCAACTGATAAATAAACGCATCCAAAGCGCGGTCGTTGACCTTTTTGGGATCTTTGAGGCGCAGGCCACCCGTAGCGGCATTGCGCGGGTTGGCAAACAACACTTTACCCTCTTTTTGGCGCTGCTCATTGACCTGCTCAAATAAGTCTTTGCGGATCAACGCCTCGCCGCGCAGCTCTACGCGGTGCAATCCAAATTGTGAAAAGTTAGCTTTGAGTGGAATGGTTCGAATGGCGCGCACATTGGCCGTAATTTCGTCGCCTTGTCGCCCATTGCCCCGTGTTGCGGCGCGCACTAAGCGGTCATTTTCGTAGACCAAGGCCAGCGTACCGCCGTCAAATTTAGGCTCTACGCAATAGGAAAGCGCCTTAGCTTTATCTTCGTCGCCAATTAATTTGCGCACCCGCTCGTCAAAATCTTGCAAATCCTCTGCATTGTAAGAATTTTCTAGCGAAAGCATGGGACTCAAATGCAGTACACTGTCAAAGCGCTCCGTAAGGTCGCTGCCTACGCGCTGGGTGGGCGAATCGGATTGTAACAAGCTTGGAAAGGTACCTTCTAGTTTTTCCAATAATTTATACAAGCGGTCGTACTCTTCGTCGCTCAAAATGGGGTCGTCTAAAACGTAATACCGCCATTCGTGATAGACCAATACCCTAGTGAGTTGTTCTACCTGCTCTTTGGCACTGTGCAGGGTACCACTCGCAGGAGCAACTAATAATTCTTTAGAACGCTCGTAAAGCGCCTTCTGGTCTTTAGCAGAATATAACATGTGGTATATTGAGAATTGAAATTTTCCAAAAAGGAAAAAGAGCTGTTGTTATAAAAATAAATGCGTTGTGAGCGCCCACCATTGTTTGCACAACAGAAATTGCAATTACAACAAAATACGCAGGGGAGTGTTACTCGTATTTGAAAACATTGTCCAATTTTTCAGGACATTTTTCTACTACCGCTTCTTTAAAATCGTCCAACAAAAGGCGCTTAGTCGACTTGTCATAACCTTGTCCGTAAGCGCTGAATTCCATTCCAAAGCATTCCACCATGTCGCTCTTGTACCCAAAACCGTCTTTGGTATAATTGTAAAAGTCGCTGCTGCTTGTCTCTGCGCAGGCACAGAAATCATTGGCAAAACGCTCCATTTTGGATTCGTAAAAAAACAAAAAATACAATAAGCTTCCAAACAATAGAACGCCTGCAACAATCCCTGCAACGAGCAGAGCTGTTTTGTTTTTTTGAACAAAACGTTCAAATTTTTCATTGGAAGAAAGGCGCGCAGAATCGCGTTCTATATTGTCTTCGGTAGAGTGTGAAGAGGAGTCCATAAATGTACCGTATACTAAGCGTTGTGATAGGATATTGAGTGGCTCGGTAAAAGGGAAAACACCCCTTGATAGCTTCTAATAAGAGGCCTTGCCAAGCAAAATTGGGGCAACCCAATGCTCCCGTGTGGAGCGTCCTAAATATAAGGCAAAGATGAACGAGAGGCGAAGAATCCAAGAGATTTTTTTATTTTTGAAGTTGTAAGACTACCAAATTAATTTTCTGGCAACACCGCCAGTACTCGCTTTTGTTTCTTGGTAAAAGAACGATCAAGAAATGTCGAGAACATTGTGCCAAGTAGATTGCTCCATTTTGAGGGGCGTTGCTCGGTCGAAATCAACTGTTGTATGAGGCGTTTGACCCCTTCTATTGTATATGCTTTTCTGCTGTTGTCGGTGCTGCTCTTGTGCAGCAGTTTTCAGCGTCCTGCGCCGCGCAGCTATGCCCAAGCGCGCTGGGAGTGGGCCAAGCAGAACAACGCATTGGACAGCTTACTGAAAGTATCTAAAATATTTAGCGGATAATAGTATGCTTTTTGCCGTAAAATT
>CAYUZF010000367.1:0-2071 GCA_964449615.1 uncultured Aureispira sp.
ATCGGCGATTTTCGTTTGGATTGCACGCCATCTACCCGCGCTTTGAATGATAAACGGCCGTTGCTTTGAAACTGATCAATGCTGCTGGCATAGGGTTCAGGCACCAACTGCAATAAAGAACCGAGCAAAGCTTCGTCGCTGTCGAATTGTAAGTCGTATTGCAGGCCTTCCTCGATGCGCTCAATAGCGCCGTTCATACGAAATTCATTGCCCTGTAAATACAGTTTTAGCTCTTCAAAAAAGTAGGCTTCTTTGGCTAAATCCAAGTCAATGGCGCCGTCGTAGGCGATTTCTTTTCCTTTAAAGTAAGTCACCTCGTCCACCGTAATGTACTCGGAGTACAGCTCTGCGTAGCTTTTGAGAACGTGGCGGTTTTTATTCAATTCATTGTCAATAATAAAATCTCCTTCAAAATAAGCAGCATTGGCAGTTACTTTAACATCGTAAGCGGCAGCTACGTCTACATAATGAATCGTTACATTAGAGAGCGTAGCATCTGAAATGGACAGTTTTAGATCGCTGCTTTCCGCTTCGGCAGGCACCTCCTCACTAGATTTGAAAATATCGTAATTGACGTTGCCTTTCTCATCGTAGTGGACGAACAAAGAACCGTCTTCTATAGAGATGGATGTAAAGTTATAAGCTCCTGTCAGCAGCCCTACAATGCCGCATTCGAGCGCGATACTTTTAACGTTGAGCAACTGCTCTTCGTGGTCACCCACACCGTCGAGCTGTGCTTCGTTTAGATACACAGCTGCTTTAGGAAATTTCCAAATTAGTGATAGGCTGGCATCGCTCACCTGCAATTCGGTCTTGAGTTGTTTGTTGAGTGTGTTAATGACAAGCGAAGCAATTTGCTGTTCAAATGCCGCAGCCATAATAACCAGTGCGATTAACCCGACAAGGAGCAATCCCACTACCAATTTGAGTGCAGAGAAGAACACATTTTTCTTAGGAGTAGGCGCGTCGCCTTTCTTAGCAGAAGCCATGAGCAAACTGTTTTATGGTAGATTTTTAGAAGAAGTTTAAAATTAGTAAATATCTACCAAGAACCAACCATAAAAGCTTTGTTCGCGCCATTAGAATTTTTTTTTAGAAAAAATAAGAACACTACTTAGTTTCTAATGCGCGCTAATTCTGTTTCTAGCGCTGTTTTTGTCACGACAGCTTCGCTGGTTGAGGTGTTGTTCAAAAGGTTGTTTTGCTCGTAAGGGTCAGCGGTTAAGTTGTATAATTTTTGGTCGCCGTAGCGTATTCGATCAATTTGTATTGCTGGTTACGACTGTTTTAATAGTCGGTAGTACCTTCGTCCATGTCGGCATATTGATAACTGCGCAATTCGGAAGCTTGTGACAACAACGGATAGAGGCTCAGGCTGTCGTGCATTTGCGCAATGGCCACACCCGCTGCGGTTGCAATTGTAGCAAACAAATCAAAACTGGCC
The DNA here is from genome assembly GCA_964449615.1 of uncultured Aureispira sp. GTDB lineage: Bacteria > Bacteroidota > Bacteroidia > Chitinophagales > Saprospiraceae > Aureispira. Next base: position 1,445 of record CAYUZF010000367.1, read on the forward strand.
ATTAAATTACTGTCTGTTCCTGAGCAGGATACACTTTTGCCCTATACATAAAGTGGCATGTTGATCCCATCTTGATCAACAGTTCCTTTTGCGATGTTGCGCAAATAAAGGGTTTGCACTGTTATTTATTTGCTTGAGCTGTGGCAATGGCATCTTCCAATACTTTCCTTGTTTTTTTACTTTTTAAATAGCGCTCTCGTGTTTCTGCCTCCTTGCGACTGGAATAGTTTTCTACACACATCAGTTCCCACGGAATACCTCGCGTGGTGTATTTTTTTCCGCCCTTGTTGTGGCGTGCCAAGCGCCTTTGAACATCGTTGGTAATTCCTGTATAGTAACGGTCAATGGAAGGGCTGTAGAGAATGTATAAATAGTACATGGGAGAATTTAGTATTAAAAATTTAAAAACAAGCTTCTATAAGTCAAAGAAAAAGCCTCTACTAAAAAAGTAGAAGCTTTGTTTTGTGTGGGTGATGAGGGATTCGAACCCCCGACACTTCCGAACGTAAGTTCGGAATGCTCTGAACCCACCGCTCTAATCACCGTGCAATCTTAGAACGGATCAAAGAAGCAACAAGCTTCTATAAGTCAAAGAAAAAGCCTCTACTAAAAAAGTAGAAGCTTTGT
>CAYUZF010000368.1:0-2031 GCA_964449615.1 uncultured Aureispira sp.
GCAGTTGTTGCACTGCATCAAGCTCTCTCGGCCTCCAATCGCACTAAAAATCCTCCGTAAAAATATTCGCTTTCTTTTGTTACACTGTACTAATTTATAATCAATACCACACATGAAAATTGTCAACGCCAATAGAATCTTTACGCTGATTTCTATACAAGAAGATAAAAAAGGCACTGCGGTGTATTTAGAACTGGATGGCAGTCCTTATTTATCAACTACCTTCGATACAAAGGACTATTACACCTACCAACTACAACTTTACGGTTTAAAAGATAAGGAAGCTTTTTTGCGACAAGCCAACGATTGGATCACTGAATTTATTTACATAGAACAACAACAAGCCCAGCAGTTAGAATTCTGGATTGATGAAATACTGTTTGGTAAATTCGAAGTGCAAACGTATAAGGAACAAGTAGAACCTTATAGCAAAGAGGACTGGATGGACAGTTACAAAGGACTTCTAAACTACCATTTTGGTCAGCAGCAGCAACAAACCAAACAAATCATCAAAAAGAATGATTTAATTGAAAAACTCAACGCCTTTCTAAGCAAAGAAATAGAAAATTACACGCTCAAAAATCAATTCTTAGCCGACCAAAAAGAAGCCGTAGCCGCCAACAACAAAGCACTTGCCTTAGCTCGAAAAGTGCAACAAATAATCCAACAGCACAGTTAGTAAACAATTTTAATACAAATAGAGTTATGTAAACGTATTATCCACCAACCCCCTCTAACAATGCAACCACCAATTTTATACGGTACCTCTTGGAACGGCGATTGCCAGCGCGCTAAACGATTCATTAAAAAAGAAGGCATTAGTGTACAATTTGTAGACGTACAAACCAACCAAGCGGCGCTCAACCGCGTGCAGCAGGGCAACGATGGACGTTGTATTTTACCGACGCTAGAACTAGACGGTGTGTTTTTTCCTGCACCCAGCAACGAAGACTTGGCACGGCTTTTAAAAGTCAAGCAAAACACCAAAGTTGCTTTTTACGGCACGAAAACCTGCCCCGATTGCCGCGCAGCCAAACAGTATCTAAAATTACACGAGATCGCCTTCCGTTTTTACAACGTGGAAGAAAAGCAGGCGTATGCCAAAGTAGTGGAGTCGGTCAACAACGGCAAACAAATCATTCCCACTATTTTCATCAACGACAAACCCTTTACCAACCCCGATACTACCGAGCTGCAAAAAGCGCTGCGCATCGACGAATCTAAATTCAAACACAATTTTGAAGCAGTGATTATTGGCGGTGGCCCTACGGGCCTAACGGCGGCCCTTTATTTGCAACGCTCCCATTACAATACGTTAATTTTAGAAAAGCAGGGTGTAGGAGGCAATGCTTTTGATACCAAAAGCATTAAAAATTATCCTGGATTTGAATCTATTTCAGGGCCTGATTTGATGGACAAGATGCAGCAACAAGTGGAGGCACTGGGCGTTACCATTCGCACAGGAGAGGAAGTGAGCAACATCAAAAAAACAGCTACACATTTCGAAATTAAAACTTCGCTTGCAACTTATCGCGCCGAGGTATTGCTCTTGGCAACAGGTTCTTATTACCGCCGCCTGGATATTCCCAACGAGCAAGAACTATCGGGCGAAAGCATTCATTTTTGCTCTACTTGCGATGGCGCCAAATACGACAACAAAACCGTAATTGTTATTGGAGGTGGGCGTTCTGCGCTAGAAGAAAGTGCTTTTTTGGCACGCTCTTGCGAAAAGGTCATTCTTGTCAACGACAGCAAAGCATTTGATGCCGATCAAAATTACATTGACAAAGTAGAAGACAAAAGCAACATCGAAATTCTACACAACAAAGAATCCATAGCATTTGTGCTGGATGAAAACGATGGCTTTAAGGGACTAAAAATAAAAGACAAGGAAAGTGGAGACGAAAAGACCGTCGAGGCCAAAGGCGCTTTTATTTTTGCGGGAATGATTCCCAACACGCAGCATTTCAAAGATTTGTTAGAGTTGGACAAAGACGGCTATGTGGTTACGCAGGGCAAAGCCAAAACTTC
>CAYUZF010000369.1:0-2024 GCA_964449615.1 uncultured Aureispira sp.
GCTCATTGAATATAAGGTTCCCTTTCAGCAACTCTACGACCGTACTTTGCGCTACGACGAAGTGATTGCACTACACATTCAAGTCAACGCTCCAGAACCCAATGCCGAAGACGAACCAGGGTTGTTTGACGATGCCACCAATCCTATTTTGAACGGCAGTCAGCAAAACAACCCTATGTTGCAGGGCAACCAAATCGGAATGCAACAGCGTCCTCAACAACAACGCATGCGCCGCAATGCCAACGCTCCGTTGGGCACCTGGGCTACCATCCAGCTTTCTCCAATCGAAGAGGAATAAAGCTTAATCCATGCCCGTCTTTCAAACCGCTAGAAATTCAGCAAAAAAAGCGTAACTTCGCCCGAAGAATTGAGCGAAATTTTTTGCTGTTGCAAGCCTGCCGAATCTCTTCGGGCAAAAAAGACGGGCACAGCACCAACAAAATCGCCTATTTCAATCATTGTAAATTTGTACGGCTGTAGTAGCATGCCCTTTAAATAGGCCATCTTACAACGGCAACTGTAGTTTAAAACTGGAAAAAACATGGAAAAGAACAAAGCAAAAATTGTTTATACCAAAACAGACGAAGCGCCCTACTTGGCGACGTTCTCCCTTTTGCCCATCATCAAAACATTCACCGATGCCGCAGGCATTGAAATTGAATTAAGTGATATTTCGTTGGCGGGGCGTATTTTGGCTAATTTTCCAGATTACCTCACCGAGGAGCAGCGCGTACCCGATGCCTTGGCCGAATTGGGCGAATTGGTGGTTCAACCTGAGGCGAATGTGATCAAATTGCCCAATATTAGTGCTTCTGTACCACAGTTAAAAGCTGCGGTGAAGGAATTGCAAGCCGCAGGATATGCGCTACCCGATTATCCAGAAGACCCCAGCAGTGCGGAAGAACAAGCCATCCAAAAGCGGTACAATAAAATCAAAGGCTCGGCAGTAAATCCTGTTTTGCGCGAAGGCAACTCGGATCGCCGCGCGCCCAAGCCCGTTAAAAAATACGCCAGAAACAACCCGCATTCTATGGGAGCCTGGTCTGCTGATTCTAAAACACATGTTGCTACTATGGGCAAAGGCGATTTTCGTTCCAACGAAAAGTCAGTGACGCTGAACCAAGCAACTCAAGTACGTATTGAACACGTCAACAAGGACGAACAAATAACTGTTTTAAAAGAGGCGTTCGCTATTCAAGAAGGCGAGGTAATTGACAGCACGTTTCTAAGCAAAAGCCAGTTGTTGGAATTTTTGGAGCGAGAAATTAAAGATGCCAAAGCACAGGATGTTTTGTTCTCTTTGCACATGAAAGCAACGATGATGAAGGTGTCTGATCCGATTATTTTTGGGCATGCTGTGCGCGTATTCTTCAAGGAGGTATTTGACAAACACGGGGAGACGTTCGAGCAATTGGGCGTAGATGTCAACAACGGATTTGGCGACTTGACCAACAAAATTAAGCAATTGCCCGACGATCAACGCAGCGCCATCGAGGCCGATATTCAAGCCGTTTACGACAGCCGCCCCGATTTGGCCATGGTGAATTCTGACAAAGGCATCACCAATTTACACGTACCCAGCGATGTAATTATTGACGCTTCTATGCCCGCTATGATTCGTACTTCTGGACAAATGTGGAACAAAGAAGGCAAACAACAAGATACCAAAGCCGTCATTCCAGACAGCAGCTATGCAGGAATTTACCAAGCAACGGTTGATTTTTGTAAAAAACACGGCGCTTTTGATCCCACAACAATGGGAACTGTACCCAATGTAGGTTTGATGGCTCAAAAAGCAGAGGAATACGGCTCTCACGACAAGACGTTTGAATTGGCAGAAGCGGGAACGGTTCGCGTAGTAGATGCAGACGACAACACTTTGTTAGAGCATGAAGTGGAGGCTGGAGACATTTGGAGAATGTGCCAAGTAAAAGATGCGCCCGTTCAAGACTGGATCAAATTGGCCGTTAGCCGTGCCAGAGCTTCCAATACACCCGCTGTTTTCTGGTTGGATGAAGACCGTG
>CAYUZF010000370.1:0-2002 GCA_964449615.1 uncultured Aureispira sp.
CTGGCGCTCCTAGAAGCGCTCCAACAAGCCGCCAAAAACGACGAGGTACGTGCCGTCGTTTTGACGGGCGACGGAAAGGCATTTTGTGCGGGGCAAGACCTGCGCGAAGTAACCGATGACAACGGTATTGGCTTCGAGCAAATTCTCAACGAGCATTACAATCCTATTATACGCGCTATCCGCAGCTTACCCAAACCTGTAGTGGGGGCGGTTAATGGAGTAGCGGCAGGAGCAGGGGCGAACATTGCCTTTGCTTGTGATTTGACGATCGCTAAAGAATCGGCCAGTTTTACGCAGGCCTTTAGTAAAATCGGCCTAGTGCCCGACAGCGGCGGAAGTTTCTATTTGCCGCGCTTGGTAGGCATGCAGCGCGCTGCTGCTTTAACCTTTTTGAGTGATAAAGTGACGGCACAGGAGGCCGCTGACATGGGCTTGATTTACCAATGCGTAGCCGATGAGGACTACGAAGAAGCAGTGCAAAACCTCGCTTTGCGCTTGGCAAAAATGCCTACCCGTGCTTTGGGTATGACCAAACAATTGCTCAATGAAAGCTTAACCAATTCGCTAGACGAGCAACTGGAATTAGAAGGTGAAATGCAAGTGGCTGCCAGCAAGCGCCACGATTACAAAGAAGGCGTCAACGCTTTTTTACAAAAACGCCGACCCAAATTCATCGGTAAATAAGCAGGAGCGAATTTTTATTACACCCAATAGACATACAACCAAAAATGACAATAAAAGTAGGCGTACTAGGCGCTGGCTCTATGGGCATCGGTATTGCACAAATAGCCGCTACCAATGGCCACGAAGTAATCTTATGCGACAACAACGGCGAGGCCATGCAGCGCTCTTTAGACAATCTCAAAAAAATTCTGAACCGCCAAGTGGAAAAAGGACGAATGGAAGCCACCGAAGTGGAAGCTATTCTAGGACGCATCCAGCCCACAGGCATTATGAACGAATTCAACGACTGCCACATTGTAATTGAGGCCATCGTAGAAAACCTGAATGTCAAACGCGAGGTGTTCAAAAAGATGGAAGCCGTGGTGAGTGATACCTGTATCTTGGCCACCAATACCTCTTCGCTCTCGGTGGCCGCCATTGCGGCATCGTGTGACCACCCTTCGCGGGTATTAGGCGTGCATTTTTTCAATCCTGCGCCTTTGATGAAGCTGGTTGAGTTGATTCCTGCGGTGCAGACTGCGCCAGAAGTGCTTTCTAATACGCGCACTTTGGTCGATAGTTGGGGCAAAGTAACCGTTGTTACTAAAGATACTCCAGGCTTTGTTGTGAATCGAGTCGCCCGTCCATTTTACGGGGAAGCATTGCGCATCTTGGACGAGGGAATTGCCGATATTGCGACCATAGATTGGGCCATGACCAGTTTGGCAGGCTTTAGAATGGGGCCCTTTACGTTGATGGATTACATTGGTAATGATGTGAATTATATTGTTACAGAAACTGTTTTTGCTGCTTTTTATTACGATCCACGCTACAAACCTTCCTTTACGCAAAAACGCCTAGCCGAAGCGGGTTATTGGGGCCGCAAACGGGGGCGCGGCTATTACAACTACAGCGAAAATGCCGATAACCCTACCGCTAACGAAGACCCCATATTGGGACAAAAAATCGTAGACCGCATTGTAGTTATGTTGATTAACGAAGCAGTGGACGCGCTGTTTTGGCAAATTGCTTCTGCCGAAGATATTGACCTGGCCATGACCAAAGGCGTCAATTATCCAAAGGGGCTGCTGGCTTGGGCCAGAGAAATTGGTTATGCTACTTGCGTAGAACGGTTGGATGCTTTGTACGAAGAGTACCACGAAGACCGCTATCGCTGTAGTCCGCTGCTGCGCCGTCTAGCAGATGGCCGCGCTACTTTATCTTAGAACAAGAATAGTATGGCTTATGGGCATTGGGCTGCTGCCGAATGTCCATAAGTTGTTTAAAACGCTTACCAAGATGTCCAATCCCGCTTTTCGCCTCGTTGAAAAAAATTTGT
>CAYUZF010000371.1:0-1877 GCA_964449615.1 uncultured Aureispira sp.
AAGAACTGTATGTTATCGCCCATAGTCGGCTTGCCCGACGGGCCTACATCAATCCATTTTTTGTACTCCCCTGCTCGATCAAAGTGTCCCAAACGCGGAAACAACATCATATCTTGACTCTTATAACCTACGTCTACTTTTTGGTCAACAATGCCGTACACCATTTTCCCATCTTTCTCTACAGGGCGGTAAACATCCTTGTCTTTGGGGTAGGTGTTGTTGCGCTCGGAGGCAAAATGTGGGCCATAAATCAAGGGGCGGGTTCCATATTGCTCGCGGTTCAAGTACGACAACATACTGTAGGGATCGCTTGGATTGTTCATATTGATCGCCGCTTGTGCATTGGCGCGCACCACTACCATCCCGTAAGAGGAGAAGCCAATCAAAATCATCGCTACCATCATTACCCCCAAGTGCAAGTAGTAGTTTTTAGTTTTGTGGGCGTAATACACGGCTCCTACAATACCGCCAAAAAGCAAGAGAATAAAGAACAAAACTCCCGTTCCAATATTCATTCCCAAACCATTGACGAAAGTAAAATCGACCGCAGCGGCCATTTGTGGCAAACGCGGAATAATGAAGTATTGCACCAATACCAGCGCCCCAAATCCACCTAAGAAACCTTTTAACGTCGAAAGCCAGCTAAATTCAACCTCGCCTTGCTCGATTTCTTCTTTCTTATAATAAAACAAAACGCCCAAAAAAGGAAAGGCCAGCAAACTCAACAAGTGTACCCCAATGGAAAGCCCCATCATGTACGCGATAAAAATCAACCAACGATCCGCTTTGGGGTGATCGGACACATACCATTTCACAGACGCCCACATAACCAGCCCTGTAAAACCAGAAGACATGGCGTATACCTCCCCTTCTACCGCTGAAAACCAGACCGAAGTGGCAAAAGTGGTCGCCAAAGACGCCACAATACCCGCACCTAAAATAGAAAGGGTTTGGCCGCCCACCTCAGGTGTTCCTACACGGCCTACTACCGCTAATTTGGTCAACATAATGGTCGTCCAACAAATAAACAACACTAAGAGCGCCGTACTAAGTCCCGACATCACATTGATAGAATAGGCTACGTTGGACGGATCATTCGATAGTGCTTCGGCTAAAAAAGCGAACATTCGTCCAATCATTAAGAATAGAGGTGCCCCAGGAGGGTGTACGACCTCCAACTTATCAGCGGCTGAAATAAATTCCCCACAATCCCACAAACTAGCGGTGGGCTCGGCAGAAAGCATATAAACGACGGCGGCTACGGCAAACATCACCCATCCTGTGATGATACTGAGCTTGTTAAATGACTTCATTTGAATAATTAAATTATAAAGGGTAGAGATAGGTTATAAGGCCTGTTCTCCTATGTATATTCTATTAATCCCAAGTAATCAGGTTTATATATAATTCCAACTCACTTTTGAGGGACATACAAAGGTAGAAAAACTACAGGCTTCTACAAAAGATCGTCTTTGTTTTGTCTTGCTCAACAAAGTAACACTTTTGTCAGGATTCAAAGAACAAAAGTAAATTTGGGGAGCGTATTTAACGTCTCATTAAAAATAAAGAACAGCTTTTAATACAGTGTGTAAGAAGTAATCAACCATTTTTAAGCGAGCCTTTTTTCCCGAACAAGTGCGGGACATAGCACGCTTGCTCGTTGGATACTCGCCTTCGTAGCTAAGGGCGCAGTTGATGCACTGCATCAAGCTCTCTCGGCCTCCAATCGCACTAAAAATCCTCTGTAAAAACATTCGCTTTCTTTTGTTACACTGTATTTAACGCGTTTTTTATTAACTTCTGAATCAGACTTCTAGTAAAACGTCTACAAAATAAGCTTTGCTATCTGTAAAGTATTGGCGCACTTGGTAGCCTGC
>CAYUZF010000372.1:0-1873 GCA_964449615.1 uncultured Aureispira sp.
TGTCAATCTGGAAACAGGGGCTTTTTTGCCCGACGAACTGACCAATACGGATGGCAGTGGCGCTTGGGCAAACGACAACCAAACCTACTTCTACACGGTTAAAAACGAAGTTTCGTTGCTGTCTGAGCGGGTTTTGCGTCATCGTTTGGGTACCGAGCCCGCAGAAGATGCCTTAGTCTACCAAGAAGAAGACCCCTCGTTTTATATTGGCGTCTACCGCTCCAAATCGGGCCGCTACATTATTATTTACAACAGCAGCACCATCTCCAGCGATTTTCACATTTTATCGGCGGATGATCCTTTTGGCAATTTTCAGCAGTTTGCAGAACGCCGCCCCAACCACGAGTACAACATTTACCACGACGGCAACAAATTCTACATTCTTACCAATTGGAAAGCGAAGAATTTCCGACTCATGGAAACGCCTGAGCGCGCCACCACCAAAAGTAATTGGACGGAAGTGATCGCCCACCGCGACGATGTGTTGTTGGAAGATATTGAAGTCTTCCACGACTTTTTGGTCACCAGCGAGCGTTCCAACGCCAAAACGGCCATCAATATTATTAATAAAAGTACTCAAATTCAGCACAGCATTGACTTTGGTGAAGAGGCCTATGTGGCTTCTGTGGGCAACAATCCTGATTTTGAAAGCGACAATCTACGTTTTCTCTATTCGTCTATGACAACACCTAGTACGGTGTATGATTACAACATGCTTACGCACAATAAAGTACTAGCCAAGCGCCAACAGGTAGTGGGTGGCCACGAGCCAAGCGACTATGTGACCAAGCGCCTTTTTGCTACAGCGCGCGATGGGCAGCAGATTCCGATTTCTATTGTTTATAAAAAGGGGTTTGAGAAAAACGGTCAACAGCCTTTGTTGCTCTATGCTTATGGCTCTTACGGCTCTTCTGTAGACCCGTGGTTTAGTGCCACGCGTTTGAGTTTGTTGGATCGTGGTTTTGCTTGGGCAATTGCCCACATTCGAGGCGGGGAAGAAATGGGCCGACACTGGTACGAAGATGGTAAGATGTTTAAAAAAATGAACACATTTAATGATTATATTGATTGTGCGCATTACTTGATTGGAGAACAGTATACTTCTGCGGCACATTTGTACGCTATGGGCGGTAGTGCTGGCGGCTTGTTGGTGGGTGCAGTGGTCAATATGGCGCCTGAATTGTTCAATGGCGTCATCTCCGCGGTGCCTTTTGTGGATGTGGTGTCTACCATGTTGGACGAATCTATCCCTCTGACTACCAATGAGTTTGACGAATGGGGGAACCCGAAGGAAGAAGCTTCTTACCACTATATGCTTTCCTACTCCCCTTACGACCAAGTGCAAGCCCAAGATTATCCTAATTTGTTGATCACGACGGGACTCTACGACTCGCAAGTGCAGTATTGGGAGCCCGCCAAATGGATTGCCAAGTTGCGCGATCTGCGCACCAATGACAACTTACTATTGATGCACACCAATATGGAGGCAGGACACGGCGGCGCATCGGGGCGTTTTAGACGTTTCAAAGAAACTGCCCTAGAGTATGCTTTTCTTTTACACCTAGAAGAGATAAACCACTAAAAGAATGGCTTATTTCTACTTGTTCTTAGCCATCCTTTGCGAAGTTTTTGGAACAGCCAACTTAAAGGCAAGTAACGAATTTAAGGTGTTGTTGCCCTCCCTAGCGGTTTTATTTGGCTACATGGGTTCTTTTTATTTTATGTCGTTGTCTTTGCGAAAATTGACATTGGGAACCGTATACGCAACTTGGTCAGGGGTAGGTATGGTGCTGGTAGCCTTAGTGGGTTGGTGGTTTTACAAAGAAAAGCTGGATTGGGCAGCTGTTTTAGGGCTGGCTTTTATTATAATTGG
>CAYUZF010000373.1:0-1831 GCA_964449615.1 uncultured Aureispira sp.
CGCACTAAAAATCCTCTGTAAAAATATTCACCTTCTTTTGTTACACTGTATTAAATAAAAACAAACCTGCAATGAATTTGTATTAGAGGCGGCAGTTCCGTGCGTTACGATTTCTTCGGTGCTTGGTACCGTAAAAAAGTAAACCTGGTGCCTTCGGACGGTTGCGAAGACAATTTGCAGACGCCTTGCAACACTTGTGTTCGCAATCGGATATTTTTTAGCCCCAAACCTGTGGTCGTTGTTGGATCAAAGCCCACGCCATCGTCGCTCACACTCAAACACAGATACGTGTCGTAAAAACGATAGACTACCCGAATGGCTTGTGCCTGTGCGTATTTATCAATATTGGTCAACACCTCCTGAAAGATGCGAAACAGTTGCAATTTGGTAGCTGTTTTTACAGCTTTGTTCTGACCCTTTTTAAAACTGGTTTCTACCTTGTATTTTTTCTCAAAAGGAGCTAAATAGTCCAACAGCAAATCTTCCATAGACAATTGTTCCAACAGCGGCGGACTCAACTCGTGCGACAGGGCGCGGGCATTGCGGATGCTCCGAAGCAGCAGTTCGTTCACTTTGGGGTTGTCGTTGCTCAACTTAACGCGGTAGAGCTGGGATACCAACCCGTCGTGCAACTCCCCTGCTAGGCGGGCACGCTCGCGCTCTTGGGCTTCGATCATAGCCGTCGACAACGCTTGTTGGTGTTCCAATTGCACCTGAAATTTCTGCGCTTCTTCCTGACGAATGCGTTGCACATGTATTCGAATAAACAACAAGAGACTGAACAACAAAACCATCAATAAAAACATGCCAATACCTAGAATGATAAAGATCGTCCAGTCCTCTGGTTTTATTGCCATACCTGATAAGTTACAATAGTATTGAAAAAGCAGAATAAAATGCTACAATCCATACAGGGACACATCGAGCGAAACCGATATGCTGCCCCTTTCTAATCCAGAATAACAAAATTTTTCGGGTCGATTAACTCGTTCTGAATGGCATATATAATAAGGCCAGCGGTATTTTTGGTGCCCGTTTTAGAAAAGATATTGCTTTTGTGGGCCTCTATGGTTTTCGGAGAAAGATAGAGCCGTTGAGCAATCTGTTTGGTGGTGTATTGCTGGGCAATCAATTCAATGACTTCTATTTCTCGGTCGGTTAAGCTGTTCCTGGGGTGGGTGTCTACGGTTGGCTTTCGGGGGCGCAGTTGTTCGCGCAGGGATTGCACTTGTTCCGTTGTAAAATAATGGCCTTTGTGATAGACTTCCAATAAGATATTCACCACTTCATGCCGATCAATCTCTTTTGGAAAAAAAGCGCTGGCGCCGAGCTCTATTATTTGTCCTATGTAGGTAGGTTTGTAATAAGAAGTAAGTACAAAGGACTTAATAGGGAACGCATTATGCTGTAGCATCTCTAGAACATACAGCCCGTCGCCGTCTTTCATTTTCAGGTCAAGAATGACAATATCGGGGAGTACAGCAGCGTGCTCCAATTGCCTCAAAAAGCCATTGCCTGTTCTGGCAGTCATTATGATTTGAAAGTTGGCTTGCTTGCTGCTTTCTAGCAACTCTGTCAATAATTGTACAACTAGGCCGTCGTCGTCTACAAGGGCCAAACGAATGAGGGGTTGGTTCATGATATAAAGAAGTAAAGAAGTGGTAGCCGTCGTTGCCGTTTGGGGGAATAAATAGCAGCAAGAGCATTTTAATAGTGTATTTGTCAATTAGTATTATAAAAAATAATTTTAAGTAGTCACACAAAAGAAAGCGTGTAATAAAAAGTGAAGTATTTTTTTCTAGTTCGAGGCATGAACGAGTGCATCCGAAGG
>CAYUZF010000374.1:0-1119 GCA_964449615.1 uncultured Aureispira sp.
ACTACTTTTATGTCAAAAAACTTTTGTTACACTGTACTAAGTTTATTTGGTCAATTGTACAAACAATTCGGAACCTGCTCTAGGTGGAATGGAATTGTAGCAAGGCTGTAGCTCCACCACCGAAAAATGCGGCTCAAAATAGTGGCGGTATTCTTTGGCGTTGCCACCAAAGGGTGGGCCAGGCCGTCCCAACTGCAAATTTTCATTAAACAACACGCCCGCTACTTTACCGCCCTGCTTCAACAGTTGGGCGGTTTTTTTTGCATAATTAGGGCGCAATGCGGGATCAATCGCACAGAAAAAAGTCTGTTCCAAAATATAATCCAGCGGCTCCAACTCCACCGCAAAAAAGTCGCCCTGAATCAAGTGTTCTTTTGGAAAAGCAGGGCAAGATGCTGCCAGTGCTTCCAGCGGCGCTGCCGCCCAATCGCAGACATACACGTTTTCAAACCCTTGTTGGTGTAGGTAGCGGGCTTCGTGTCCGTTGCCACAACCAGGGATTAAGATGCGCGCTTGTGGGTCGGTGATGCCGTCTACATATTTTTTGATGGGGAGCGTGCTGCTGCCCGTGTCCCAGCCTGTTTGTTGGTTGTCGTAGCGGCTTTGCCAGTAGTCTTTGTTGAGCATTGTTTGGAGATTGGTTTGTTGATGTTAGGTTTGTTTAGAGAAATTTTCAACTCATGAAAACTAACCCCAAAACTCGACGATTGTTCGAATTTCCTCTCTTTTCTACAACTCCTGTACTGCTCTCCTTTCTATCTAAGGATGGGGGGCTATCGCCATGTTTTTTAGTGCGGTTGCTATTTTGAAGTTGGTTTTGGTGTTGTGTGAAACATTTGCACGGGCGTCGTCTTTCAAAGCTTGCAACGCATTTTCTTATTCTTATAAAAAGCGTACCTTTACAAAAAAGCACGCTACCGATGACTTTCAACGACCTCAACCTCAACAACGCGCTGCGCAATGCGCTCGAAGATTTGCAACTCGATACGCCTACGCCTATTCAAGTGGCGGCTTTTCCCGTGATTATGTCGGGAAGGGATGTGGTGGGCGTGGCACAGACGGGGACGGGCAAGACCTTTGCCTACTTGCTACCAATTTTGCGACAGCTCAAATTTTCTA
>CAYUZF010000374.1:1129-1491 GCA_964449615.1 uncultured Aureispira sp.
CGGGTGCTGATTGTGGTGCCTACGCGGGAATTGGTGGTGCAGGTGCTGGGGGAAATTGAAAAACTGACGACTTATGCCTCGATTCGAGCGAAGGGGGCCTATGGGGGCGTGAATATGAATACCCAAAAGGACGTCTTGGCCGAAGGCATGGACATTTTAGTGGCAACGCCTGGGCGGTTGGTGGACTTGGCGTTGAGCCGTGCCATTAAGCTCAAAACCATCAAGCAATTGGTGATTGATGAGGTGGATGAAATGTTGAACTTGGGCTTTTTGCCGCAGCTGAACAACTTGTTTGATTTGCTGCCCGAACGGCGCCAAAGTATTTTATTTTCGGCCACAATGATGGAAGAGGTAGAGCAGCT
>CAYUZF010000374.1:1592-1829 GCA_964449615.1 uncultured Aureispira sp.
CTCGGCTGATGGCGTGACGCAATTGGCGTATGTACTGCCCAATTACAACAGCAAACTCAATTTGCTGCATTTGTTGTTAAAAGAAAACCAGGATTGGACTAAGATTCTACTTTTTGCGCCGACCAAAAAGATCGCTGACCAATTGCAAGAAGCCCTACAAGCGAGTTTGAAAGAGCCGATTGGTGTCATTCATTCTAATAAATCACAAAACTACCGCCTGCGAATGGTACAAGAGTT
>CAYUZF010000375.1:0-1794 GCA_964449615.1 uncultured Aureispira sp.
TAGTTGGCAAGGCGCTGGGGCGTCGTTTTAGGGTTTTCTAGGCGGTACTTAGCACGCACACAATGCAGTTCTTTTTGATCGGGTAAGGAAAGGGTCTTATAGAGTATTAACTTCTAAAATAAAAAATTTACTCATGCACCTTCAACTCCAACTCCCGTACTGATTCGGCCGTAAGGGTACGAATGATGGGATCTTGCTGCTCCGCATCTACCGTACCAGATACAAAACGAATGGTATAACTATCCGTTGCGGTATTGTAACTACTTTCTATATCTATTGCAAAATCAACAGACACTACCCGTGGGTGCTTGTTAATCGTTACTTCTGTCCCTATTAACAAGGCCGCAGATACCGCTGTAGAAATCGGTGCATCCTTCACTACAGTAGCGATCATCAGGCGCTGGCGATAAGTGTTGGGGGCCGTCAAGATGGGTTCTTCTGTTGTTGTATATACGCGCAGTATCTCTACCTCATAAAATCCGTCTGTATCTCCTCTAAACTTGATACTGTCAGCTACTAATTTACTTGGCACTGCCAGTGCAGGCACGTTCTCTTTGCTTGAAATGAGCTTTATGGGAAGCGCTATTCTATACGTCATTGGATCTGTGGGACGCACCAGCAGACCGCCTTCTCGATTTACCTGTACATCGCCGCCACCTAAGGCGCCTGCTATCATACTGGCCGCCCGTTCGAAACCCAATTCTTCGACTATTTCTAAAACCGCTGCTGACAACAACATCCGTACATTTAGCCATTCTACTGCTACATCTACAAGAATGGACTCCGTCTCCCCGTATTTAATTAGTTGGCGTTTTTTTGAGAAGTACCGCGAATCTTCCAAAGCCGATACAAATTCATCTAAGGTGGGCGCATTGGTGAAAAAGTCCGCGATAGATTGTTGCACCCCGTGCGGAGCATTGGGATGTAAAATAATGTCCTGCCACAACTGTTCTACAACGGTCTCTGCTTGTATTTGCGTCACGCCCTTTTTCCACGCTTGTTTGAGCGCTTCAAAATGTACCGTTTTCTCTTGGGGCAAGTGTTGGAGCAGTGTAACCAATAGGGTTGTTCCAGCTGGCTGCCCATTCACGGTAAAATTGAGCGGCGCTTCGAGTTGTTGCGCCAATTTTTTGACATCCACTTTAAAGTTTCTACTGTCTAGTTTGTCTTCACAACGGCTCACCATTTGCACAATCTCGCCTGTCCACTCGGTATATTGTTCTTTAAATTGGGCGTAGGTTTCTTGTTGCTCGTCCACACAAGCCGCAATCCATTCTTGTAATCCAAAGGGCATTTTGGTATCGGGGCTTTGGCTGGCTTGTTTTAAAAACGCTTCGGTAACAAATTGCTTCGTTTCTTGATCCAAGATTTCAATGGCTAAGGCCGTAGCACGGTCATACAACACAGGGTCAGGCTGCTTTTCTATTGCTTGTAGCGTTTTGTCAATAACACTTTGCCAAAAGGCCTGTGCGTAAACAGGCGCCCCTGTCTTGGATTGAATTTCTGCGGCCAATTGTTCCTTGTCAATAACTTTTCCTGAATAACTGGTGTCTTCTTCGTTCAACTTTGCTATCGTCTCATTCAACCACGCTTCGTATTTCTCTTCCCAACGTCTAAAATCATACTGCTCCTCCTCTTTCGCCTCCTCCTGTGCCGCCGCCACATTTTCTGGTAAGTTTGGATCATCAGCCGAAATGCTCGCCTGCAAAGCGTCTAGGAAATACTGCTCTTTAGGCATCTCCTTCTCTTTAAATTCATCCATGGTACTTTCGTACTTCTTGTAGGCCTTTTTGT
>CAYUZF010000376.1:0-1438 GCA_964449615.1 uncultured Aureispira sp.
TCTATTGTTTTAAATGCCTTGATGCTCAAAGCTAGTGACTTTGTTATTGAAAATCAGTACCTCCTCTATGATGTATTGCCTGAACCTGTGGTGCCTTATATGGAGTACTTGACGGATTATTTTTTCGTAGGGCTTAATTTGGCTATTTCTGTTTTTTTATTGACGTTGTTCTTTGCTTTTTTGTATAAAATATTACCTGCGGTACGGCTGCGCTGGAAATTTGTTTGGATGGGCGCATTTTTCTCAGCGATTTTATTCTCTTTTGGGCAAATTTTGATGGGGATTTACTTGAGTAAAACCAACATGATTTCGGCTTATGGAGCTGCGGGCTCCGTCATCGCTATTTTAATTTGGGTATCTTACTCAGCACAATTGATTTTTCTGGGAGCGGAGTTTATTATTGCGGCATGTAAATACAAACACGTAGACATCAAGCCCAAGCGTTTTGCTTATGCCTTGCAACGCGGCAAGAGTCGCCCCATCAATGATTTATCACGCAAACAACTCGACGAATTGACGGAGGCTTATGTCACGGCTGCACCGCCTTCGCATTCGCAGTTGCGCGAAATTATTGAGTACATTGATTTGTCGGACGATCCCGTGGAAAACGATGCCATTATCGAAGAAATTGTCGAGGATTTACACCACGAACAAGAGTTGGATACCGAACATAAAGGCGATCCTCCTCCAGTGAAAGGAGATTTAAATCCTCCAACCGATTAATCTTATCTTCTAAAGCTGGAACGATAGTTGAATTTTGTTATAATACCGTATTATAATCACCTGTTTATTAGCTAAAATTGTTTGCTCTACTTTAGCTAGTATCTAATTATATTGTCTTATGAAGTTTGGTTTTGTTACTTTCTTTTTCTTACTGGCTGTACTGGTTTCTTCTAATCTATACGCCCAAAAAATAGGTTGTACTATTGGCGATTGTGAAAACGGCAAAGGACGTTTTATTTATAAAAACGGCGATAAATACATCGGGGAGTTCCAGAATGCTGTACCACATGGACGAGGCGCGTATTATGGTGCTAATGGCAGTGTTTACAAGGGGCCTTTTGTAAATGGAAAACGCCAGGGCTACGGAACGTTTATTTGGGCAACAGGCGAACAATACATCGGAGAGTACAAAAACAATGTGCGCCACGGCGAAGGGGTCTACACGTATAAAGATGGCACAGAACAGAAAGGGATCTGGAAAGATGGCACTTATGTTCGGGAGTTGGTAGAAAAACAAACCGAAGTTATTGCAGCCGACCAGGACAATGCCGATACGCCCAATGCGCCTTTTGGCGTTGCTGGCCGTTCTAGTACTTACGATGGCAAATATTTTCAAGCACTTAGTAACATTGATACCTCACTTGTTCGCACAGCGCTAGTCATTGGCAACAGCCAATACAACCAAAGCCCCCTAAAAAACCCTGCCAACGATGCG
>CAYUZF010000376.1:1448-1741 GCA_964449615.1 uncultured Aureispira sp.
AGGAGTTACAACGCTCTGGTTTTGATGCCTATTTATACACCGATTTGGATCAAAAAACAATGAAAAAAGCCATTCGGGAATTTGGTGCCAAGCTCAAAGAACGCGGTGGCATAGGACTGTTTTTCTACGCAGGACACGGTTTACAATCCGATGGACGTAATTTCTTGGTGCCAGTCACTGCCGAAATACACAAAGCGCAGGACATTGAATTTGAATCGGTAGACTTGGGGCGTGTTTTGTCAGAGTTGGAATATGCCGAAAATGAAATGAACATCATCATCTTGGACGCTTGC
>CAYUZF010000377.1:0-1006 GCA_964449615.1 uncultured Aureispira sp.
CTCTCAATTTACACTTTTTCAATGACTCTATTTTTTTTTGTCCTGTACTCAGAAATTTATCAAGTAGGTAATTATTTAGAAAGATGAACCAATTACATTGTTTAAAAATGAAACCATAAATAGAAGTTTCTATTTCAGAAGTCTATTTTATTTGATAGAGCAATGATAATAGTACGCTTATAGAATATAAAAAAGCCTATACTACTCTTTTGAGTGGTATAGGCAGAAAAGTAAAAACGCAACCAATAATAGATTGAAAGAAAGGGAATTATAAAATTAATCCACAAAAAACGAATAACTACAGCGCCCTTTACCTATAAAAGTATGTAGCCTACTATAAAACAGTAAAGCGAAATAAGGGCAGATACGGGCAGCACCAAGACGCCTGTTTCCACATTGTTACTACCGCCCCACATACACCAACAACACCGAAACATCTGCAGGAGACACCCCACTGATACGGCTGGCCTGCCCAATGGTAGCAGGTTGCAATTGGTTTAGTTTCTCTACGGCTTCCGAAGAAAGACCTTTGATGGTGGCATAATCAATATCGTACAAACGCACATCTTCTAAGCGGTTCATTTTATTGACCTGCTCTTGTTCTTTACGAATGTAGCCCTCGTATTTGAGGTTAATTTCTGCCCCTTCCACAAATTCGGGATCAAATTGAGCTAAGAAATCGCGCACGTTGGGCATGGCTTGCTTGAAATCCTCCAAGCCCATGTTGGGGCGCAGCAAGATTTTATGCAATTTCATTTTTTGGCGCAAGGGGGCAGAGCCTTTGGCCTGTAGAATCTGGTCGATTTCGGAAGGCGCAATGCTGGTTTGGCGAACAAAGTTGGCGATTTTCTCGTACGCTTGTTGTTTAGCTTGTACGCGATTCATGCGCTCTTGAACGTCCAAACCCAGTTTTTGGGCTAAAGGCGTCAAGCGCAAATCGGCGTTGTCTTGACGCAACAAAATACGGTGCTCGGCCCGCGAGGTGAACATGCGGTAAGGCTCTTTG
>CAYUZF010000377.1:1054-1738 GCA_964449615.1 uncultured Aureispira sp.
TCAAATCGTCGATCAACACGCCAATATAAGCCTCCGAGCGTTTGAGGACAAAGGGCGCTTGGTCATTGATTTTCAAATGCGCGTTCAGGCCGGCCACTAAGCCTTGCGCGGCGGCTTCTTCGTACCCCGTAGTACCGTTGATTTGCCCTGCGAAAAACAGATTTTTCACCAAACGCGTTTCCAAAGAAACGGTTAGTTGCGTAGGCTGAAAGAAATCGTATTCGATGGCGTAACCAGGCCGAAACATTTTGGCCTGTTCAAAACCTGGAATCAACCGCATGGCTTTGAATTGCACATCCTCTGGCAACGAACTTGAAAAACCGTTGACATAAACTTCGCAGGTGTTCCAACCTTCTGGCTCTACAAACAATTGGTGGCGTTCCTTATCGGCAAACCGCTCAATTTTATCTTCGATAGAAGGGCAGTAGCGCGGGCCAATGCCTTGAATGCGCCCTGTGAACATGGGTGATTTGTCAAAACCCGTCTTCAACATCTCATGCACCTTCTTATTGGTGTACGTAATGTGGCAAGGGCGCTGTTCTTTCAAGGTTGGAGTAGCTGTGTAGGAAAATTTACCCGCAGGTTCGTCGCCTGGCTGGGCTTCCAACACGTCCCAATTAATGGTGCGGCCGTCTACCCGCGCAGGGGTACCCGTTTTCATACGGTCGGATTCAAAACCCAAGC
>CAYUZF010000378.1:0-1736 GCA_964449615.1 uncultured Aureispira sp.
AGTTGGGATAAAAACGGACTATACTTGCCAAGAGGGCTTCGCGCTCTTCAAAACGATTGGGCTGCATTTCTACTAACACTAATTGTGCAAAGGTCTGCTCTAAACTTTTAATGCAATAGCGCTTTAAGTAGGTAGGAGTTGTCAATATTTCGCGGTTGATTTGGGCAAAAAGTTGTTCGTTTTCTGCCGTCCAGCCTCCCTGGTTTTGCAAGTTGGGCAGTTCTTTGCCGTGTAAATAATCCTTCCCTCGAACCAATGCATCTATTTGGTTGCACAAGGGATGTTCTTTACTGGAACAGTACGTTTCTTGTAAATAATCTTGTGCCACATCAAAATCCCAAAGGCGTGCAAACAGATAAAAACTTCCTCCTTGACTCGGTTTAAAATTACCGCCCATTCCCCAATGTACACTACTCACCATCAAATAAGTCCCCAACGATAGCCCCAGCACCCAGCCCAACCGTTTCCAAGATAAAGCTGTTTTTTTATAATAAGCCAATAGATTCGTCGAAAGACAACTCAATGCCAAGAGCAATAGACTCACTACTACCAACGCCCAATGGGTCTGGCTCATACTTATAGAAACTACAAATAAAAGGGATAAAATCACCTGCTCGCGCCTATTTAAATTAGGGACAAAAAGCAGCATGCCCAACAGCAGTAGCAGCATTGGTGTAAAAACATCGGGTGCCAAATGGCTGCTGTGAAAAGAAGCAGCGGTTGTCATACCCGCAAAAATAGTGTACAACAAAAAATGCCAAGCGCGCTGCGTTTTGAACACCAACTTAAAGGCAAAATACAACACGCCTGTTAGCAAACATCCTTGCAAAAGAAGGACCAACCAAAGACTCTCGGATAAACTGCCGTGGCGCACAAAAGCGCCGTAAGGCCACGCCACGCGGTGGGTCAATACATTGTCAAAGCCCGCCTCTAGGTAAGCGGGGGTGTCTCGAAACCAAAGCGGTAAAAGATTGTAGTAAGCAGGCGAACAAAGAAAAACAGCTCCCAACAAGCAACCCGCCAGTATTTGAACAGTAGATAAGCGCATGGTAATAAATTAGGAGTTTAGGATGGGGTAAAAAATGTTTTAAGCAGTGGTCGCTGCTCTTCCCACCAATTGTTAAGCATCCAAAAAGCAGGCAGCGTAATCAGCCAAGCTACTCGGCTTTGGTAACGGTCGTATACGCCCGAAGTCGCCGCTGCTATAAAGGCATTGACCAATAGGCCCAAAATCAGTAAAAAACACAGCGCTCGAACCGAAGGCGGCATCTCCCTGTACAGCAATCCCCAAAACACAATTAAAACAGACAATAGAAAAACGAAGTATTGTAAGTGGTTAAACAAAGCAATGTCCGCCGGTCGGTACTCCCGCAAGGCTTGTCGCCCTTGCTCAATAGCAATTCTGTAATGCTTGTACCGATGCATGGACGCGCCAAACATCCAGTGGTGGTATTTTTCTGAAATGGGATCAAAGTCCACATAAAATAGTTGTGCAAAAGTAGCCTCTATGCTGCGAATTAAGTAGCGTTTGAAATATTTGGGGGTGGTCAGAATATCCGTGACCAACTCTTGGTAAAAAGCCTTATTCGCATCGCTCCAACCTCCCGTTGAAGCAAGTCCCGAAGGGGCATTTCCCCATAAGAACTTATCGCTGGCCTCTAGGGTTTTGCGATGAACGGCCACAGGTGCATCTATTTCTTCGGCGTGCTCTTCTAAATAATCTTGTGGAATATTAA
>CAYUZF010000379.1:0-1723 GCA_964449615.1 uncultured Aureispira sp.
TGCTGCTGTGTTTGTACAAAACTCCACGCCTCCGCATCTAGCTCCGACAAATATTCAAAACTGTACCCCGCAGCCTGTACCGAAGGCTTAGACCTGGCCCACAAACGCAGCGCATTGGGCAGCGCCAACAGCCCATCTGCCAAACGCAACAGCGGCTTCCATTTTTTCCACTTTTCTGCTTTTTTGGGCAGCAGCGTTGCCAAATTGGGACGCAAGTAGCCGCGCCAACCTTGCGGCATTGCCAGATCCGTAAACTGCTCGCTGCGGTCGTACAAACCTTTTGCCGCTGGGGTGAATTCGGTTACTAAAATTTTGTAGTCCCACGCTTCAAAGACGGTTTGCAGTAATTTTTTGGCAATACCCCGACCGCGCATTTTGGGGTTGACCCACATGCAACTCAACCAGCCCACGTGTTCCACCCCTGTTTTAAAATGCAAATCGTCTGCAAAAACGCCCAGATAAGCCACCATTTCTTCCGCTTCGTACACCAAAACCAAGACCACATCATCGGCTTTTGCACGAGGGTTGTACCCATGCGATAAAGCGCGTTGTTTGCTAATGGCGATGTAATCCGAGCGTTTGTAGGCTTCCGAGTTGGTATAGCTGGGCAAGTCTTGTACCGTTAGACTTTTTAATTGCATAAACAATTGGTTTTTACTGGGTACGGCGATTGTAATTAATTGCTTTTTGACAAATTAAGAAAATTCATTGAAGGCAACAAAGTGTAGGTAGCAATAGCCCGTTTTACTAGACTTTTGTAAGGTATATCCAACATGCTTTCCGTGTTTTTGATAAGCTATTTTTTATTGGAATAATAATCCTAGAAGAGCTTTTCGTCCTCCGTATAATTTTAGTAAATTAGCTGGGCAATCCACTTCCTTACTTCAAACACACCATTCACTTATGGGTTTTTACAGCAACGCCGCACAATTCTACGGCCAAAGAGTCGTTAATTTTGATCCTGAAAAAGGCATTGAAGCACTCGATGTCGCCTATCGCTTTTACACCGATTACGATGGAGAACACGATGTTCCTGAAAACTTGAAAAAATTTATCGACGATGATAAAGCAGGGCAAATAAGTGCTTTGGTAATCGGAATGTGGGACGAGGAACACGACTCCACGCCCGATACCCTTTTGGACTTGCTCATCCAACACAAGGATCAATTGCAATCGCTCAAAGCGATATTTGTAGGGGACATCAGTCAGGAAGAAAACGAAGTTTCTTGGATTGAGAACACCTCTTATCATGCTTTTCTAAACGCTTTTCCTCTATTGGAATTTTTTCAGGTACGGGGAGGAAATGGCCTTTCGTTGGGGGTTCTTGATCATCCAAATTTAAAGAAATTAGTGCTAGAAACAGGAGGCATGGGCAACCATATTTTCAGCGATTTATCGGAATCGGAATTGCCTGCACTGGAGCATCTAGAATTGTGGCTGGGCAGCGACAATTATGGCTTCTCGGCCAGTCCTACGGAGGTGGTAGCCAGCTATCGCGGCGATGGCAACGATCATTTTCCTTCTTTGCGCTATTTGGGTTTGTGCAACAGCGAAATTGCCGATCAATTGGCTGAAAAGTTGCTCGATGATCCCATTCTTCAACGCCTTGAAGTACTAGATTTGTCCAATGGTACTTTAAGTGACGAAGGCGCCGAAGCACTGTTGGATAATACCAGCATTAAAAACCTGAAGGAATTGATTTTGGACCACCATTACATTTCGG
>CAYUZF010000380.1:0-1688 GCA_964449615.1 uncultured Aureispira sp.
CTTTACCGCGCTTTTAAAGAATTAAGTTAGTCCGTTCTATTTCTAAACATATGTTTTCATCGCCCTCTATCTTACCACTGATGCTACCAGCTACCGCCCACCTAAAGGCCTACTTTGAAACTTGGGCCAACGAACCCGCAGAAAAATTGGAAACTTTGCCCGCTTCTGGCTCCGAACGGCGCTATGTTCGCGCCACTAGTGCCAGCAAAAGCGCCTTGATTGCTTACAATCCCAATGCAGAAGAAAACGCGGCTTTTGTGGCCTATACCCAACACTTTCTAAATCAAGGCTTGCCCGTTCCTAAATTGTACAGTATGCCCAACGAGGCCAATTTGTACCTGTTGGAAGACTTAGGGGATTGCACCTTGTTGCAACAGTTGGAGCAACACCGGCAGGACAATCAAATTGCCGCAAGTACTGTTGCTTATTATAAAAAAAGCCTAGAAGCCTTAGCGCGCTTGCAAATCAACGGAATTGAGGGGTTACCTGTCGGTGATTATCAACAACCGAGTCATTTTAACCGCAACAACATGTTGTGGGATACGGCCTATTTTAAGTATTATTTTCTAAAGCCCAAAGAGGTGCCGTACAACGAAGCAGCGTTGGAACGCGATTTCAACTGCCTAATTGATTACTTGGCGCAGGTGCCAGCCCAGTCGTTTATGATGCGCGATTGCCAAGCTAGAAACATCATGGTCAAAGACGATGCGGTTTATTTCATTGACTACCAGGGCGGCAAATACGGCCCTTTGCAGTACGATGTGGCTTCTTTGTTGTACCAAGCCAAAGCCGATTTGCCACAAGCCTTGCGGCAAGAATTATTGGAACATTATTTACAGGCGCTTACTAACTTAAAAAAAATAGACCAGCGGGCTTTCAAAGCTACGTTCTATGGATTTGTATTGTTGCGAAGCTTGCAGGTGTTGGGAGCTTACGGTTATAAAGGTTTGTTTCAGGGCAAAACGCATTTCATAGAGAGCATTCCCTACGCGCTTAAAAACATTCAGTGGTTGTTGGAGCAACAGTTGGTACCAGTAGAACTGCCGCATCTTCAACAAGTCTTGCGGGCGTTGATTGCACAGCACCATTCAACCCATGTATTAAAAAATACAGGCGATGCCGAGCGCTTGATGGTTACCGTACAAAGCTTTTCTTATCGGCGCGGCATTCCAGTAGACAATTCGGGCAATGGTGGTGGCTTTGTGTTTGACTGTCGTTTTATTCACAATCCAGGGCGTTACCAACCGTACAAAAAGCTAACAGGGCGCGATGCTTCGGTACAGCAATTTTTAGAAGAAAAAAGCAATATCGGAGAATTTATAGACCATGTTAAAGCTGTAGTGCAACCTGCGGTAGAAAATTATTTGGAGCGTCAATTCTCCCATTTGAGTATTAATTTTGGGTGTACAGGCGGCCAACACCGCTCGGTTTATTCTGCCGATGCTATCGCCGCGTTTTTAGAAGACAACTACAACGTAGAAGTGGTGCTGCACCACCGAGAGCAAGAATTGAAAGGCTGGAAGAATTAGCGGTCGACCACAATAAACATCCGACAACAGGTCCCCCCCCCCACGTTGCCGATTATTCCTTTATTTTTGAACGGATGCCCATCCTGTAAGGCTGCCCAAAAACTACCCGTCGTTGCTTAGTACATTGTAACAGAAGTAATCAACCATTTTTAAGCGAGC
>CAYUZF010000381.1:0-1599 GCA_964449615.1 uncultured Aureispira sp.
AAAATTATTCGTAATAATGTCTATTGGCTGTGCTTACTCTCGAATGCGCGCCCGAATCTCTGCCAGCGTCCAATCCACCAACAGCTTCCCATCTCTAAACACCTCTTTTAATTCGCCTTGCTGTTCCTCTGCCCAACTCACCTGGTCGTGCAAAACATATTGACCATTTTCCTTCGTCAGTTTGATCAACCCTTTGGCGGATTTTTTGGTACCGTCGTCGGTAATGGGATCTTTAAAAATTTCACGGCCCTGTCCATCTACCTCGCCGTAGGTGGCTTTCATGGCAAAGCCGAAGGTATCGCGGGTATTGTATTGGTAAGTAAAGGAGCCGATGCCCAGCACCACATTGGTCGAGGCAAAGCCTTTTTTGGCCAAGCGTGCACAAATTTGCTCGGCGCGCTCTAGCGTAATGCTGTCGCCATAAATTGCCCCAATATGGCTGTCCAATTCTTTGTATCCCTTATCGTTGGTATGGCCTCCGAACGTCTCCCACAAACTCTCTACGACGCCCTTGCGTTCTACCTCGCTTTTGCCATTGGGGTTGCCACAAATAATAGCCACAGGGTCGCCGCTATCGGGGCGAATCACCACCTTGCCGTCCCGCGCTAGAATCTCTGATTTTAGGTTGGACAGGTATTCGGTGAGTACTTTCCACAAGTCCCAAGTATCGGATACAATGGATACAATGCCGTTGGGATATACTTCTGTTACCAAACGTTTAAAGGTTTCCTGTTCGCCAGAATTGGTACCCATACACATTACCGAATGCTCTGTTGCTGCCACCGAACCGCCCACCAATTCTTTGTCCGAATCGGCCTTGTAATACGTTTCCAAAAAATCAACGCTCGGAATGGTGTCCGTCCCTGTGAAGCTCAATAAATGTCCCGCCGAAGACATCATGGCCGCTTCCAAACCCGCCATACCGCGCATAGAAAAATCGTGGCCTTGCCAATCGACAAATTCGGGTACCGAAGAGGTTTTTTGGGCGTAGTGGTCTAAGATAGAACGGTATTTTTTGGCCAACGTCGCCGAGTTGCAAGGCATCCAGACCGTTGCCGAAAGCAGGGTTTCAAAGTAGTTGGTCAACCAGAAAAATTCGGGGAGGGTGTTGTACATGGTAAACATCGGCACGCGAATGGGAACGCTCGCCCCTTCGGGCAACGCTTTTAACACCATTGGCAAGTAGCCCAAATCGTGCAAGGCGGCAATGTGAGCCGTGCCTACGCTGTTGGAGCCGAGGTAGTTGTTGATGCGGCGCGCATAGCGCGCTACAATTTTGTCTTTGGGCTGGGCAAAAAAGTTTTGCTCAAAATCGTCGAGAATGTACTTTTTGATAAAAAACTGTAGGCCAAAAAAGACCACTTCTTCCACGCCCTCCACACGGCTTTTGCGGGGCGTCCAGTTGGAATAAACAAGCGTGGTGTTGTCGGGATATTGGCGGCGGTGGTCGACTTTGTAACCGTCGGTATAGAGTAATGGATTCATTGATGCAATACGTTTACAGGTGAATCAGCGCAAGGCTAATAATTATTTTATAAAAAATGTCTAAGTACAGGACAAAAGTAGGATTTGCCTATTCAAAGGTTGATGATGGAGTAA
>CAYUZF010000382.1:0-1559 GCA_964449615.1 uncultured Aureispira sp.
AAAATCCTTTGCCAAATGTCTTAATTTGGGCTTTGTCAGGGGACTATGAAGGGCAGCTTGGTAGCTTGGTGGCTACATGGAAGGCCGAACGTGTGGTGGCAGAATTGGCTTACAACGAAGTGCCTTTGGAAGATTGGCAGCAAGGAATTCGACAGGCAGAAGGGCTGTTGTTGATTTTGTTGTGCCTTTTTATAGCAGTGGTGTATGTATTGTTGAGAAACAACACTAAATTAGCCCTGCGAGAAGCATTAACACAAGAAAAAGCCCCTTTGAAAGTCTTGCAAGAAAACTACCGCCGACAAAGTTGGCGCAAAGGCTTGGCAAGTGCCATGCTCGCTGTGGCAGCACTTTGGGGGACGCGCTATTGGCTGGAACAAGACTGGGCCGTGTTAGGAGTGCATCAATTGGAGTTCTGGAGTATTTTTATTTCAGGATGGCTATTGATTGCGGGCTTGTGCTTGCCCTGGCTGGCTGCTCGCGGTAACTTAATAAAAGAACAACCCGAACAACTTCATTAATTATTTGCTCGACAAAAAAATAAAACAATGGCAAAAGAGGATGATTTAAAAAGAAATACGAAGGATCTCAACAAGACCAACAAAAAATCAAGCCGCGTTAGTACGGTAAAAACAGAGACTTCTAAAAAGCGGACGCGTCGCGCTGTTGAGGAACCTACTCCATTGCTGTTTTCTAAAGAAAATTACATCATTATAGGCGTAGGCTTGTTCGTTGTAATTGTGGGTATGTTTTTAATGTCAGGCGGACAAAATGCCTCTGATGAATGGATCGCCGATGAAATTTACAGCTTTCGCAGAATTACTTTAGCGCCTTTTGTGGTACTACTGGGTTTAGCTGTGGTGGTGTTGGCCATTTTCAAATCTCCCAAAGAGCACACGCCAATCAACCTGAATACAGGGACAGATTCCAACGCGTAGTCCTTTTCTAAATAGGTACAACACAACAAAACTATGGATTGGTTAGAGGCGCTGATTTTAGGAGTTATTCAAGGCTTGACCGAATATTTGCCTGTGAGCAGCAGCGGGCATTTGGAATTGGGAAAGATGATGATGGGCATTGAGTTGCAGGAAAAGAACAGTCCCTTTGGGGTAACGTTCAACGTACTGCTACATCTAGCGACGGTATTGAGTACCTGCGTAGTGTTGCGCCGAGAAATTGCAGATATTTTTCGCGGCCTGTTTCAATTTAAAATCAACGAGGAGTTTTGGTATGCGGTCAAAATTGTGGTGTCCATGATTCCCGCCGCGCTGGTTGGTGTGCTGTATGCCGACCAAATTGAAGGAACGTTTGCAGGATCGGCTCTGTTGATTGGTTTGATGCTTTGGGTGACGGGCTTGCTGTTGTTTTTGGCCGATAGAGCCAAACCCAGCGACCGTAAAGTCGGTCTCAAAGAGGCGTTGGTTGTGGGCATTGCCCAAGCGGTGGCTCTAGCGCCAGGTATTTCCCGTTCGGGGGCTACTATTTCTACCTGTGTGTTGCTGGATATTGACAAAGAGCGTGCAGCGCGGTTTTCGTTCCTGATGGTTATCCCGTTGATTATG
>CAYUZF010000383.1:0-945 GCA_964449615.1 uncultured Aureispira sp.
CGCACTTGTTCGGGAAAAAAGGCTCGCTTAAAGATGGTTGATTATTTTTGTTACACTGTATTTATTTTGTTGGAATTATTTATTTAGTGTAGCGAGCAACTACAACCGAGTTCACAGCATAGTTACACCCTGCCAACACGCGCTAAGAAATTTTATACTTTCATCCACACAATCCCTCACACCACCAAATACTCAACCCAACAGAAACACGCCCAGCACACACCGAAAAGCGGCCAAATAGTTGTACCTTATTAGAAACAAGAACAATAAAAAACATACAACCGCCATGAACCCTTTTAGTTACCTGCGTCCACAAAAAAAAAAAATCTTGCTCGGCAGTTTGCTTGTAGTGGGTATGGGGTACTATTTCTGCTTGCCCAAGCCTTTGTTCAACCATCCTGTATCTACCGTTTTATTGGATCGAGAAGGGCAATTGTTGGGCGCTAAAATTGCCACCGATGGACAATGGCGCTTTCCACACAATTCTCAAGTCCCTGAAAAATTTAAAGCAGCTATTATTGCGTTTGAAGACAAGCGCTTTGAGCGACACTGGGGCGTAGATTTGTGGGCCATTTTGCGGGCAGTACGGCTCAATACACAGCAAGGGCGGCGCGTGAGCGGCGGCAGCACCCTCAACATGCAGACGATTAGAATGGCCAAGGGCAATCCCGACCGCAATTTGTGGGAGAAGGCCAAAGAAGCCATACAAGCTACGCGCTTGGAATGGAGCTATTCCAAAGAAGAAATTTTGGCATTTTATGCGTCGAACGCCCCTTTTGGGGGAAATGTTGTAGGGTTGGATGCTGCCGCTTGGAAATACTTTCAACGCAGTGCAAAAGACCTCTCTTGGGCAGAAGCTTGCATGTTGGCCGTGTTGCCAAACAGTCCCAGCCTAATCCACTTGGGGCGCAACCGCGAGCGTCTACGCAGCAAGCGCGATTGGCT
>CAYUZF010000383.1:955-1550 GCA_964449615.1 uncultured Aureispira sp.
AAAGGGCTATTTGGATGCTACCACTTGCCGTTTGGCTAAATTGGAACCGTTGCCCAACAAGCCCCAACCCCTGCCGCGCACCAGTCCCCACTTGTTAGAGCGGGTACACCAAGAGTTGGTCTTGACAGGGCAGAGTGAAGGCCTTTTACATTCTACCATTGATCAAAAAAAACAACAGCAACTCAACGGCATTCTGAATCGACACTACCAATTGTTGCAAGCCAACGAAATCCACAACGCTGCCGCGCTCATCATTGATGTTCAAACGGGCGATGTATTGGCCTATGCGGGCAACATTTCGCAAGCAGCCGAGCAGCACAGCCCTGCGGTAGATGTTAAAACCCTTTTTGTATGCCGCGATGCTGGACAATGGCAGCAGCTTATCGCGGACGTTGTTTCCCGACATCCCTTCGCACTTTGGGGGCTATGCTCCAAAAAACTTTGATGAAAAATTTTCGGGAGTAGCCGCTGCCAACGACGTAATAACGCGCTCGCTCAACGTGCCTGCGGTACACATGCTCAAGCGGTACGGCATGATGCGATTTGCGGACAAACTGCGGCAGTTGGGCATGACGACTTTGAACAACAATGCTCG
>CAYUZF010000384.1:0-1540 GCA_964449615.1 uncultured Aureispira sp.
ACGAATAGAGTTGTATAGGGACTTAAATTGAGAGATTTTTTTGTTTAGCGATGAACCCCGAAGGGCTAGCGAAGCAAAAGTACTCGCAAAGCGATCTGATCTAATTAATACAGTATATTAATTAATCAGTTCTCGTTCCGAACTTTGTTCGGAACGAGATTGAGCATTAGAAACTCGCGAGTAGACCCGTAGGGCAAATGTACGGCGTACATTTGACGGAGCGATCCGCTAGCGGGTTTTTAAAGGCGGAAAAAGATCCAATTTTACTCTGTGAGGGCTTCGCCGTTCACTACGAATTTATTCGTGACAACCGTTATTGATAGTTAAAGTTTTTTAGCAAATAATTGGAATAGCTTGGGCCAGTTCATAGTGCCGTAGCGCCGACCCAAGCGCACCATCACCGCATTTTTGTCTCTGTTGATGTAAATAAATTGCCCCAAAATGCCCTGTGCAAAAAAATCGTCTTTAAAAGCATCTCCTCGGTGCCACCATTGGTATTTGTAGCGCTTGTTGTTGACGGTTTTGAAATCTGTAGAAGCAGCAACCCATGTTCTAGGAACAACCTCTTGGCCCTCCCAATTGCCATAGTTTAAATACAGGCGGCCAAATTTAGCAAAATCTCTTGCACGGGCATTGATGCAGCAAAATGCTTTGGCCATTTGGTGGCGCCGACTGTCCAGACTCCACGAGGCGTCGAATTCCATGCCCAACGGTTTCCAAATTTTTTCCTGCAAATAAAGGGGGAGTTTTTGCTTGGTCGCGGCCTCTATGGCCCAGCCCAATAGAAAGGTGTTGGCACTGTTGTATTTAAAGCGTTGGTCGGGCGCGAAAGCTGCTTTCAAACGGCGGGTGTATTTTTTGAGGTGGGTACCGTAATAAAAAGTAGCCACATGCCCAAAAGGGTTGATGTAGCTTTCGTTGAATTGAAGTCCCGAACGCATGTTGAGCAAATGTTCCAGTGTGATGGCTTGAAAAGGTTCTTCGGGCAGTTCGGGCAAAAAATCGCGTATGCTTTGCTGCACGCTGTCGATGTAGCCTTCGGCCAGAGCAATACCCAGAAGGGCAGAAGTATACGACTTGGCTACCGAAAAAGAAGGAACAATAGTGGCTGCGCCGTCTCGGTGGTTGTAAGCCTCCACCAGAATGGTATCGTTTCTAATGATGATAAAAGCAATGGTGCCCGTTTTTTTCATCCACTGTGTTTTGGTGTAGTCTTTTCCATCAATGGACAAAGGCAAGGCGCGCGTTTGGGCGCTGTCTACTTGCGCAAATTTAAAAGGTGCTTTATTGGAAGCGGTTTGCACGGCCATCTTTGGAAATTTTTTGTGGTCGTTGCTGTCTGCAAAATTAAAAATAAAAAAGCGGCCTACGTGACAAGCACTTAGACTGTAGGCAATTAACAACAAGAAAAATAGTTTCCAGGACATGATGATAAGTTGATTTAAGAAGGCCGTTCAACCAAAGATAAAAACAATTCAACAAAACACTAACGGTTATCACGAATTTTTTAGTAGTGTGTTTCGCTGAACGATTCTCAGGT
>CAYUZF010000385.1:0-1538 GCA_964449615.1 uncultured Aureispira sp.
TTCAAAAAGGAGTACAAAGCTTGGTTAGCCAACCAGAGAGAGCAAATCAAGAACATCATTAGCATCGACAAAGGGACGGATTCTACCCATACCATGACCAAGCCCAAATTTATGGCCATTCTATTGGATCAGAGCAAAGAGTGGCAACGCGAACAGCCTGAATTGGGACAAGAGATTCGGCAGAGAATTGTGGCAGGACTTGGAGGCGACTCCTTAGAAATCAAGGACTACGTTAATGCTATGAGCGCCGCCTACACCAACATCAACACCCCCGAAGCAGTCATCGCCAAACATTGGTACAACCGCCGAGGCTTCTTTGATGTCGCTGGACTGTTGACGGCACTCATCACAGAAAACAGCGGAACGAGTAAGTACGATTTGGTAGAAGCGTACATCGAGTGGTTTGGTAAAGTAGGCGCAGTGGTAGACACCCTGAAATTAAAGCCCAACAGACAATTTGTTGCCAAAAAATTAATAGAAGGGTTTCAATCGACCTTAACCAGTGCAGAAGTCCACTTTTTTGTGCCTAAATTGGCAGAAAACATAAAAGCCCACGACAAAACTTACCTCTCCGTACAAGAAACCAGTACCCTTTGGAAGAATTCGATTGGCTATTTTATTAAAAACCCCGATGCGCTCTTAGCTACCCAAGCAGGTACTAAAATAGATTCTAGTTTGTTGAGCCATTTAGCTGGAATATTGGACGGCTATGCCAAATTAGACACGCTACAGCAATTGTTTAGACAAGCCCTAAGGCCGCTGCCCAAACCCGATGCATTGGCCAAAGGCGAAGCAGTAGAATTACAAATTACGCTGAACGATGGCACCTTGCTCACTAGCAGAATCTTAACAACAATTGACAAAGAGCAGCGCGTACCGTATGCGATTCCAAGCAAGGTTGAACTAACGACTTCCAAAGGCGACAACGCTTATAATTTTGAGGCTAAACCTTTGTTGAGCCAAAGCCCTGTCGTGCGCTCGGATCGTCAAGTAACCGTAGACTTTGAATATGTTATCGAATTTTCTAAAGATAAAGGCGCCGTACAATTAGGAGGCAGCAGAGACCTAGAAATTGGTCAGGAGGTTAAGGTGGACAATACCGTAGAGCAGAGCCAGACAACAGGCTCAGAAAAGACGGAGAGCAAAGGCACCGTAACAGGTGTCAACGGTTCTAATACAACAACTTTGTCGGGAGAAGCCGACCTCGATCTTTGGCTATTTCAAGCAAAAGGAGGAGCGTCTAAAGCCATTACTACAGGCGAACACAAAGACTGGACAGAAGAAACCTCTCACTCTACCAGCAGCAGCAATACTAAAACCGAAAGTACAACAATAGGTACCAATAACTATTACGAAGTGATGGAGGGGGAGAATTGGAGTGCTACTGTAGGACGAGGCACCGACACCGGCTATTTTGTAGTTAAGGGTTATTTGACAGCCTCCGATATTACAGAAGAAACCATGATTTTGTCTATAGAAGGCATTGAGTTTAAATCACCTGGCTTAAAAGGCTTTGCCATCGACCGATTTACAGCCAC
>CAYUZF010000386.1:0-428 GCA_964449615.1 uncultured Aureispira sp.
CAATCCCGATGCGCTAAAGGCGCAGTTCATCCGCGATTTTCCCCACGAAAAAGCAGGCATCGAAAAGTTTTTCAAAGCGGCCAAAAAGATTGCTCAAACTTGGGAGCAGTACGCGGACAATTTTCGGACGGCGGAAACCATGTCTGTGTTGGACAAGCTCACACACGGCCTCAAAAAAATGGCTTTTGTCAAACCACTTTTTCGATACATTTGGTACCACGGCGAAGAAGGCGTTCCAAAAGGGCTCAATCTATTTTTTAAAGATCCTGCTCTGCACCGTTATTGGGCCTCCGAACACGATTTATTGTCTTGCCTGTTTCCCATTGCTTGGGCGTACCTTGGTGACTATCAATTGCCGCCCGAAGGGGGAAGCCAAGTGTTTATAGAATGGTTGGCGCATGTGGTGCAATACTACAACAACCATCTAA
>CAYUZF010000386.1:438-1503 GCA_964449615.1 uncultured Aureispira sp.
CTAATTTGCGGCGCTACCGTCCAACAAATTTTATTGGAAGACAAAACCGCTGTTGGTGTAGCGTTCGAATACAAAGGAGTACGGCACGAGATCAAGGCCAAACAAATTATTGCCGCTTGTGATGTGGAGCTGTTGTACGAGCGCTTGCTGCCCCGCGAGATCATTCCCCAGCAGCTAAAAGACAACCTTAAAAAAGCCGAATTGTACAGCTCTGCGGTAGCCATCTCCATCGCTTTAGATTGCCCAACCGAGGCCTTGGGTTTTGAGCAAGAATTGATTATGATTCAGGCCGAAGGCGTGAAGCGCGCCGAACACGATTCGGGGAATCCACACACGACGGCTATTTCCATCATTCCTCCAAGTTTGCGCGATAAATCCCTAGCACCTGATGGAAAAGGAACTCTTACCGTCTATTCGTCGGCCTATATGGATTACAAAAACAACTGGGGCTGCACGGTTGACGAGGTAGGAAACTACGTGCGTACAGAGACCTATTATAAAATAAAAGAAGAGTTTGCCAATATTATTTTGGATAGAATAGAGGAGCGGTTACAAATTGACCTCCGCAGTCATATTTTGTTTATGGATGTCGCGTCGCCCGTTACCCATTGGCGCTACAGCTACAATCGAGGCGGTTCTATCATGGGGGCGCGTCCAGGACGCGCCAATATGGAAGCCAAAATTGCTCATTACAAAACACCAGTAGAAAACCTAATTTTAGGTGGTCATTGGGCCGATTTGGGCGGCGGCGTTCCGATCGCTGTGAAATCTGCTGCCAATGCTTCCTTAATTGTGTTGCAAAAGCAGCGCCCCGAGGTCTTTAAGACGCTGGCAAGCTATGCAGATGGAAAAATTGATGTGCAGGCGGTACATGCCGCAGACGTCTTACAAGCCTACGACAACAGTTGGATGCCAGCGCCCACACCCGCCGACCAACAGCGGTCAAAAAAATAGAACGGTGCTCTTTTTACAAAAAGCATATAACTAAAGGTTGCTATTATATAATAGTACTGAGTACAGGACAAAAAAAAATAGAGTCATTGAAAAAGTGTAAATTGAGAGTAC